>JAEYRU010000170.1 GCA_023435335.1 Pseudomonadota bacterium
GCGCGCTTCAACTCCTTGCGAGCGATCTTCGCAGCTTCCGCAGTCGAGTTCTTCGCCATGTCCTGCAGGCGCAGGCCGCCGAGCGGCAAAGTGATGCCGTCGCCGATCTCCTCGCCGCGAACGTCGATCAGTTCCAGGCTGCCGCCGCCGAGGTCACCGGCGATGCCGTCAGCGGGGTGGAACCCGGAAATGACGCCCAGTGCGGAATAGTGCGCCTCCTGGCGGCCGGACAGCACCTGGATCTCTGTGCCAAGAATCTGCTCGGCGCGGTGGATGAAGTCGAGGCCGTTCTGGGCCTCGCGCGCGGCTGCCGTGGCGATTACATGCAGCTTCTCCGCTCCAGCCTGCTCGGAGAGCGCGCGGAAGCGGCGGAATTCATCAACCGCGCGCGTCACCGCCTCGGGGTCGAGGCGACCGGTGGAGACTATGCCGCGGCCGAGGCCCGCCAGCATCTTCTCGTTGAAGAGCACGGTGGGCGAGCGGGCGATCCCCTCGTAGATGACTAGGCGGATCGAATTGGAGCCGATGTCGATGATCGACAGCGGCCGGCGATCCTGCAGCCGGCCCTGGGAACCAGATATCATGCGCCCGCTTCTGCGCTGGCTTTCTTGCGGCGACCGTGGCGCGTGATCCGCTTCGGCGCATGGATTTTCAGCGCGTCTCCACGGCCGGAAAGGCTCGGATTCGTCATGAAGTATTCCTGAGCGTTGAACGGTTCCTCGCCCTCGGCGGGCACGATGCGCCGCGAGGTTCCGTCGGGCATTACTTCAAAGCTCTGCTGGTTGTCCATGATGTTTCCGAGCATGATCTGGCGCAGCACCTGCTCGTGCACGGTGGGATTGGTGAGCGGCACGATCAACTCGACGCGGCGGTCAAGGTTGCGCGGCATCATGTCGGCGGATCCGATATAGACGATCGCCTCGTCGGAAGGCAGTCCGTGGCCGTTGCCGAAGCAGTAAATGCGGCTGTGCTCTAGGAAGCGGCCGACGATCGACTTGACGCGGATGTTCTCGGAAAGGCCCGGCACCTGCGGCCGCAGGCAGCATATGCCCCGCACCACAAGGTCGATCTCGACGCCCGCGGAGCTCGCCTCATAGAGCGCGTCGATCACGATCGGATCGACCAACGAATTCATCTTCATCCAGATCTGCCCCGGCCGCCCCGCCCGGGCGTGGCCGATCTCGTCAGCAATATGGCCGAGGATGCGCTTGCGCAGCGTAAAGGGCGAGATCGCGAGACGCATCTCCTCGGTCGGCTCGGCATAGCCGGTGATGAAGTTGAACACCTGCGCCACGTCATGCGCGATCAGCGGATCGACGGTGAAGTAGGAGAGGTCCGTATAGATGCGTGCGGTGATGGGGTGGTAGTTGCCCGTGCCCAGATGCACGTAGTTCCTCAGCTTCTGGTCCTCGCGGCGCACCACCAGCGACATCTTGGCGTGGGTCTTCAGTTCCAGGAAGCCGAAGACCACCTGCACGCCGGCGCGCTCCAGGTCACGCGCCCAGCGGATATTCGCCTCCTCGTCGAAGCGCGCCTTCAGTTCGACCAGCGCAGTCACCGACTTGCCGGCCTCCGCTGCGTCGATCAGGGCGCGCACGATGGGGCTGTCGTTCGAGGTACGGTACAGGGTCTGCTTGATGGCGACGACGTCCGGGTCGGCCGCCGCCTGGCGCAGGAACTGCACCACCACGTCGAAAGATTCGTAGGGATGGTGGACAACGATGTCCTTCTCGCGGATGCCGGCGAAGCAGTCGCCGCCGTGATCGCGGATGCGTTCGGGAAAGCGCGGGTTGTAGGGCACAAACTTGAGGTCGTCGCGCGGCAGCGCCACGATCTCGGAAATCTGGTTGATGGCGAGCGGCCAGCGCAGCACGCTGATGCGGTTGGCGGAAACGCCAAGCTGGCTGGCCACGAAGTCGCGCAACAGCTCCGGCATCTCGCTGTCGAACTCGATGCGGATCACCTGGCCGCGGCGGCGGCGCTTCAGCGCCGACTCGAAGAGGCGCACGAGATCCTCCGCCTCTTCCTCGACCTCGATGTCGCTGTCGCGGATGATGCGGAATGTGCCGGATCCCTTCACCTCGTAGCCGGGGAAGAGCTGGCCGATGTGGAGGCCGACCAAATCCTCCAGCGTGATGAAACGGACCGTCGCCCTGCGATCGGGCAGGCGGATAAAACGGCGCAGCGCCACCGGGAGGCGAAGGAGCGCCGTCATTTCCTCGCCGTCGCGGCGGTGGCGCAGGGTGAGCGCGATGGAAAATCCGAGGTTGGGGATGAAGGGGAACGGATGCGCCGGATCGATAGACAGGGGCGTCATCACCGGAAAGACGGATTCGAGAAAATAGGTCTCGAGCCAGGCCTTATCGTCCCTGGTGAGCCCGTCTCCGCGAACAATGTCTATGCCCTCCTTCTTGAGGAGCGCCATCAACTGCGAGAGGCTATCCTGCTGCTCGTCCTGGAGACGCGCCACCTCCAGTAGTATCTGGTCGAGTTGCTCCTGCGGCGTGCGCCCGTCGGCGCTGCGCATTGCAATACCCTCACGCACCTGGCCGGCCAGGCCGGCGACGCGGACCATGAAGAACTCGTCCAGATTATCGGCGGAAATGGCGAGGAAGCGCACGCGCTCGAGCAGTGGATGGTTCGGGTTGAGCGATTCCTCCAGGACGCGGCGGTTGAACTGGAGCCAGGAGAACTCGCGGTTGACAAAGCGGTCGGGGCTTGCCTCGGCCGCCGAAAGCACCGGCTCGCCGACAAAATCGCCCTGCACCGGCTTAAGCTCGTTCATTTCGCGCCTCTTCCTTTCGAACAGCATATCAGGCCCGGACCGAGCGGGCATCCCCCGCGCCGATCCCTGGCAGGGTAATGCGACGGTTTCATATCAACTTGATGACACGTTCCATCCCCGGCAGCCGCAGAAACACTGGCGATTCGATCGCCGATCCGCTATCGGGGTGCGACAGGATCATGGAGCAGCATATGGCGGGTCATTCCATACCCCACTTCCAGAACGACGCCGGGCACGCGAAGATCGAGATCGGCGTGAAGGAATTCATGTGCGTAGGCGCAAACCCGCCCTTCGACCACCCGCACGTCTTCCTCGACATGGGCGACGACGCGGAGAAGGTTTGCGCATACTGCTCGACCCTTTACGTGTATGATCCGGCGCTGCATGCCGACGAGACGAAGCCCGCAGGCTGCATTTACCGGGCGCAGGCCGCCTGAGCAGCGCATGACATGGATGCTCCCCGGTCCCGCCAGATCGTCATCGCCGGAGCGGGCATCGCGGGGCTGACCGCCGCAATCGCCTTCGCGCGGCAGGGATTTTCGGTACAGCTCTACGAGCAGGCGCCCGAACTCGAGGAGGCCGGCGCCGGCCTGCAACTCTCCCCCAATGCGACGCGGCTGCTCGATTCTCTGGACGTGCTGGAGTTGCTGCGCCCGGCCGCGGTGAGGCCGGACCGGATCGAGATGCGCAGCGGGCGCAGCGGCAGGTCCATCGCCAGCATTCGTCTCGGCAGCGAGGCCGAAAGCCGCTGGGGGGCACCCTATCTCGCCGTCCATCGGGCCGACCTCCAGAGCGCCCTGGTGGCACGTACGGCGCGCGAGCACGACATCAAGCTGGTAAAGGGGGCGCGGGTGGCGGACGCGGCGCTGCATGCGCGGGGCGTCACCGTCTCGATCGACCGGGGCGGCCGTATCGACGAGGTCCCATGCCTGCTGCTCGTGGGCGCCGACGGCGTGCGGTCCGGGGTGCGCGGCCTCGGGCGCGGTGCACGCGCCGCCAGTCCCAGCGGACACGTTGCCTGGCGTACGACGATCCGGCGCGACAGCAGGATCGGCGAAGCGCTGTCGAGCCTGATGCCGGGGGATGCGGTGACAGTGTTCCTGCACCCCCGCTTCCACCTCGTCGCCTACCCGATCAGGGGCGGCGGCGCGCTCAACCTGGTGGTCATCACCGAAGGCGAGGAAGGAATGGCGCGCGCCGCCAAGGCGGACGTCGCCCCCCTGGAAAGGACGATGCGCGGCCTGCGGGGACCGCTGGCTACGCTGGCGAAGGATGCGGGGCCGTGGACACTGTGGCCGATCAGCCAGGTGGACGAGCGCATTGCCTGGACGGGCCCGCAGGGGGTTGCCCTGGTGGGGGACGCGGCGCATGCGATGACGCCGTTTGCCGCGCAGGGGGCGGCGATGGCGATCGAGGACGCCGTAACGCTCGCCGACCTCATTGCGGCGCGGGCGGGCGATATCGCCGGCGCGCTCGCGGCATATGAGGCTATCAGGCGCCCGCGCGTGAAACGCGTGGCGGCGCGCGGCCGCTTCAACCATTTCGCCTGGCATGCGCGTTTCCCGGTCTCGCTCGGGCGCGACATCGTGCTCAGGCTGCGCGAGAAGCGACTGGCGGCCGACCTGGACTGGCTCTACGGCTACGACGCGCGCAAGGCGGCAGCCGAGGCGACCGCAAGGACGGCGAAGTAACCGGGCGTCGAGGCCGCCGCGGCTCGGCTCAGTGCAGGATCTGGCTGAGGAAGAGCTGGGTGCGCTCGTGCTGCGGATCGTCGAAGAACCGCTCGGGCGCGTTCTGCTCCACGATCTGACCCTGATCCATGAAGATGACGCGGTTGGCCACCTGCCGGGCGAAGCCCATCTCGTGTGTCACCACGATCATCGTCATGCCTTCCTCGGCCAGCGACACCATGGTCTCGAGCACCTCCTTGATCATCTCCGGATCGAGCGCGGAGGTGGGCTCGTCGAACAGCATGATGCGCGGGTTCATGCACAGCGAGCGCGCGATGGCGACGCGCTGCTGCTGGCCGCCGGAGAGCTGGCCTGGATATTTGTGCGCCTGCTCGGGGATCTTAACCCGCTCGAGGAAATGCATGGCCTGCTCCTCGGCCTGCCGCTTCGGCGTCTTGCGCACCCAGATCGGCGCCAGCGTGCAGTTCTCCAGGATGGTCAGGTGGGGGAAGAGGTTGAAGTGCTGGAACACCATGCCGACCTCGCGGCGCACCTCGTCGATCTTCTTCAGGTCGCTGGTGAGCTCGATGCCGTCGACGACGATCTTGCCCTTCTGGTGCTCCTCCAGCCGGTTGATGCAGCGGATCATGGTGGACTTGCCCGAGCCGGACGGCCCGCATACGACAATGCGCTCGCCGCGCATGACCTTCAGGTTGATGTCCTTCAGCACGTGGAAATCGCCGTACCATTTGTGCATGCCGACGATCTCGATCGCCACGTCGGTGGCGGAAACCTGCATCTTCGAGCGATCGACCTGGATCTCTTCCGCGCTGACAGCGTTTTCGATGGCCATTCACTTACCCCTTGTTCCCCAGCGAAGCCTTGCCGGCGCTCGTCCGTTCTGATTCCGCGTCCAGTTCACCGCTTGTGGCCGGTGTCGAGCCTCCGTTCCATGAACATCGAATAGCGCGACATGCCGAAGCAGAACAGCCAGAACACGAAGCCTGCGAACACAAGGCCGGTCATCGGCGTCTGCGGCGAGGCCCAGTTGGCGTCCGAGAAGTTCTGCCTAACGATGCCGAGCAGGTCGAACATGCCGATGATGGAGACCAAGCTGGTATCCTTGAACAGGCCGATGAAGGTGTTCACGATGCCCGGAATGACCAGCTTGAGCGCCTGCGGCAGCACGATCAGACGCATCTTCTGCCAGTAGCTGAGACCCAGCGAATCGGCGCCTTCGTACTGCCCTTTCGGGATCGCCTGCAGACCGCCGCGCACGACCTCGGCCATGTAGGCCGAGGCGAAGAGCGAGACGCCGACCAGGGCGCGCAGGAACTTGTCGAAGTTGACGCCCGCCGGCAGGAACAGCGGGAACATCACGCTGGCCATGAACAGCACCGTGATGAGGGGCACGCCGCGCACAGTCTCGATGAAGATGACGCAGACAAGCTTGACCACGGGCATGTGCGAGCGGCGGCCGAGCGCCAGCAATATGCCGAGCGGAAGCGAGACCGAAATGCCGACGAAGGAGAGGACCAGGGTGACGAGCAGGCCGCCCCAGAGCGAGGTCTCGACCTCGCGCAGGCCGAACCAGCCGCCAACCAGCAAGAAGAAGGAAACGACCGGAAAGACGAAGAAGAAGAGGACGGCGTTCAGGCCCTTGCGAGGCATCCTAGGGATCAGCAGCGGCACCAGCAGGGCGACGAACATGGCCGCCACCAACATGACGCGCCAGCGCTCGGAGATTGGGTAGCGGCCGAACATGAATATCTCGAACTTGGCCCGCACGAACGCCCAGCAGGCGCCGGACCAGCCTTCCGGCTGCACGCCGCCCTGGGCGACCGTGGAACAGACGCCGCGGCCGAGCCCGTCCCACGCTGCGTCGATGAAGGCCCAGCGGATCAGCGGCGGAACGATCAGCACCACGATGATGAGGCCGATGATCGTCAGGACGGTGTCGGCCGGGGTAGCGAAGAGGTTCCTGCGCAGCCAGAAAATCGGCCCCCGCTCGCGCGCGGGAGCGGCCTGCGCATTGATCATCTCGGCACGGACGAAGGAGAGGTCGTGCTCCTGCATGGCCCCTACCTCTCCACCAGCGCCACACGGGCGTTGAACCAATTCATGAAGACGGAGGTGACGAGTGAAAGCGACAGGTAGACGATCATCCAGATGGCCACGACCTCGATCGACTGGCCGGTCTGGTTGAGGATGGTGCCGCCAACGGCGACGAGCTCGGGATAACCGATGGCGACCGCCAGCGAGGAGTTCTTGGTCAGGTTGAGATACTGGCTGGTGAGCGGCGGAATGACGATACGCATCGCCTGCGGCACAATGACGAGACGCAGCGTCTGCCCCGGCCGCAAGCCTAGTGCGTAGGACGCCTCCGTCTGCCCCTTGCTGACGCCCAGGATGCCGGCGCGCACGATCTCGGCGATGAAGGAGGCTGTGTAGAAGGACAGGGCCAGGTAAAGCGCGATGAATTCAGGCAGGACGACAAGCCCGCCCGTAAGGTTGAAGGTCGACAGCCTTGGCGTCTCGAACGTCACCGGCATGCCTGCGACGAGGAAGGCCAGCAGAGGCAGGCCGACGATCAGCGCAACGGAGGTCCAGAACACCGGGAATGGCTGGCCGGTCGCCATCTGGCGGATGCGGGCGCGCCGCGCGACGAACCAGCTCATGGCGACCGCCAGGACGAAGGCGAGCAGAATTAGCCAGGAACCCTGCTCCCAGATCGCCCTGGGGAAGAAGAAGCCGCGGCTGTTGAGGTAGGAACCGAAGGGCAGTTCGATCGAGTCGCGCGGCAGCGGCAACACAGAGAGCACGCCAAGGTACCAGAAGAAGATCACGAGAAGCGGCGGGATGTTGCGGAACACCTCAACATAGACCGTGCATATGCGCGCGATCAGCCAGTTCCTGGACAACCTGCCGATACCGACGATGAAGCCCACCACCGTCGCCGTGACGATGCCCGCGGCGGCCATCACCAGAGTGTTGATCAGACCGACGGCCAGGGCGCGGCCGAAAGTGGAATCCGAATTGAACGGAATCAGCGCGATCGAGATGTCAAAGCCGGCGCGACCGTTGAGGAACCCGAAGCCCGAGGAAATGTTAGCGCGGCGCAGGTTCTCCATCGTGTTGAGCACGATCCATCCCACCGCGAGCGCCAGCGCGATCACGACCAGGACCTGGAAGATGTAGCCGCGTATCTTCGGGTCGTAGAGGAACGAGCTCCGCCCGGAGGCGGAGTGACCTAGAGTTTCCTGCGAGGCCATCGGCGATCCTTCGCGAGAGGAAGGCAAGGCGGGTAAAGCCCGCCCTGCCCCGATTCAGATCTGCCGGATCAGCGGATCGGGGGCGCGTAGAGGATGCCGCCCTTCGTCCACAGCTGGTTCAGGCCGCGCGCGATCTTGAGCTGGGAGCCCGAGCCGATATTGCGCTCGAAGCTCTCGCCGTAGTTGCCGACAGCCTTGACGATGTTCACGACCCAGTCGTTGGACAGGCCGAGATCGGCGGCCAGCTTGGAGTCGGCTTCCTGGCCGAGGACGCGCTTGATCTCGGGGTTGGCCGAGTTCTTCATCTCCTCGACATTGGCCTGCGTGATGCCCAGCTCCTCGGCGATGATCATCGCGTTGAGCGTCCACTTCACGATGTCGAACCACTGATCGTCGCCGTGGCGCACGGCGGGGCCGAGCGGCTCCTTGGAGATGATCTCCGGAAGCACGACATGGTCGTCCGGCGCGGACAGGGTAAGGCGGATCGAGTAAAGGCCCGACTGGTCGGTGGTGTAGACGTCGCAACGGCCCGAATCGTAGGCCGCGTTGACCTCCTCGAGCTTCTCGAAGACCACCGGGTTGTAGTCCATATTGTTGGCGCGGAAATAGTCGGCCAGATTGAGCTCGGTGGTCGTGCCGGTCTGCACGCAGACGGCGGCGCCCGAGAGCTGAAGCGCCGAGTTGATGCCGGGCAGGTTCTTCGAATTGATCATGAAGCCCTGGCCGTCATAATAGTTCACGCCGGCGAAGTTGAAGCCCAGCGAGGTATCGCGGCTGAGTGTCCAAGTGGTGTTGCGCGACAGCATGTCGATTTCGCCCGACTGCAGAGCGGTAAACCGCTCCTTGGCGGTCGTGGGCGTGTACTTCACCTTCTCGGCGTCGCCGAAGATTGCAGCCGCGACGGCCTTGCAGACGTCGACATCGAAGCCGGCCCACTCGCCCTTGTCGTTCGGCGCGGCAAAGCCGGCGAGGCCGGTGTTGACGCCGCACTGGACGAATCCCTTGCTCTTGACGTCATCGAGCGTCGCAGCCTGCGCGACGCTGGCCGAGAGCGCGACAATCGCCGTGCCCAGAATGCCTGTCAAAACGTGTTTCATACCCACTCACCCTTTTCTGTTTTCCTGGGTCCTGCCCTGGATTCGTTCCCGTGTGGGAAGCGGCAGAAGCGCTCCGATCTAGTGCCGGACACGAAACGCCGCGGGGCGGCGCGCTGGCTTCCCCTCCCATCCACGCGGCCATCGAAGGCCATTATTTTGCGTCGGTCAAGTGAGAATGGCTTTTCGCGTCAGGTCGGAAGGGTTTTGGGCAGCAAGCACGTGTTTTGAGCAGGTTCGCGACGCATTTGCCGCAATGTTCGGCGCACAAAACGATTTAAGTGCGATTGCGCGGGCCCGGCCCGCCAGGCCGCTACGGCTGGCGCCGACGCTGGCCCAACACGCTTGACCAGCGCGATGTTGCGCAAGCTTTTGACGCGGCTTATGCCTCGACGACGATAATCGCGGGCGAGGACAAATGGCAGACCAGGACAGCAATTGGGGCGCGAACACTAGGCTAGCCCACTCCGGCCATGACCCGCGGACCTTCCACGGTTTCGTGAATCCGCCCGTCGTGCATGCCTCGACTGTGCTCTTTCCCGACGCCGCCACGCTGGCGACACGCAACCAGAAATACACCTATGGCACCCGCGGAACGCCTACGACCGACGCGCTGGCGGCGGCGATCGACGATCTGGAGGGCTCGGCCGGAACGATCCTCGTACCGTCCGGACTGGCGGCGGTGACGATCCCGCTGCTCGCCTTCCTTTCGGCCGGCGACCATGTGCTGATCGTCGACTCGGTCTATTTCCCGACGCGCAACTTCGCCGACACGATGCTCAAGCGGCTGGGCGTGGAGGTGGATTACTACGATCCCCAGGCCGGCGCCGGCATCGCCGCCTTGATGAAGCCGAACACCAAGGTCGTGTTCACCGAATCCCCGGGCTCCAATACCTTCGAGATGCAGGACATTCCGGCGATCGCCCGGGTCGCCAAGGCGGCCGGCGCGGTGGTCATGATGGACAACACCTGGGCGACGCCGCTTTTTTTCCGGCCGCTGGAGCACGGCGTGGACATCTCAATCCACGCCGCCACCAAATACCCGGCCGGCCATTCCGACGTGCTGCTCGGCACCGTGTCCGCCAACGAGGCGACATGGAAGCGCCTGCACGACACCCACATCACGATGGGTTGCTGCGCGGCGCCTGACGATGTGTACCAGGTATTGCGCGGCCTGCGCACGATGGGAGTTCGGCTGGAGCGCCATCAGGACAGCGCGCTGACGATCGCCCAGTGGCTGGAGGGCCAGGCCGGCGTGTCGCGCGTGCTGCACCCGGGGCTGGAAAGCCATCCGGGGCACGCGCTGTGGAAGCGCGACTTCTCCGGCGCGAGCGGCATATTCTCGGTCGTGCTCGACGGCGGTGGCAAGGAACAGGCTCACGCCTTCCTCGACGCGCTCAGGATCTTCGGGCTCGGCTATTCCTGGGGCGGCTACGAAAGCCTTGCGGTCCACGTCTCGCTGGCGGATCGGATGATCGCGAAAGGCGACTACGCGGGGCCCGTGATGCGACTGCAGATCGGCCTGGAGAATGTCGAGGACCTGATCGAGGACGTCTCTCGCGGGCTGGCCGCTGCGCGGGCCTCCTGACGGGCGAGAAGCGCCCGCGACGGCCGCCGCGCCTTTGTCCCGGGAAATTATGGCTTGCGCGAGGGCGGCAGCATCCATAAGGAACACGCGGCCCGGACGGTACGGAGCGTAGCGCAGCCTGGTAGCGCATCTGGTTTGGGACCAGAGGGTCGCAGGTTCGAATCCTGCCGCTCCGACCATCCGCCTTCGAGCTTCGGCTCGGAAGATCGCCGCTTGACCGGCCGCGCGGCCGGGAGAAGGCTGGTCGCATCCGAGTCGCGCCATTATCTGGAGCAACGCCATGTCAGCACGCATCTACAGCCCGGCCAAGACAGCCATGCAGTCCGGCAAGGCGAAGACCGGCTACTGGGTGCTGGAGTTCGAGCCGGAAAAGCCACGCAAGATCGACCCACTGATGGGCTACACCACGTCTTCCGACATGAGGAGCCAGGTGCGGCTCACCTTCGAGACGCGCGAGGAGGCCGAAGCCTACGCCAAGACGCACGGCATCGCCTTCCGCGTGGAGGAGCCCAAGGAGGCGCGGCGGCGGCAGATTTCCTATTCGGACAATTTCCGCTATGACCGCAAGACGCCTTGGACCCACTGACCGGGCGTTCTCTCAGGCACGGTCCCGTAGCTCAGCTGGATAGAGCACCGGCCTTCTAAGCCGATGGTCGCAGGTTCGAATCCTGCCGGGATCGCCAAGCTCTAGCTATTCGGCGAAGACCGTCGCAGCGTATCCCATGGCGGGTGCTGCTCTCGGGTTCGACCGCAGCGTCCGCGCCCCGGCGCCGCGTGCTGCATCAGGCGCCGTTGCGCTGCCGCCAATAGACCTCGGCCGTGTCGCGGTTGAGGGACAGCATCTCCTCCATCTCGGCGCGAGCGCGGGCAGGATCGCGATCGCGGATCGCCTCGGCGACCCGTATGTGACCCTCCCGGCTCACAGGCTTGTCGTCCACCACCAGCACACCGAACTCGTATGAAATGCGCAGAACGCTGAGGATGATCGGCCGCATCTGCCGCATGATCAGGTTGCCGGTCGCCTCAAGCACGGTGGAGTGAAATCGGCAGTCGGCTTCGAACAGCGTCTGGATATCCCCCTCGCCCGGATGCATGGCCCGGGCGGATTCCAGCAGCACCGCGACCTGCTCAGGCGTGGCCTTCCGCGCCGCGGCCGCAGCGGCTGCCGGCTCGATGACGCAGCGGAGTTCGGTCGTCTCAGCGAACATGCGCCCGATCCGGGGGTGGTCAGGGGCGTGCCAGGAGGCGACATCGACGTCCAGCAGGCTCCACTCCTCCATCGGACGCACGCGCGTGCCGTAGCGGCGCGCGGTCTGAACCAGGCCTTTGCCGGAGAGCACCTTCACCGCGTCGCGCACGGTCGCGCGGCTCACCCCAAGGGACAGAGCAAGCTCCTCCTCGGTCGGGATGACTTGGCCCTGGGGGTATTCGTCATTGACGATCCTTCGCCCGAGCAATTCGACCACGCGCTTCGTCGCGCCGGTCGGGAGCGACGAGCCCAGCTCGATCGGAATCTTGAGTTCGACCGTCCCCGGCTGCCTGCTCATGCATCACCCCGCTTTCATCTTTACATATGATCTAAAGAACGGCATGATCCCCGCATCGGCATCGCGAACGGGAGGAGATCGTTCGCCTGTCACCTGTCAGTAGCAACTGGCCCAACGGGAGGAAAGCATGACAATTCGTAGCCTTGTGGCAGCAGCCGCGCTGGCGTGCGCCAGCGCGTTCGCGATGTCCGCCAGCGCAATGGAGATCAAGTTCGGCATCGGTGTCGCCGAGGGCGACTTCCCGGAATACAAGGCGCTGGTGCGCTTCAAGGAGTATGTGGAGTTCAAGACGAACGGTGAGATCACCGTGCGCCTGTTCCCAGGCAACCAGCTGGGCGGGGAGCGGGAGATGATCGAGCAAGTCCAGCAGGGCAGCCTCGAACTGACGTTCCCGGCGGACGGCGCGATGGCCGGCTTCTATCCGCCGATCCAGGTGTGGTCGATCCCCTACGTCATGGAGAGCGCGCCGGTGGCCTGGGAGGTCATCAACGGGCCGTTCGCCAACGCCATGCGCAAGGACATCCTGGACAAGACCGGTATACGTGCCCTCGCCTTCTCGCAGAACGGCTTCCGCTCATTCACCAACAACATCCGGCCGATCATCAACCCGCCGGACATGGCCGGCATGAAGATCCGCACGATGGAAAGCCCGGTGTTCATGGAGATGGTGAACTCCCTGGGGGCGACGGCTGTGCCGATCAGCGGCGCGGAAGTGGTGATGGCGCTGCGCCAGGGCGTGGTAGACGGGCAGGAGAATCCGCCGGCCGTCGTCTACAGCGGCGGTCACGGCGAGGTTCAGAAATACTACACGCTCAACGAGCACGTCTTCGGCCTGCACGTGATCATCGCCAACAATACGTGGTTCGAGTCGCTCACGGTGGGCCAGCAGCAGATCATCCAGGACGCCGCGAAGCTGATGGCGTGGACCGAGAACCTTGAGAAGACCGAGGGCGACTGGCGCTTCAGCAAAAAGCTGAAGGAAGAGCTAGGGATGGAAATCCACGTCTCCTCTCCGGAAGAAAAGGCCGCTTTCCGCGACATCGTCCAGGAACCCGTCGTCAAGTTCATCCGCTCGCGGGTGGGCGACCAACTGGTTGACGACCTGCTCGCCGAAGTCGAAGCGGCGAAGACCCGACTCTACGACTGACAGGCGCCGCCGCGGAGCCGCACCGGCTCCGCGGCTCTCTCTCCGAGACCTCCGCAATGCACGGCATCGCCCTCCGAACGGCCAGGACGCTGACCCGCTCGACCGAGATCGCAGCGACGCTGTTGCTCATCGTGGTGACGCTTCTGAATCTGATGCAGGTGGTGGGCCGGTATGTCTTCGGCACCGGCTTCAGCTGGACCGAAGAACTGATGCGCTACCTCATGGTCTGGCTGATGATGCTGGGATCAGTCGCTTGCATCTTCCGCGCCGAGCACATGGCCGTCGAAACCATCGAGACCAGGGTCGGCCCCGCGCGTGCGCAACTGGTGAAGTCCGCGCTGTACTCGGTCGCGGCGATCTTCTGCCTGTTCGTCCTCGTCTACGGCTGGCCGCTCGCCCTGCGCAATGCCGCGCAGGTCGCCCCTGCGTCCGGCATCCCGATGATCTACCCGTACCTTGCACTGCCGGTTGGGGCGCTGCTCATGCTGGTGCAGATAGCGCTGACGTGGTTCGCCGGCTTCGAGCCCGACCGCATCACGGACGACAGGGAAGGCGCATCATGATCGTCGTCGCGCTGGTCGGGCTGGCGCTCCTTTTCGCCGGCGTTCCGGTGGCGTTCGCGCTCGGACTGGCCGGCCTGGTGGGCGTCTGGATCGTGGACATACCCTTCGCGATCGTCGCAACCCGCCTGTTCACAGGCGTGGACAGCTTCGTTTTCCTTGCCGTGCCCTTCTACATCCTCGCCGCCGAGATCATGAACCAGGGCGGCATCACCACTCGCCTGATAGCGATAGCATCAGGCGCCACGCGATGGCTGCGCGGGGGAACGGCCTATGCCAATGTGGGCGCCTCGGTCATGTTCGCGGGAATATCCGGCTCGGCGGTGGCGGACGCCGCGGCGCTCGGGCGGGTGTTCATGGAGGAGATGCCCAAGGAAGGCTACACGCCTCCTTATGCCGCGGCCGTCACGGCCGCTTCCTCCATCATCGGACCCATCATCCCGCCGTCAGGTCTCGCGATCCTGATCGCCGCCGTTTCCGGTCTCTCGGTCATCGACCTGTTCCTGGCAGGAGTGGTGCCGGGGCTGCTGCTGGGCGCCGCATGCTGCACCATCATCGCCGTCGATGCGTGGCGGGGCCGCCTGCCGAAACCTCTGGCGAGAAGCATCGGCGAGTCGCCATGGCGCATGGCGATCGAGGGACTGGCGGTCGTCACCCTGCCCCTCATCATCATCGGCGGTATGCTCGCCGGCGCCTACACCGCCACCGAAGGAGGCGGCATCGCGGTGGCCTACGCCATATTCCTGGCGGTCGTGGTCTTCCGGCGGCTCGACGCCAAGGGCCTCTGGCGGGCCTTTATGAGCGCTGCGCGAATCTCCGCCACCATCTACCTGCTCGTGGCGGCCGCCACGATCCTGTCCTACGCGCTCAACCTTCTCGGGATCTCCGGATGGGTGCGCGGGGCGGCGATGCTTTTCGAAGGCCAGCCGATCGCGTTCCTATTCGCAATCATGGTCCTCATGCTGGTGCTGGGCACCTTCCTCGACATCGGCGCGGCGATCCTCATCTTCATCCCGCTGATCATGCCGGCGGCATATGCGCTGGGCATCGATCCGCTCCAGATGAGCATGGTGGTGACGCTGAGCCTTGCGATCGGGCTCCTTACACCGCCGGTGGGGGTCGTCCTGTTCGTGATGATGCGCGTCGGCAGCATCGGCATGTTGCCGCTGCTCAGGGCCCTCGTCCCGTTCCTGCTTGCAGAGGTCGCCGCGGTGATGCTGCTCTGCCTCGTACCCGAGCTTTCCACCTGGCTGCCCAACCTGCTCAACCCCTAGAGGCCGACCTTGAAGATTAGCGCCATCGAGACGATCGTCGTGAACGCCGTCTATCGCAACTGGATCTTCGTGAAGGTCCTGACCGACCAGCCCGGGCTGCACGGCTGGGGCGAGGCGACGCTCGAATGGAAGACCAGGGCGGTTGCCGCGACAATCGAGGACATGGCGCCGCTGGTCGTCGGGGAGGACCCGCTGCGCATCGAGCATGTGGTACGGCGCATGACGCACTTCAGCTTCTGGCCGCTGGGCGTCATCGGCATGACCGCGCTGTCGGGGATCGAGCAGGCCCTGTGGGACATCAAGGGGAAGGTCCTCGGCGTGCCGGTGTGGCAACTGCTCGGCGGCCGCGTCCGCGACCGCGTGCGCGTCTATACGCACATGAAGCGGGGGGCCGGAGGTCCCGCGCCGACGGGCGACATCGAAGCATTCTGCGACGCCGTGCAGGAGACCGTCGAGATGGGTTACGACGCCGTGAAGCTGGGCTTCGTCCCCTACACCGGATACGACGCTCCGGCGGGTGCCGTGCGGCACGTAGAGAAGCTCGCCGCGGCGGTGCGCGAGCGAGTCGGCTGGAACGTCGACATCATGACCGACTTTCACGGGAGGCCGGCCACCCTCGACGCGGCCAAGGCTTACATCGACGCCATCGCACCGATAAAGCCCCTGTTCGTCGAGGAACCCATCCAGCCCGGCGACGCACGTGCCATGGCCGACCTCGCGCGCCGCGTAGAAGCGCCCCTAGCCACAGGCGAGCGGCTGTTCACGCCGCGCGAGTTCGCCGACATCGCCGAAGCCCGGGCCGTTGCCTACGTCCAGCCCGACCTCGCGCATTGCGGCGGCTTCAGCGGCGGCCGCAGGATCGCAGCCATCGCGGAAGCGGCGCACATGGGGGTCGCGCCGCACAACCCGATGGGACCGGTCGCCGGCGCGGTGGCCCTTCAGTTCGACGTCGCAACGCCGAACTTCGTGATACAGGAAGAGGCAGTGGGCATCGTTCCATGGTTCGAGGAAATCTGCGCGCAATACCCGCTGGCGCTGCGGGACGGCTGCTGGGGCATTCCGGAGGCCCCGGGCATCGGCATCGAGATCGACGAGAAGGCTGCAGCGCGACACCCGTTCGAGCAGGAGGTCATCCTCTCCAGCGATGCGATGCTCGCCGACGGCACTATCGCCAACTGGTAGCAGGGGGTCTCGTCGCGGGGGCAGTCAACCTGACCTTAATCCACTCGCTATACGGTCCGACGCATGTCCCGATTCGGTCTTCCTAGTTTCAAGCTACTGGTCGCCGGCGCCCTCGCCGCCGGAGCGGTCGCCTACTACATGGGCGAATTCCCGGACAGGCCCGCGAAGGGCGCCAGGACGACGCAGCCGGCGGTGAACAAGGCGGTACGGCCGGCCAAGCCGGTGGCCCAGCAACGCGTGCCGACACCCGCCTCGCGGCCGCTTAAGGCAGGCGCGCAGCCTCGTCCGACGCAGGCGGTAGGCGTTCGCGCTTCTGCCAAGGCTCCCACGCCAGCGAAACCTGCGCCCTCCCCCGAGAAGGCGAAGGCGAACGTCCCGCAGCGCCCGGCGGCGACGCTGACCGGCTCGATCGTCAAGCCGCCGCGCCCACCAGCGGACCTCCCTGTCGCAAAGAACAGATAACGCCCGCGCTCAAAGCACTAAGGCCAGCAGGCCTTTCAGCGAACCCAGGAGGTCGAGCCGCCCACCCTCGACCAGGAAGAGGGCGAGCACCAGGAAGCCCGCGAACAGATACAGCGCGACATCGGATTCCCAATCCCTCATAGCAGGTCCCCTCGTTTCTCCGGGGGCTAGCTAGGTATGTCGCGCGGCGGGATTTGGTTGCGATTGCGGCATTTCGGCGGCTTTCGGTTAACGCCGCAGAAGGCTGTGTTAACGCGACGGAGGTGGCGCCCGTCGCGACCAGCATCCGCGACGCCGAGCGCCGCCGGAACCGGGTTGACGGCACGCTCCCGAGGCGCCGTCGCACGCTAAAGCTTGATTTGAATCAAGGCGGGAAACCACCTGTTCAGCGATCCTGCAACTAACGGCGGAGTGGACCTCCCCGAAGATGCGGCTTTGCGTAATTAATCGCAGGAACCGGCCATACGGGTTTCATACGGCCAGTTCACAGACCCGGATAACATCGAGCCCGCCTCGATGCGTCCGGCCTGTCGCCCATGAGGTAGGGAGACCGGCACGTGGCAGGAAACAGCAAGAAGCGAATCCTGGTGACCGGGGGGGCGGGGTTTCTCGGCTCCCACCTGTGCGACCGGCTGATGGCAGAAGGCCACGCCGTCGTCTGCCTCGACAACTATGCGACGGGCCGTTTGGAGAACGTGGCCCACCACGTCGCCAACCCGGATTTCGAGGTCGTGGAGCACGACGTCGTGAATCCGATCGATCTCGAGGTGGACGAGATCTACAACCTTGCCTGCCCGGCATCGCCGGTCGCCTACTCTCTTGATCCGATCCAGACAACCAAGACCAGCGTCCTGGGGTCGCTCAACCTGCTCGAACTGGCGACACGCCGGGGTATCCGCATCTTCCAGGCGTCGACATCGGAGGTCTATGGCGACCCGCTGGTCACGCCGCAATCCGAGATTTATCGCGGCAATGTCGACCCCACCGGCCCGCGCGCCTGCTACGACGAGGGCAAGCGTTGCGCCGAGACGCTGTTCTTCGACTTCCACCGCCGCTTCGGCACGCGCATAAAGGTCGCGCGCATCTTCAACACCTATGGCCCCCGCATGCAGTTGGACGACGGGCGGGTGGTATCCAACTTCGTGGTTCAGGCGCTGCGCGGAGAGAACCTGACGGTCTACGGCGACGGGCGTCAGACCCGCTCCTTCTGCTACGTCGACGACCTGATCGAGGGCTTCGTCCGGCTGATGGAGTCGCCCGACCCCGTGACGGGCCCGATCAATCTCGGTAATCCTGACGAGTTCCGGATCGGCGACTTCGCGAGGATCGTGCTGGCGCATACGGGGTCGCAATCCGCGATCGCGCACCGGCCGCTGCCGGTCGACGATCCGCGCCAGCGCTGCCCGGACATCTCCAAGGCGAAGCAGGTGCTTGGCTGGGAGCCGAAGGTTGACATCGAGGAAGGGCTTGCGCGCACTATCCCCTATTTCGCCGAGCGGATCGAGGCGAAGACGGAGGACCGATGAGCTCGGCCGCGATCCTTGTGACCGGCGGGGCGGGATACATCGGCAGCCACGCCTGCAAGGCGCTGGCGCAAGAGGGGTTCACTCCCATCGCCTTCGACAACCTGGTGCTCGGGCACCGCGACGCGGTGCGCTGGGGCCCGCTGGTAGAGGCCGACATCCGCGACGAGGATGCGTTAGCGGAGACCATCCGCAAATACGCCGTCGAGGCGGTGATCCACTTCGCCGCTTTCGCCTATGTGGGGGAGTCCGTCGACGCGCCCGCGAAGTACTATCGCAACAATGTCGGGGGAACATTGTCTCTGCTCGACGCCTGCCGCAGCGCCAGCGTCGACAAGCTGGTCTTCTCGTCGAGTTGTGCCACCTACGGCGTGCCGGACGTACTGCCGATCACCGAATCGGCGCCGCAGCGCCCTATCAACCCCTATGGCCGCACGAAACTGGTGGTCGAACAGGTCCTGGAGGACTACGCCCACGCCTACGGCTCGCGCCATGTCGCATTGCGCTACTTCAACGCCGCGGGCGCCGACCCCGATGGCGAGATCGGCGAGAGGCATGACCCCGAAACGCACCTGATCCCGCTCGCGCTGCTGGCGGCCGCCGGCCGCAGGGAAGCGCTCGAGGTCTTCGGCGACGACTACGACACGCCCGACGGCACCTGCGTCCGCGACTACATCCACGTCACCGATCTCGCCCGCGCGCACGTGCTGGCGCTCCGGCACCTGCTCGACGGCGGCGACAGCCTCGCCCTCAACCTGGGCTCAGGGTCGGGCAGTTCGATCCGCGAGGTCATAGGGGCCGTCGCGCATGTGACGGGACGCAGGGTACCGCATGTGATCAAGCCGAGGCGGCCGGGGGACCCTCCGGTGCTATACGCCGATCCGCGCCTCGCCAAGGAGCGGCTGGGATTCGAAACCGAAATGTCGGACCTGCACACCATCGTCGGGACCGCGGCCGCATTCCTTGGGCTCGAGGTGCGCGGATGAGCACCGAGGAGCAAGCGGTGGACACCCGCATCTGGCGCGGTTTCACCGGCCCGGCGACGAAGTCCGGCGCTTCGCCCGATTATCTGGCCCCCCTGTTCAGCCGCAGCCAGCGTATCGAGTTCTTCATCGAATACGCGCTGTGGGCCGCAGGTTTCGTCTACCTCTGGTCCTGGTGGCTCAAGCCACAGCACGTGATCAGCCTCCCCGGATACCTTTATGCCAGCGTGACGCTCGCCTGGCTCAGCGGCCTGCCATTCTATTATCTCTCGATGGTGGCGGGGGCGCGCGTACCCGCCGCCGGCGAGAGCCTCAGCCGCAAGAGCCGCGTCGCAATGGTGGTGACCAAGGCGCCTTCCGAACCCTTTCCGGTCGTCGAGGAGACGCTGCTGGCCATGCTCGCGCAGCCGCGGCCGCACGATACCTGGCTCGCCGACGAGGATCCCTCGCCGGATACCCTTGCCTGGTGCGCGAAGCACGGCGTCAAGGTGTCCAGCCGCAAGGGCCGCCCCGAGTACCACCGGCAGGACTGGCCACGGCGGACCCGCTGCAAGGAGGGCAACCTGGCCTGGTTCTACGACAGGTACGGGTACGACAACTACGATTTCGTCGTGCAGCTGGATGCCGACCACGTCCCCTCCCCGACCTATCTCGACGAGATGCTCCGGCCCTTCGCCGATCCACTCGTCGGCTACGTCTCAGCTCCGAGCATCTGCGACAAGAACGGCAAGCAGAGCTGGTCGGCGCGCGCCCGGCTCTACGCCGAGGCCACGACGCACGGGCCGCTGCAAGCGGGCTACACGGGCGGCTGGGCGCCGCTCTGCATAGGCTCGCACTACGGCGTGCGCACCTCGGCGCTGAAGTCGATCGGCGGGCTCGGGCCGGACCTTGCGGAGGATCACTCCACTACGCTGATGATGAACGCGCACGGCTGGCGCGGTGTGCATGCGCTCAACGCCATCGCGCATGGCGACGGTCCGCAGACCTTCGCCGATCTCGCCACGCAGGAGTTCCAGTGGTCTCGCAGCCTCGTCACCATCCTGCTGCGGTACTCGCCGTCGCTCATCGGGCATCTGCCGCCGAAACTCAAGTTCCAGTTCCTGGTCTGCCAGCTCTGGTACCCGCTCGATTCCATCGTCTGGGCGATGCTGTTCGCCATGCCGATCGTCGCGCTGGCGATCGGTGCCAACCTGGTCGACATCACCTATCTCGATTTCATGATCCATTACACGCCGATGACGCTGGTACTGGTTTTCATGATCTTCCGCTGGCGCGCCTTCGGCTGGCTGCGGCCGGTCGACGCCAAGGTCATCAGCTGGGAGGGCATTCTTTTCGTCATAGCCAAGTGGCCATGGTCGCTGATTGGATCGTTTGTCGCCGTCTACGACTTCTTCCGCGGTTCGTTCGTCGATTTCCGCATCACGCCCAAGGGCGGCGGCATGGTCGGCGGCGTACCCTGGCTGGTGCTCTCGCCCTACCTAGTACTCGCGCTGGCGTCGGCCGGCGCACCGCTGCTTTTCTCCGATGCCGGCTCGGCCCGCGGGTTCTACGTCTTCGCCGTGTTCAACGCCGCGATATACAGCATCCTGATCTGCGTCATCCTCCTGCGTCACTGGTTCGAGAACCGGGGCCGCCTTCGCCCGGCCGGCCTGAACGGCTACGGCAAGGCCGCGGTCGTGACGGCCCTGGTCGCCCTCACCGGATACAGCGCGGCTACCCGGGGCCTGGAAGGCCTGCAGGGCATCGCCTGGGGAAGCCCGTTCGTTCGCACGGTCTACAGCGTCACCGGTGCGGGACGGAAGTCCGAGCCGCGCATCATCTTCGTCTGGCCGTGGAGGCAAACTCCCGGCGCGCCCATTCCCAAGGAGCCTGCACCATGATCAAGCAGATCAAACGCCCCGTTCACCCCATGAGGCGCGCTTCCGAGCGCCAAAGACCGGAGCGCCTCAAGCATGGAAAGGCCAAGAAGATCGTCGTGATTGGCACCGGCTATGTCGGCCTCGTCACCGGGACCGGATTTGCCGAGTGGGGGCATGAAGTCGTCTGCGTCGACAGCAACCCGGCCATCGTCGCGGCCCTCAAGAAGGGTGACGTCCCGATCTTCGAACCGGGCCTCAAGGAGCTCATTGACAGCAACGTGGCCGCCGGACGCCTGTCGTTCGTTGGCAGCATCGCGGGAGCCCTCGACGGCGCCCACGCAGCCTTCATCGCCGTGGGCACGCCGCCGCGCGCCGAGGGAGATGCCGACCTCTCCTATGTCTACAACGCAGCCGAGGAAATCGGGCGGGAGATGACGGGCGACCTCGTCGTGGTCAACAAGTCCACGGTCCCCGTGGGCACCGGCGACGAAATCGAGCTGATCCTGCGCGACGTCCAGAGCAAGTGGCGCGTGTCGGTCGCCTCAAACCCGGAGTTCCTGCGCGAGGGCGCGGCGATCGAGGATTTCCTCTTGCCCGACCGCGTCGTCGTCGGCGTCGAGGACGAATTCGCCGAGACCGTGCTCCACGAGATCTATGCCCCGGTCGAGCAGGCGGGGCTGCCGATTCTCGTCACCCGTAGACGTACCGCAGAGATCATCAAGTATGCGGCCAACGCCTTCCTGGCGGTCAAGATCGCACTCATCAACGAGTTCGCCGACCTCTGCGAGGCGGCCGGCGGGGACGTCGTGGACGTCGCCCTTGCGGTCGGCCTCGATCATCGCATCGGCATGGACTTCCTGAAGGCAGGGCCGGGGTTCGGAGGCTCCTGCTTCCCCAAGGACACCACGGCGCTGTTGCGTACGGCACAGGAGCACCGTGTCTCGATGCGCGTCGTGGAAAGCGCCGTGTCCGGCAACCATGCGCGCAAGCGCGCCATGGCGCAGAAGGTCATCGCCGCTCTCGGCGGCAAGGCCTTCCACAAGCGGATCGCCATACTCGGCCTGGCCTTCAAGCCGGAGACCGACGACATGCGCGAGGCCCCGTCCATTCCGCTGA
>JAEYRU010000184.1 GCA_023435335.1 Pseudomonadota bacterium
CGCCTCGGCGGGCGTGTAGGTGACCCGGCGCGGCTGCCCGAGTTCCTCGTTGTTGACCACGCCGATCAGGCCGATTCGCACCGTGTTGCCGAGCGCGTCCTGCTGCTCCGAAACCTCCGGCGTCGCCGTCAGCACGATCTCCCTGCCGTCGCGCAGCATGCCGAATTCGATGGCGTCGCCGGCACGGCCGGAAACCAGTCTCTGCACGTCTGCGAAGGACGCGACCGGCGTCCCGTCAACGGTGACGAACCGGTCGCCCGGCGCGAAGCCGGCCTCCGCGGCGGGGCTGTCGGGCCGGACTTCCGCCACCGTCGGCTCAGAGACGAAGCGGCCGTAGACGGCGAACATGACCGTCAGCACGGCGATCGTGAGTATGAAGTTGAACGCCGGACCGGCGAAAACGGTGAGCGCGCGCTTCCAGACCGACTGCAGATGGAACGCGACCTTGCGTTCCTCAGGCGTGAGGTGCTCGAGCTCCTCGTCGTCCGGCTGGCTCACCACGCCCACATCGCCGACGAATTTCACATAGCCGCCGAGCGGAATGGCCGACAGCTTCCAGCGCGTGCCGTGCCTGTCGGTGAACCCGAACATTTCCGGGCCGAAGCCGATGGAGAATGCCTGAACGCCGATGCCGCACCAGCGGCCGACAAGATAGTGGCCCATCTCGTGCACGAAGACGACGACCGTCAGCACGAACAGGAACGGGATCAGGGTCCCGACGAGAAGCCCCTCGAAGCTGAAAATGCTGGTCAGAAACTCGGTCAAGCCGCCCCCAAATCATCTGTCAGGTCGCCATCCAGGTGCGACTGTCACCCAATCGGGGCGAATCGGTGGCATTTTGCCGACCTTGGCACGCCGGCGGCGACAGTTTTCACCGAACGAAGAGACCGTGCGCCGGCAAGTCGGTCCCGCCAGCCAGCGCCCCCACCACGTATAATGCCACCGCGGCCGCCACAAGCCCGTCGACACGGTCCATGACGCCGCCATGGCCCGGAATGAGGAAACCGGAATCCTTCGTCCCGAAGCGGCGCTTCAGTCCGGACTCGAACAGATCGCCTGCCTGGGCGACCACCGAGAGCGCCAGTGCGGCGAGCGCCATGGCTTCGATGCCGAGCGCGGGCCCGGCAAGGGCGGCGACCGCGACGCCCGCCAGCACTGCCGCCGCCGCACCGCCGATGGCGCCGCTCCACGTCTTGCCGGGAGAAATGGACGGCGCCAGCTTCGGGCCGCCGACCGCCCGCCCGACGAAGTAGGCGGAGATGTCGGTCGCCCAGACAACAGCGAAGAGAAACAGCATCGCCCATATGCCGGCCAGGTCGGAACCGCGCAGGAACGCCAGCGCCGCGGCGGGGATCGCGGCATAGGGAATGGCGAGCCACAACCACCCGCCCTCCCCGGCAACGCGGGCGTGAATCCACGCCAGCACACCCGCGACGACGGCGCCGCCGATGACGATCAAGCCGCTCGTTCCCAGCGCCAGCGCGAGCAGCACCAGCCCGACAAGCACGCCGGCCGCCACCCGGTGACGCACGGAGCTTGCCGCGCCGGCCATGGTCGCCCATTCGTAAAACACCGCGGCCCCGATCGCGACCGCGAGCAGCCGGAACCAGACGCCGCCGACCCAGGTAAGCGCCAGTACGACCGCCGCAAGCACGATGGCGGAAATCACGCGTGTATGCAGATTGCTGCGCGCCGGCTTCACCGGCTCTGTGCCGCGGGGCTCGCTCATGAGGCGTCGCGCGCCACGACTCCGCCGAACCGCCGCTCGCGCGCGTGGAACGCCTCGAGCGCGCGGTCGAGGTCGGCGCTGCCGAAGTCCGGCCAGCAGCACGGCGCAAAGACGAGCTCGGCATAGGCGGCCTGCCAGAGCAGGAAGTTCGAGAGCCGCTGCTCGCCACTGGTGCGGATAACGAGGTCCGGGTCCGGCATGTCTGCGGTATCGAGATACGCGGCCACGGTTTCTTCGACGATGTCCTCCGGCTTGAGTGCCCCAGCGCGCACGGCTTGCGCCATCTTGCGCACGGCCCGAACGATCTCGTCGCGGCCGCCGTAGTTGAACGCGATCACCAGCGTCATGTTGCGGTTGAGCGCGGTGAGCGCCTCCGCTTCGCGCAGAAGGTCCGCGATATCGGACTGCAATCCGTCTCGTTCACCGATGATGCGCACGCGCACGCCGTTACGGTGGAGCTCCGCGAGATCGCGCCGGATGAACAGTTTCAGCAGGCTCATGAGGTCGCTGACCTCGGATTTCGGGCGCGACCAGTTCTCGGACGAGAATGCGTAGACGGTCAACCATTCGATGCCGCGTTCGCCGACCGCACGCACCGCCTTGCGCAACGCTTCCACGCCGGCGCGATGTCCGGCACTGCGCGGCAGGCCGCGCGCCTTGGCCCAGCGGCCATTTCCGTCCATGATGATGGCGACGTGTTCGGGCTTCACCCTGTCATCCTGACCCGGCGCGCGGGCGCCGGACTGCCGCTCGTTCCGGAATACGGCAAGCCGCGGCGCGGCCCGCCCATCCGCTCAGACGTGCATGATCTCCGCTTCCTTTTCGGCAAGCAGGCTGTCGATCTCCTTGATCGTGTCGTCGGTCAGTTTCTGGACCTTGTCGGAATCCCGGCGCAGTTCGTCCTCGCTGAAGTGCCCGTCCTTTTCGGCCTTCTTCAGGTGGTCCATGCCGTCACGCCGGACGTGCCTGGCGGCCACGCGCGCATTCTCCGCATAGGTATGGGCGATCTTGACCAGTTCCTTGCGCCGCTGCTCGTTGAGCTCGGGCAGCGGAATGCGCAGGTTGGTGCCGTCGACGATGGGATTGAAGCCGAGGTTCGACTCGCGAATGGCGCGGTCCACCGCGCTCACCATCGCCTTGTCCCACACGGACACCGAGATCATCCTCGGCTCGGGCACTGAGATCGTCGCCACCTGGTTAAGCGGCATCGCCGTGCCGTAGGCCTGCACCTGGATCGGATCGAGCAGGTTGGACGAGGCACGTCCGGTGCGCAGCGACGCCAGATCGCTCTTGTAGGCGTTGATCGCACCGTCCATGCGACGATTCAGGTCCTTGAAGTCGACCGCCTCACTCATACCCCGTCCTCCATGTTTTCCCGACGGCCGTCCACGCCCGCCTGCGGCCCTGGGGGCCTTCTAGTTGTCGGAAACGACCGTGCGGCGGCCTTCCCCGCGCAGAATGGCACCGAAGCCGCCCTTCTCATGAATCGAGAAGACGATTATCGGAATGTTGTTCTCGCGCGCAAGCGCAATTGCTGCCGTATCCATGATCGCAAGTTCTTGCTGCAGCACCTGCGCATGGGTGAGCCGGTCGTAACGCTCCGCATTCGGGTTCTTCTTCGGATCGGCGGAATAGACGCCGTCCACCTGCGTGCCCTTGAACAACGCGTCCGCGCCGATCTCCGCCGCCCGGAGCGCGGCCGCCGAGTCCGTGGTGAAGAACGGGTTGCCCGTGCCGCCGGCGAAGATGACGACCTTGCCGGCATTCATGTAGGCGGTCGCCTGGCGCTGCGAGAAGCTTTCGCAGAGCTCCGGCATGGCGATCGCAGACAGCACCACAGCGTCGACGCCCTGTTTCACCAGCGACGTCCGCAGCGCCAGCGAATTGATGACGGTGGCGAGCATGCCCATGTGGTCGCCGGTCACGCGGTCGCCGCCCTTCGACGCGACCGCTACCCCGCGGAATATGTTGCCGCCGCCGATCACCACGCCCACCTCAACGCCAAGGCTGCGCGCGTCGGCGATGTCCGATGCGATCTGGTCGACCACAGACACATCGATGCCGAATCCCTGCTGGCCCATCAACGCCTCGCCGGAAGCTTTCAGGAGCACGCGGCGGTATGCGGGCTTGGCGGTCATGGGGACTCCATATGCAGGCGAAAATGCGGTCTGCGCATACACGAAGGGCGCCGCGATGTAACGCGGCGCCCATGGTCAAATCAAGCCGGAA
>JAEYRU010000262.1 GCA_023435335.1 Pseudomonadota bacterium
GCCGCCACCGATACTTGCGTGCTAGGCGAACATGTCCGCTACGATGCCGTCGTACCAGCCGAGGGATTCCTCGTAGGTCGCCTTGCGCAGCGCGGCATCCTCGCCCGCCTTCGAGACGAAAGTCTCCACCGAGGTGATCTTGCCTTCCTTGGGCTCGTACTGCGCGCCCACCTTCACGCCGTCATCGGTCTCGATCAGCGACCAGCAGGTGTTGGAGTATTTCGCCGGGAAAGCCCGCGACCCGGTCAGGTCGGCCCGGATGGTCATCGCGGCCACCTTCGCCTGGCTGTTGGCAGAGAAACCCGACTTCGGCATGTCGCCGGCAATCGAGGCGTCTCCGATCACGAAGATCGCCTCGTCCATGGTCGAGCGCATCGAGGCCGCGTCGATCGGGCAGAAGCCGTTCTCGCCCGCCACCCCCGCCTCGACGGCGATGGCGCCGGCGCGCTGCGCCGGTATGATGTTGAGCAGCGCGCCCTCGAAGGTATCCAGGTCGGTCTCCACGGTACCGGCCGCTACATCGACCCCTTTGATACCGCCATGCGTATCAGGTCCGTACCACTCGACCATGCCCGGATAGTGCTTCTCCCAGCCCTCCTGGAAGAGGCCCTGCTTGGAGAACTGCTCCTTGGGGTCAAGCACGAAGATCTTCGATCCGGTGAAACCTTTCGACTTGAGGACATGCGCCATCATCGAGACGCGCTCGTAGGGTCCGGGTGGGCATCGGTAGGGGTTGGGCGGCGCGACCATGACGATGTTCTGGCCGTCGGTCAGGGCGTCGAGCTTCGCCTTGAGCAATTCGGTCTGCGGACCAGCTTTCCAGGCGTGCGGCGCCTGTTCCTCCAGGTCAGCCGAGTAGCCGGGCACGGAGTCGTGGATGATGTCGATACCGGGCGACAGCACCAGGCGGTCGTAGGGCACGGTCGAGCCGTCGGACATCGTGACGGTCTTCGCCGCCTTGTCGACGGTCGTGGCCATGCCAGTGACCTTCCTGATCCCGTACTTGGACACGAGCGTGTCGTAGGAATGGGTAATGGAGGCCAGGTCGCGGTAGCCACCAACATAGAGGTTGGAGAAGAAGCAGGTGGTGAACGTGTCGCTGTCCTCGATCAGCGTCACGTCAAGTGCGCCGGCCGAATCCTTGGCGAGATACTTGGCGGCGGTCGCACCGCCGGCGCCCCCGCCTATGACGACGACTCGCGGTTTCTGTTGGGCCCTGAGATAGGTGGGCATGGCCAGGGCCGCCGAGCCGGCGCCCATGAGCAATCCGAAACGTCTTCTGCTGATCCCGCTCATCATGTTCCTCCCGTGTGAGCTCGCTTCAGTTCCAGGTCTAGTCGGATGCCTCCCTAGCGAGGTAGGCGGCGAGCGAGGCTATCTCCTCCTCTGCCAGCCGTGCCGTCATCAGCTTCATCACCTCATTCTTGCGAATGCCCAGCTTGAAGTCGATGAGCGCCTGAACGATGTAGTCGGCAGGCAGCCCGCGGATCGGCGGGATGCCGCTCGAGCCGCCTGATTGCCGGTGACAGGTGACGCATTCGCCGCCGAGGTATTCTCCGTAGGCGGGATCGCCTTCCAGCGAGAGGATGCGGGTCACCGCGTGTTCGGCCTCCAGCGCCAGGGCGCCCTTGCCGGACGCCGTGGCGCTGCGGTCGGCGGAACTGCTACGAGAGGAATCCGACGCAGATGCGGCTCCCGCAGCGAGGAAGGCTGCAGCCGCGGCAATCGCCAGACCTCGCGTCGATTGCGCCAAATCGTCACCTCCCGGCCCTGACGGTGGCGGTCAGTCGATGCCGCCGCCGGCGTTGTCTTCACCGCCACCTTCGGGCGTTACGTCGAGCACCGCCGCATGCATGGTGATCTCGGCCTTGCCCGGCTTGCAGTCGCTCATGCACGGTTCCGACCTGTCCGTGTAGTGCGGCTCCTGCGCGCGGTCGTCGTCGATGAAGTTCGCTTCGTTCGGCAACCTCACGCCGGTGAAATTCTCGTTGGACAGCTCGAACTCTTCGTCATCGATGATATCATTCAGATAGAGCAGGTACGCCGTCAGCGCGTACACGTCGTCATCGGACAACGAACGTGCGTTGCCGAACGGCATGGCGCGATGGACGTAGTCGTAGACGGTGGAAAGGTAGGGCCAGTAGGACCCGATGGTCTTTTCGGGCCGCTCGTCCTTCAGCGTTCCCTGTCCGCCCGCGAGCACGGGCCAGCGGCCGATCGCCTCGCCGAAATCGCCATGGCAGGTGGCGCATTGCTCGTCGTAGATCTCGGTTCCACGCGCGACCGTGCCGCTTCCGACCGGCAGTCCGGTGCCGTCCGGACGCACATCCGTGTCCCATGCCGCAACTTCGTCGTCCGAAGCGAGCCTGCCAAGCCCGAACTTCAGGCCGGCGCCCCGGCTGGCGGCATCCGGCCAAACGGTCGATTCTGTGGGCTCCGCCCGTTGCGGCTCGGCCTGCGTAACCCGTTCCGGTGCTGGCGCGGCCGCTTCATCACTCTCCAGACTCTGGCTGCCGTCGTCGGAGAAGGTGTCGAGGTAGGCGATGACGTCTTCGAGATCGTCATCCTTCTTGAGGCCGGCAAAGGCCATCTTGTTGCCCTTCAGGAATGTCCTGGGGTCACGGAGGTACTCGGCGAGGTTCGGTTCGGTCCAGACCAGGCCTCCCGCTCCGGCCTCCTTCATCGGCTTGGAGTAGTTATATCCCTCGTGGGAGCCGGCCGCGCGACCGACAATCCCGTTCAGGATGGGCCCCACGCGGTTCTTGGCGTCGGGTCCCACCATGTGACATGCCTTGCACTTGGCGAAGACGGTTTCGCCCGCGGCCGGATCGCCGGCCGTTGCCGCTCCTGTGAACGCCAGGGAGGTAAGCGCGACCGCTGCGGCCCGATCAAGAAATCTCGACATTCTCGATCACTCCGTCTGCGTTTACGTGCCAGGTCTGGATGCCGTTGTTGTGATAGATCGAGTTCGGGCCACGGACCGAGCGGAGCTGGTCCTTGGTCGGCTGGACGAAGCCTTCGGAATCGATCGCGCGCGACTGCAGGAACAGCTCCGAACCGTCCCAGTCGAACTCGTAGTAGAAGCGGTGCAGGGCCTTGTTCAGGCTCGGGCCGTCAATGCGCGCGGTCTTCCAGTTGCGCCCGCCATCGATGCTGACGTCGACGCGCTTGATGGTCCCGTTGCCTGACCAGGCGAGGCCGGTGATCACGAGCGGCCCCTTGCCGTGCCTGATCGGGGCTTGGGGGCTTGGGTTCGTGATGACGGACTTGACGTCCATCACGAAGGTGAAGCGCCGAGCCTTCCCGTTGGCCAGGAGGTCGGTGTACTTCGATGTCTCTTCCCGGTGCTGCCAGGGCTGATCGCCGACTTCGAGCCGGCGCAGCCATTTCACCCACATGTTTCCTTCCCAGCCCGGTACGACGAGCCGGACGGGATAGCCTTGCTCCGGACGCAGCGCTTCGCCGTTCATGCCGAATGCCACCAGGCAGTCGTCCATCGCCTTTTCCAAGGGCATGGATCGCGTCATGGAGGATGCGTCGGCGCCCTCGGCGAGCAGCCACTTGCCTTCGGCCTTGACGCCCGCCTCGTCGAGCAGGTGCTTCAGCTTGACGCCCGTGTACATCAGGCAGTGGATCATGCCGTGCGTGAACTGACATCCGTTGAGCTGCGCGCCGCGCCATTCCATCCCGGAATTGGCGGCACATTCGAGGAAGTAGGCATGGTTCTCGCGCGGGAAGCGCTTGAGGTCTTCCATCGTGAAGACGAGTGGCTTCTCGACGAGGCCGTTGATCATGAGCCGGTGGTCCGCCGGGTTGATTTCGGCGATGCCGGCATGGTGGCGCTCGAAGCACAGGCCGCTGGGCGTGATGATTCCGTCGAGTTCGTGCAGCGGCGTGAAATTGACGGAGGATATCGCGTCCGAGGTCAGCCACGGTACGTTCTTGCGCACGACATGCGCCTCGAACTGAGATGGCCTCCCATAGGGCCGCGCATCGACCCCGTCTCCGGGGTAGCGGTTCCAGTCCTGTGTTTCGGTGATGACGGCTTCGCTGGCCGCCGCGCCGCCCGCGCCCGCGGCGCCCGCCACAACGGCTGCGCCGGCGATGCTACGTTTCAGGAATGCGCGGCGCGTCGTGGCAGCGCCTTCAGTTTTCGACATGGGCTCCTCCCGAGTCCCGAACAATGTTCATATATGAATTTTTATATGTATTGAAGGCGTAGTCAACGGGCTACCGATCAGCGGCGAAGATAGTCGGGGCCCTGCGGCTACAGGACGATCTTCACCGAACGCTCGTCCGGCACCGAAACAGTGCCTTTGCCCGCGAGATAGCGCTCCATGAGGTCGTAGATTGCCGGCCCTTCGACACCTTCGTTCACAGAGGCCCATCCGCCGACGACATAGGTCCTGGACGGGTCGATGGGTTCGCCGGTGTCGGCGAGCGTCATGTCGGAGATGCGATTGCCGATCGTCTGGTTGACGCTGCAGGTGTAGGTCATGCCACCCACGCGGACCATGTCTCCGCCTTGCTGCAGGAACGGATCCGGATTGAAGAGATTGTCGCAGACGTCTTCGAGGATATCCTTGAGCTGCTGACCGGTCATCTCGTTGCGGTAGACGGCCGGGTAGCTCATCGACGTCTCGGTGTAGAGGTCCTCGCGGGTGATATCTTGCCCGGGCAGCAGCGTGGTGCCCCACCGGAATCCGGGCGAGAGCGCGATCTGCGTATCGCGCTCCTCCATGATACCCTGGCAGATGAGGTCGTCCCACGTACCGTTGAAATTGCCGCGCCGATAGAGAAGCGTCTCGGTCTTGCCAAGCACTTGCGACAGTTCAGCCGTATAGGGCTCTCGCACTTCGGCGATCTTCGCTGACATCTCGGCGTCCGGTTCGATCACGTCGGCGAAGACTGGGATGAGCGTCGATGAGTGGGCGACGACCTTGCCGCCCGACACTTCGAGATCGACACGGCCGAGGTATTTGCCGTGCGAACCGGACGACAGGATCAATGTGCCGCCGACACTGACAGCTTCGGGAACCGCGTCATGGGTGTGTCCGGTGAGGATGACGTCGATGCCGTTCACAACGCCAGCCAGCTTGCGGTCGACATCGAAGCCGTTGTGCGAAATGAGCACCACGACCTCAGCACCGTTCTCGCGCGCGGAATCAACATTCGCCTGAAGGACGTCCGGCCGGATGCCGAACGACCATTGCGGGAACATCCAGCGCGGATTGGCGATAGGCGTGTAAGGCATGGCTTGGCCGATCACGGCGACCCGGACGCCACCCTTCTCGAACATTGCCGTGTGCTCGAAGGCCGGCTCGTCCCACTCGGCGTCGAAAATATTCGAGGCGAGGAACGGGTAGTCCAGCGACTCGATCACCTCCAGGAACCGTTCCTCACCGAAGGTGAACTCCCAGTGGCCCGTCATCGCGTCGGGCCTGAGCAGTTTCATGCAATCGACCATGTCCTGGCCGTTGGTCTTGAGCGAGGTGTATGACCCCTGCCAGGTGTCGCCGCCGTCGAGGAAGAGTACCTTGTCCTCACCGCGCTCGGCGCGGATCGCCTTGACCAGGGTAGCCGTGCGATCCAGACCGCCCAGGCGGCCATAGGCGCGGGCCAAGTCGACATAGTCGAGGAAGGTATGGGCATATGCGAGCGGGCTGCCACGCTCGATGCCGAATTCGGTCAGGAATTCCTCGCCGACCAGATGCGGAGGAATGCCGGCGAATGCACCTACACCTATGTTGGTGTCCGGGGGGCGAAAATAGACCGGCGTGAGTTGGGCATGCACGTCCGTGAAATGCAGGAGCGTGACCTGTCCTTTTGAATCGAAGCGGAGCAGGTCGTCCTGCGTCAGTTTCTGCTGGGCCAGCGCACGCGCCGGGCTCGACAGATAACCGGCCGCGCCGAGGGCGGCGCCGGCATTGATCGCGAACTGGAGGAAGTCACGACGTGTGTAGCTCATAGATGTCCTGCTCGCCGTAGCGGGATGACGTCCCCTCCGGCGGAAAGCATCCGCTGGAGCCCGTATCGCCCATTGGCCCTGTAGCGATTACTGCCGGACCGCCGGCGTCTCGACCGACAGGCCCGTGCCGCGCCACGTCACGTAGACTTCGAGCGCCATCAATTCGTCCGAGAACGCTTTCGGCATTTCGGCGCGCGTGTCGCGGATGCAGCCTCGGAAACGGTTGTGCAGCGAAACCATGCCGGCCGTGTTGAAGCGATAGGTCGGGAATCCGTTGACCTGACCCTGGCTCAGATGGTCAGCGCGGATGTACTTGCCCATGGAGGCCTCGTGACACGACGCGCATGAAAAGTTCAGCTGTCCGGTGCGGGTGTAGTAGAGTTCCTTGCCCTTGTCCCACCAGCTCTGCATCTCGCCGGCCGCGAGATCGACGGAGACTGGCGTACCCAGGGATTGGTGCTTGATGTAGGAGGTCAGCGCCAACTGGTCCGGATCATCAAACTTGTAAGCCTCGGCGCCCATGTTCTCGACCCGGCACTTGTCGACCTGAAGTTCGATATTGACGGGCTTTCCGGATGCCGCGTCCCACTTGGGGAAATTGGCGCCGACACCCTTCATCGTCTCGGAAGCGTCGTTGTGGCACGAGGCGCACGACTTGTTCATCGTGCCGTCGACCGTGTTCCAGATCTCGGCGCCGCGCTCCACTGCGAGCATGCCCGGGTTCTCGAAGCTGTCCTCCTGGGTCGCGCGGGTCTCGGCTTCGCGGAACAGCCAGCCGGACAGAACTTCATCGAAGGGGTGGCCCTCCGGCGCGGGCGCCCTGGTAATCATCTCGACGCCATCGACCTCCAGGGTGTCGTCGACCGGATCGGCAAGGGCCAGGCCGAGCGACAGAACGCTGGCGGCACCATAGATTGCGGCACCAGCCGCCAGGTTGAACCTGTTCACCATCATCCTCCCGCTCTGTTGCGGCCCCTCCGCCGACATCCGGCTCAGTTCACTTCGATCTGCTGCTCGTCCGTGTAGACCGACCCGTCGTCGTCAACCCAAGTGAATTTGAAGGTGCCGCTTTCCGGCACCTTCGAGCTGAACTCGAAATAGGGATTGGCCGACACGGCCGGATCAAGATCGCAACCGAAGACCTGCTCTCCGTTGAACTCGCACGTGAATTTGTTGATGATCTTGCGCGGAATGACGTTACCGCCCGCGTCCTTGCGCTGCCCCGACTCCATGGTGTGGCTGATGATCGCCTTGATGACGATGATCTCGCCGGCCTTCGCCGTCTTCGGGACCTTGACGCGGGGCTTGGATGCTGATGCCATTCGAGTATCCTCTGTCGGGTGATGGAACGAAGATCAGCCGCCGCAGCCGCCGATCGTCACCTTCACTTCTTTCCTGTCCATGTAGACCGAGCCGTCCGCCATCTTGGCGAGCGCCACGACGTGCTGCGTGCGGGCAAGCCGCATGCGCGTAGTCGCGGCAGCCACGCCGCTCAGGGCAGTGAAGTGGAATGAGGCCACTTCGGGACGCGGATTGCCTTCGGCGAGGATCATCACCGACGAGACCATGTCGCCATCAGTCATCGTACTGTCGACTTCCACCGAAATGGGAACGGTGTTGCCGTTTTCGGCGATCTCCGGCGCAGTCAGCGTGATCTTGCCGCGCTGAGGCTCCTTGCCGCCGGCGAAATCGGCGATCAGCTTGGCCGCATCTTCCGGAGCAGCGAATGCTGCACCCGGCACGAAGCCGATAGCAGGAAGAACCGCAGCGCCTGCGGCCAAGGCAAGAACACGACGCCTCGTGAGTGTCATGTAGGGCTCCTTCTCGTTCTATTCCTTGAGCGTGGCGAGATAGGCCACGACGTCTTCGACCTGCTGGGCTGTCAGGATGGTCTTGCCGACCAGGTCCTTGCGGACGTTGATCCCGACGTTCAGGCTATAAAAGCCAGGCATCACCGTCTCGTCGCTGAAGACCTTCTTCGAATCGGCAACGATGGCGCGCAACTCCTCGACCGTCCATCGGTCCGCGACGCCGTCGAGCGGCGGCGCGACGTCGCCGTGGAACTGCTCCTTGGAGAGCGACTGCACTGCATGGCAGGCGAGGCAGTTTCCCAGGCTGCGATTGGCGAAGGTCTTCACACCCTCGGCAGGGTCGCCGGCGACGCCCGTAAGCGACGCCTTGACGGCCATGTCCTCGAAACCGACGTCCGCCGGTGCGATTTCCTGAGCGCCGGACGGAACCGACATCAAGCAAAGCGTAACTGCGCCCGCAAGCGCGGCGGCCATGCGCCTCATTACCGTCTCCTCCGATTCAGCAGAGCCGCCAAAGCGAACTGCTCCTCCAAACTCACGATAGCCGCGACTCGCGGACCAATCAATATAAAAATATGAATTCCTGAATGTGTTGCCGGCGAGCACCGCGAAACCACCTCAGTCCTCGCCGGCGCCCAGCTTCCCCGCCGCGCGTAACTCGTTGATGATGCGCGCGTGGTACTGCTGGAAGTGCTCGTCCTTTTCGTAGCCCTTCTCGCGCACCCAGCGGAACATGTTGAGGAACGTCCACTTGCCAAATGCACCCGGCATCGTGGCGACGGCGGCCTGCGCAACTGTCTTTTCGGCTGGCACGTCTTCGGGCAGGAACACGATTGTTGGCGTGAAGACGAAGCCCCACTTGCGGGCGGCGGTCTTCTCGGTCAGCACGTCGCCGTCGAGGTCGCTAACCTCTTCGTCGCCGAACATGTTGTACTGCACCACCATGAAGTTGGCGCTGATGTAGTCGCGCACTTCCGGATCGGAGAGGATCTTCTCGTGCATCTGCCGGCAGTAGATGCAGCCGCGCTGCTCGAAGGTAATCGCCAGCCGCTTGCCTTCGGACTTCGCCTGCTCGATGTCTTCGGCGATATCGCGGAATGTGATTGTGAACCAATCCTGCTTGTGCAGGCCGTCGTCGCCTACGGTGACGGCGGCGGAGGGCGCGGCCAGAAGCAGGGCGACCAGGGCGGCGACATAAGCTGCGATGCGCGTCATGGATTCCTCCTATCCGATCGACTGGAAGATCGGGAACGTTTCGAGAAGCCAGAATGAGATCACCGACATCTGCCCGGTGACGAAGAGAATGCCTGTCAGGACCAGCAGAGCGCCCATTGCCATCTCGACCTTGTGCATGTGACGCTTGAAGCGCGAGGCCCAGCCGAGGAAGCCGCTGGCGAAAACCGCGGCGATGATGAACGGTATGCCGATGCCGAGCGAATAGGCGGCGAGCAGCAGCGCCCCGCGGCCGGCGCTACCCTCGCTGCCGGCGATGAAAAGTATGGCGGCCAGCACCGGGCCCACGCAGGGTGTCCAGCCGAAGGCGAAGGCGAGGCCGACGACATAGGCGCCGACCGGGCCGGCGGGCTTGCGATTCACTTGGACGCGGGCCTCGCGATAGAGTGCAGCGATGCGGAACACCCCAAGGAAGTGAAGGCCCATCACAATGATGATGATGCCGGCGATGACGGACAGCACGTCAAAATACTGGGCGATGGTCCGCCCGATCAGGCTGGCCGTGGCCCCGAGCGCGATGAAGACGGTGGAGAAGCCGATCACGAAGGCCGTCGCCGAGACGATGACGCTGCGGCGCTGGCGCGCGCCGGGAGCTTCGTCCTTCAGCTCTGCAAAGCTGACGCCGGCGAGCCACGCGAGGTACGGCGGCACGATAGGCAGTACGCAAGGCGAGACGAAAGACAGCAGCCCCGCAAGAAGCGCGCCGCCGAGACTGAGATCCAGCATTCTTCCTCCCATGCGTACCAAGCAGCCCATACCTTTGCAGATGTATGCACGAAATGCTATGTTTATATGCAACAAACGCGGGGGAGTTCATGCGCGTCTTCGGCCTGGCAGGTTCTGCGTTCCTCGCGGTCGCGGCTTGGGGAGCGGCACCGTTGGCGGCGGCCGAGTTGCTGATGCTCGAACAGCCTGGATGTGTCTGGTGTGCCCAATTCGACAAAGAGATTGCGCCGGCCTGGCCGAAAACCGAAGAAGGGCAGCGTGCGCCGCTGCGCCGCGTTGACATCACCGAGCCTTGGCCCGACGATCTGGCCGGCATTCAGAAAGAGCGATTCACGCCGACGTTCGTATTGCTTCACCAGGGTCAGGAGCTTGGGCGTATCAGGGGCTACCCTGGCGACCAGTTCTTCTGGTATCGAATAGGAGAACTGCTCGACCTGCTGCCCGACGAGCCGGCCCCCGCCAACTGAGGCACGAGACGACGACCATGAGCTTGCCCAGGATCAACGACGCGCAAACGCCCGAGGATTTCAATATCCTGATGGAGCAGGCGCGCAGGGCGAGCGAACTTCTGAAGGCGCTGTCGCACGAGGGGCGCCTCCTCATCCTCTGCCTGCTGGCGGAGGGAGAGAAGTCGGTATCCGAACTCGAGGATGCGATGAAGCTGCCACAGGCGGCGGTGTCGCAGCAACTGGCGCGGCTACGCTTCGACCGGCTTGTCAACACGCGCCGCGATGGCCGCACGATCTATTATTCGATTGCCAGCCAGGAAGTTTCCTCGGTGATCGAAACCCTCTACAATCTCTTTTGTGCGCCCGTTCGGGGGGGCGGCGCTTAGAGCGAGCTGAAGGCGTCGCAAGCGCGCCTGCAGCAGCAAACGCCGGCCTGTCCGGCAGCGGGCTTGCGCCCGCGGGAGGAGAAATGGAGCTGGCCACGTCGCCGTGGTTCCTTGCGCTTGCCGGCCTGGCTGCGGGGTTTGTGCTCGGCTTCGTCGCTCGGGCCAACCATTTCTGCACGATGTCGGGTCTCGAGCGCTACTGGTACGCCGGAGACGGGCGCGGACTGAGGACTTGGATGCTCGCGGCGGCTGCGGCGCTAGTCGCCACGCAAGCCCTGCAATTTCTCGGCTACGTCGATACCGCCTCCAGCTTCTATATCCGGTCGGAGTTCGGCTGGATCGGCGCCATTGCAGGAGGCATCGCCTTCGGCATCGGGATGGCCCTGGTCGGCACCTGCGGCTTTGGTGCGCTGGTGCGCCTCGGCGGCGGCAGCCTTCGGTCGCTGATCGTGCTGATCGTGCTCGGCCTGGCGGCGATGTCTGCCCAGAAGGGCTTGCTCGCGCAAGCGCGTGTAGCAATCTCGGACAATCAGGCGATCGACCTGTCACGACTTGGGGGACAATCGGTCGGTGTCATTGTCTCCACTATCACCGGGGTAGACCTTACGATACCGGTCGCGGCAGCGTTGGTCATCATGTTGCTGGCCTGGGTCTTCGCGTCGCGCGACTATCGGCGGCACTATGGCTCGATCGCCACTGGGCTGACTGTAGGCCTCGTCATCGCCTTCGGCTGGTGGGCGACGAGCTTTGCCGCGGAACACTCGTTCGACGTTGTCCAGATCGAGGCCGGCTCGTTCGTGGTACCCGTTGCCGACACGATGATGCACATCATCACGTTCACCGGCCTGCTACCCGACTACGGAGTCGGCCTGGTGCTAGGCGTGGTGGCGGGTGCGGCCGTCTGCGCATTCTGGAAGCGCGACGTACGCTGGGAAGCCTGCGACGACGCGCGGGAACTGAGCCGCCACCTGGCCGGCGGCGTGCTGATGGGCGTCGGCGGAGTATTCGCCATGGGCTGCACGATCGGACAGGGTGTTACCGCCGTGTCCGCGTTGGCGATCTCCGCCCCCGTGGTCATCGCCTCGATCTTCCTGGGTGCACGCATCGGGCTTGCCTATTTGATCGAAGGGTCCCCGCTGGAGGCGCTGCGCTCGTTCCTGCACCAGCCGGCCGAATAAATCAGGCCGGCACGTAGATGAAGGCGCCGTCATTCCTTTCGACATAACCGGCGCCGGGATGTGGGAAATGGAATCCGATCGCACGCGCGCCATCGGTCGCCAGCCGGTCGAGCAGCGCAAGCCGCGTCTCGATGCCCTTCTGCTCATCCTGGTCGCTGGCGGTTGGCCACGCGGGCCGCGAGAAGGAAAGCACGGCGTTTGAGATGGCGTCGCCGATGATCATGACCGGTTCGGCGCCGTGCACCATGAAGGAGAGATGGCCAGGCGTGTGGCCGGGCGTGGCCACGGCCTCGATGCCGGGCAGCACCTCGTCACCGCCCTTTACGAAATTCACCCGGTCTTCCAGCACGGCGAACCTGTTCTGCGCGCCGACGACGAAGGTTTGCCGATCCGCCGGCACCTTCGAGATGGCGTCCGGCGAGGACCAGAAGTCCCACTCGGCCTGCCCGATGTAGTAGGCGGCGTCCGGGAAGACGAGTTCGTCGAAATCATCGGTTAGTCCCCAGAGATGGTCGGGATGGGCGTGTGTGATGACGACATCGGTCACGTCGGCCGGGTCGATGCCGGCAGCTGACAGGCTGTCGGCGAGCTTGCCTGCAGTCGGCATGAAGTTGGCCCCGGCTCCGACGTCGAAGATGGCCAGGCGGTCGCCCATCCGTACGAGCGTGACGTTGCAGTCCGGCCGAAGGGCGTCCGTGGGCAAGCCGGCGTCAGTCAGCAGGCGGGCCAGTTCCTCCTGTGGTGCTTCGGGAAAGACAAAGCCCATGGGCAGCATGAGCGTCCCGTCGCTCACGACCGTAAGTTCGGCGCTGCCTGTGCTGAGGGTCTGCGCGAAGGTGCGGCGCGTGCCGGGCAACGCGGCGGCGCCGGCCAGCGCCAGTCCGCCCAGCGTGAAGCTACGTCGGTCGATCCAAAGTCCAGACCCTCTTGTCCTGTTCATAGCGCATCCTCCATTCACATATATATTTGTTTGCATATTTTGTTGTGCGGAACTAGCTTCTTCGTCGCAGGCTTGAATGGAGGATAGGATGCGTTTCTCTTCGCTGGCTGCCGGCTTGGCCGCTGCGGTCGCCGCAGTACCCGCTGTCGCGCAGGAACAGGTCACCACGCAGACCGTGGAAGCGGACTTCGCGTCAGTGACGGCGGATCTCGGCGACGCGATCGTCAACCGCGGCTATGTTGTCGACTATCACGGCTTCATCGGCGACATGCTCAAGCGCACGGCGGCCGATGTCGGCGGCCAGAAGGCGCTCTACCGCGAGGCCGAGTTCTTCCAGTTCTGTTCGGCGGTGGTATCACGGAAGGCCATGGAGGCCGATATCGGCAACATCGCCTACTGTCCCTATGTGGTCTTCGCCTATGAGGCAGAGGACGCGCCGGGCAAGGTTGTCGTTGGCTTCCGGCGCTTGCCGGACGGCGACGGGCGCGACGAAGTCAATGCGCTGCTTAAGGAGATCACGCGCGAGGCGACTGGCGATCTTTGACGCAGCGACGTGCATCGCGACGAAACGGGGAGGACGTCAGTTGGACTTCGAAGCCTTTTTCGCGACGAAGCTTGATCAGCTTCACGAGGAGGGACGCTACCGGGTTTTTGCGGAACTTGAGCGGCGCGCGGGTTCGTTTCCGCTGGCGGCGCGCCATGTCGGCGCGGGCGAGCGGGAAGTCACGGTGTGGTGCTCGAACGACT
>JAEYRU010000001.1 GCA_023435335.1 Pseudomonadota bacterium
ACCGCGGTGTTTCCTTCGATCGAGCCTTGGAGCTCGTCGATGGAAGCGGTGTTCTCGGTTTCAGCGCTCATCAGGGCATCCATGTCGACGCCCTGCAGCTCGCTGATACGGATGACGTTGACCGTGCCGACGTCGGTCATCGCGCTGATCGAGCCGGCGGAAGCGCTGTTGTTGCCGATGGCGGAGAGAGCGCCATCGAAGGTGGCACCGACCGAGGCCGTGGTCTCGGTATCCAGCTCGGCATCAGCGCCGGCCTGCACGCCGGTCTTCAAGTCGTCGCCGGCCGTGCCGGTTACGCTGCCGGAGCCGCTGACGGAGCCGCTACCGGAATCCACGCCGATGTTGGCGCCTGCATTGGTATCGACGCTGACCTGCGCCAGGACCGGCGAGGCAAGCAGCGAGGCGCCCATGAGTGCGGCGAGCGAAATTGCGATCTTGCGTTTCATTCTTGTTCTCCTTGCTTAGTTGTTCGAAAGCGTCCCTCTCTCGCGAAAGGTCGCGTTTTTACGACCCTTGAGGAAATGCCCCTGCTGCCGAGGAGTTCCCGGCAAAACAAGGATTTTTCCGGGCCATTTCGTGCCCCTCGAATGACCACCGGCCGGGGCGGGCGAAAGCAGGCAGCCGCCGGGCTCCGGATCTGCGAATCGAGGAATACCGCCACCCTTCAGCCGAGGATTTGCGCCTGATGCCCGCCCGGATATCGCGTTCCGCCTATGCCCAGATGTTCGGCCCGACCACAGGAGACAAGGTCAGGCTGGCTGACACCGAGCTGTTCATCGAAATCGAGAAGGACTTCACGACCTATGGCGAGGAGGTGAAGTTCGGCGGCGGCAAGGTTATTCGCGACGGCATGGGCCAGAGCCAGGTTTCGCGCGCCGACGGAGCAGTGGATACTGTTATCACCAACGCAACCGTGGTGGACGCCACCGGCATCTACAAGGCCGACATCGGCCTCAGGGACGGACGCATCGCCGGGATCGGAAAGGCCGGCAATCCGGACACCCAGCCCGGCGTCGACATCGTCATCGGCCCCGGAACAGAGGTCATCGCCGGCGAGGGGAGGATCCTGACTGCCGGCGGCTTCGATGCGCATATCCATTTCATCTGCCCGCAGCAGATCGAGGAAGCGCTGATGTCCGGCCTGACCACGATGCTGGGCGGCGGCACCGGCCCGGCGCACGGCACGCTGGCGACCACGTGCACGCCCGGGCCATGGCACTTGGCCCGCATGATCCAGTCTTTCGACGCCTTCCCGATGAACATCGGCCTCTCGGCCAAGGGCAACGCCTCGCTGCCCGCAGCACTCGAGGAGGCCGTGCTCGGCGGAGCGTGCGCGCTGAAGCTGCACGAGGACTGGGGCACGACGCCAGCCGCAATCGACAACTGCCTGTCAGTCGCCGACACCTACGACGTGCAGGTGATGATCCACACCGACACGCTGAACGAGAGCGGGTTCGTGGAGGATACGATCTCGGCGTTCAAGGGCCGCACGATCCATGCCTTCCATACGGAAGGCGCAGGCGGCGGCCACGCGCCGGACATCATCAAGGTTTGCGGGCTGCCCAATGTGATCCCGTCGTCGACCAACCCGACGCGGCCCTACACGGTGAACACGATCGCCGAGCATCTCGACATGCTGATGGTCTGCCACCATCTGTCGCCGTCGATCCCCGAGGACATCGCCTTCGCCGAAAGCCGCATCCGCAAGGAAACCATCGCGGCGGAGGATATCCTGCACGACATGGGCGCCTTCTCGATCATCTCGTCGGACAGCCAGGCCATGGGCCGGGTGGGCGAGGTCATCATCCGCACCTGGCAGACCGCCGACAAGATGAAACGTCAGCGCGGGCGTCTCAAGGAAGAGAGCGGCGACAACGACAATCTTCGGGTCCGCCGCTATATCGCCAAATACACGATCAACCCGGCGATTGCGCATGGCATCTCGCGCCATATCGGTTCGATCGAGGTCGGCAAGCGCGCCGACCTGGTGCTTTGGAACCCGGCCTTCTTCGGCGTGAAGCCCGACATGGTGCTGGTCGGCGGCATGATAGCGGCGGCGCCGATGGGCGACCCCAACGCCTCCATACCCACGCCGCAGCCCGTGCACATGAGGCCGATGTTCGGCGCCTACGGGAAGGCCATCGCAAACACCTCGGTCACTTTCGTGTCGCGCGCCGCGCTCGACGCGGGGCTCAAGCAGAAGCTCGGCGTGGACAAGGAGATGCTGGCGGTGGAAGACACGCGTGGCGGCATCGGCAAGCGCTCAATGGTGCTCAACGACGCTACGCCGCAGGTGGAGGTCGACCCCGAGACCTACGAAGTACGTGCAGACGGGGAACTGCTGACTTGCGAACCGGCCACCGAGCTGCCGATGGCGCAGCGGTATTTTCTGTTCTAGAACAGCCGGATGAAACTCTCGATCAACACCGATTTCACCAAGCTGCCGCGGGCAGAAACCGTGCTGCGAGCAGCAGAGACCCAAGGGGCGCCGGCGGCCTTCGATACGGCCGTTCTGCCGCATGACGAGCGCCACCTTCGCCGCAAGGTATTGGCGCTTTCGAAGGGCGAACGCCTGCTGGTCGATCTGCCCGAGGCAATGATGCTCGGCTCCGGCGACCGGCTGGTGCTCGACGACGGGCGCAACGTCGAGGTGGCGGCGGCGGACGAGGAACTGCACGAGGTGCGGGCCCGCCACCGGCTGCATCTCGCCGAACTGTGCTGGCATATCGGCAACCGGCATCTGGCGGCGCAGATCGAAGAGGACCGCCTGCTCATCCTGCGCGACCATGTCATCAAGGCAATGCTTGAAGGGCTGGGGGCGACCGTCAAGGACGTTACTGAGCCGTTTCAGCCGGTTCGCGGCGCATATTCAGGGCACGACCACCATGGCCACGCTCACGGGCATCATGACCATGGCCACGGGGAGCGTGACAGCTACGGCCGGCTGCCGGGCGACCCGCATTACGGGCACAACCATGGGTGACGGCCCGTCGCCGACTACGCTGCTCAGGCTGATGGCCTGGCTGTCGCCCGCTTTTCCCGTCGGCTCGTTCAGCTACAGCCACGGGCTGGAACGGGCGGTTCACGACGGGCTGGTGACGAATGCGGGCGAACTGCGGGACTGGCTGGCCTCGCTGATGGAATACGGGTCGGCGTGGAACGACGGCGTGCTGCTGGCCGAGGCGATGCGGCGGGCGGAGACCGGCGGAGACCTTGCCGAACTGGTGCAGCTGGGCGAAGCGCTCGCGGGATCGACGGAGCGACACATGGAGACGACCCTGCAGGGCCGCGCCTTCATCGACGCCGCCGGCGCGTGGCTGAACGAGGTACTTGCTGCGCTTCCGCGGGGCTGTCCCTACTGCGTTTCCATCGGCGCGCTGGCCGGCGCCATGCGGCTGCCGGCCGTGCCTGCCCTGGCCGCCTTCATGCAGGCTTTTGCGTCCAACCAGATTCAGGCTGCAATCCGCCTTGGCGTGATCGGCCAGGCGGACGGGGTACGCACTCTGGCCGCGCTGGAACCGCAAATGACACTGATCGCGGAGCGCGCGGCGCAGTCGACCCTTGACGATCTCGGTTCGGCCACGCTGCTTGCCGAAAGCTCGTCGATGCGGCACGAAACGCAATATTCGAGGCTGTTCAGGACATGAGCAAGAACGGACCGCTTCGCGTCGGAATCGGGGGCCCGGTCGGCTCGGGCAAGACGACGCTGACGGAGAAGCTGTGCAAGGCGATGCGCGAGCATTGGTCGATCGCTGTCGTCACCAACGACATCTACACCAAGGAAGACGCCATGATGCTGGCGCGCCTGCAGGCGCTGCCGGAAGAGCGGATCATGGGGGTGGAAACGGGCGGCTGTCCGCATACGGCGATCCGCGAGGACGCCTCGATCAACCTCGCGGCAATCGCCGACCTCAACCGTAGATTTCCCGATCTCGACGTCGTTTTCATCGAATCGGGCGGCGACAACCTTGCCGCGACCTTCTCCCCCGACCTCGCCGACCTGACGCTCTACGTCATCTCGGTCTGCCAGGGCGAGGAGATCCCGCGCAAGGGCGGGCCGGGCATCACCCGCTCGGACTTTCTCGTCATCAACAAGAGCGACCTCGCACCTTATGTGAACGTCGACCTGGAGGTCATGCAGCGCGACGCCGCGCGCATGCGTCAGGAACGCGCTTTCGCTTTCACCGACCTGTCGCGCGGCAAGGGTGTTGCCGAGATCGTCGATTTCATCATGGAAAACGGGGGGCTGCAGGCGCCGCGCGAACGCGCGAGCGCCTAAGAACCCGGAACTGCGGTCAGGCGGCGACCTGCTCGACCTGCTGCACTTCGGGAACGAAGTGGCGCAACAGGTTCTGGATGCCGTGCTTGAGCGTGGCGGTCGAAGACGGGCAGCCGGCGCAGGCGCCCTTCATGTTGAGGAATACCGTCCCGTTCTGATAACCGCGGAAGGTGATGTCGCCGCCGTCCTGAGCGACCGCGGGGCGCACCCGCGTGTCGAGCAGTTCCTTGATCGTCAGCACGATCTCCGCATCGGCGGCGTCGTAGAATTCCTCGCCCTCGGCTGCGGGAATTCCGCCGGCGGACGCGGCTGCCATCACCGGGGCGCCCGACATGAAATGCTCCATGATCGCTCCGAGGATCGCCGGCTTGATGTGCTGCCAGTCCGGCCCTTCGGCCTTGGTCACGGTGATGAAGTCATACCCCAGGAATACGGCCGTCACGCCCGGGACCTCGAACAAGCGAGCCGCCAGCGGGGATACGTCCACGGCGGCCTCAGCATCGAGGAAATCGGCGGTGCCGCTCTCCAGGACGACGCTGCCGGGCAGGAATTTCAGCGTTGCCGGATTGGGCGTGGCTTCGGTCTGGATGAACATCGTCGGTCTCCGAGTGGGGAGCTTCTTTTGAACTATTCTAAATAGACCCTGCCGGGCTTCGCTTCAAGCTCATATAGTGCGGCAGGGCCCGGGGGCAGAAGTGCCGGCGCTCAGGCGAGGCTTTCGATATCCTCGTCGGAAAGGCTCTGCGGCACCACCGTGACCGGGATGGGGAAGGCGGCGCCCTTGCCCGCTACCGAGGAGACGAGCGGCCCGGGGCCTTCCTTGGCGTTGCCCGCCGCCAGCACCAGGATGGCGATGTCCTGGTCCTCCTCGATGAGCTTGTGGATCTCCTCGACCGGCACGCCTTCGCGAATGACCAGTTCAGGCTCGAGGCCGATCATTTCGCGTACTGTCGCTGCCTGCGCGTCGAGCGCGGCGGAGGCCGCGTTTCGTGCTTCCTCGCGCATGATCTGCTCGACGCCGAGCCATTGCTGGAAATCGGCCGAATCGATGACGAAGAGCAGTATCAGTGCGCCGCCCGTGCTTTTGGCCCGGCGGCCAGCATAGGCTATGGCGCGCTCGCATTCCGGCGTCTCGTCGACGATCGCCAGAAACTTGCGCCGATGGCCGGCTTCCCTGCTCAGGCGTCTGGATACCATGCACTGTCCCCGCGGTGATTGCCCGCCGCCGGCAATCTGCCACTCGCGCCGGACATCGGCAAGCTGCCGTGGCGTCAGCTCAGTCGTGGAGCAGGCCGATGATGCTCCTGGCGACCTTGATCGTCTCTTCCGCCAGAGCCCCGGCCCGCTCGCCGCCGTCGCGCAGGACGGAATCGACATAGGTCTTGTCCTCCGAGATGCGCCGCATCTCGCCCGCGATCGGCGCCAGCCTGTCCACCGCGAGGTCGGCCAGGGCCGGCTTGAAGTCGGAATACTGGCGACCGCCGAAATCGGCCATCACAGCCTCCTTCGAGGTTTCGGCGAGCGCGGCATAGATGGTCACCAGATTGTCGGCCTCGGGCCGGTCGGCAAGCCCCTCGACGTCGGAGGGCAGCGGCTGCGGATCGGTGCGGGCCTTGCGGATCTTCTTGGCGATCGTGTCGGCATCGTCGGTGAGGTTGATGCGCGACAGGTCCGACGGGTCGGACTTGGACATCTTGCGGGTGCCGTCACGCAGGCTCATGACGCGCGGCGCCGGACCTTCGATCAGCGGCTCGGTCAGCGGGAAGAAGCCGTTGACGGTTTCCTCGCCCATCTGCATCTCCACTCCCACGCCGAGTTCGGCGATACGATCGGAGTAATCGTTGTTGAACTTCTGGGCGATGTCGCGCGTCAGCTCCAGATGCTGCTTCTGGTCTTCGCCGACCGGCACGTGAGTGGCGCGATAGGCAAGAATGTCCGCGGCCATCAGCGTCGGATAGGCAAACAGGCCGACCGAGGCGTTCTCGCGGTCCTTGCCGGCCTTCTCCTTGAACTGCGTCATGCGGTTGAGCCAGCCCATGCGCGCGACGCAGTTGAATATCCAGGCAAGCTCCGCATGCTGCGGCACGCGGCTCTGATTGAAGACGATGTGCTTCCTCGGGTCGATGCCGGATGCGAGGAACGCCGCGGTGACCTCGCGCGTCGCACGCATCAGCTCGGCCGGATCCTGCCAGACCGTGATGGCGTGCAGATCCACGACGCAATAGATGCAGTCGTGGCTTTCCTGCAGGGCAACGAAGCGCCTGATGGCGCCTAGATAGTTGCCCAGGTGCAGATTGCCGGTCGGCTGGACCCCGGAAAAGACGAGTTGCCTGAAGCTGTTCATGAGACGGATCCCGTGGCTTGTGGAGGGCCGTTTCGCGCGCGGCGAAATTCGGTGGGCGGCTTATGGACGAGCCGCAAACGGGACGCAAGGGGCGGCATCGGGCGGTCAGGCGGACCTGCGCCGTCGCGTCAAGCCGAGGAGCTCGGTCCGGTCGACCGCGCCGGTGGCGACAACGATCGCAAAATACGACGCCGCCGCGACAGCTATCACAGCGAGCAGGCTGCCTAGGCGCACCATCGAGCTGCCGTGGCCTATCCAGTCGTCGAGCAGGCCGACGAGGCCCCAGACGAGCAGACCCATAACCGCGCTCGCCAGGACGATCATGACGATCCGGCGCAAGGTGAGCGGAGACGGGCGGAAATCGTTGCGCCGCCAGAGCGTGCCGGCGAGAAGGGCGAAATTGACCCAGCCGGACAGGGAGGTCGCCACGGCGATGGCCACGTGCCCGTAGAGAGGGAAAAACAGCAGGCTTACACCGATATTGACGGCGACGGCGACGACCGAAAACCACATCGGCGTCTTCATGTCCTCGCGCGCGAAAAACGCGGGAGAGAACACCTTGATCAGCACGAAGGCGGGCAGGCCCGCCGAGAACGCCGCCAGGGCGTAGGCGGTCATCTGCGTATCGAAGGCAGAGAACTGGCCGCGCTCGTAGAGGAGGGCGACGATCGGCCCAGGCACCAGCATCAGGCCGACCGCCGCCGGGAGGGTCAGTCCTAGCGCGAATTCGAGCGAGCGGTTCTGCAGGTGCTGCGCATCCTTCAAGTCGCCTGCCTTAAGCGCGCGCGCCAGTTCAGGGAGAAGCACAACGCCGATGGCAATGCCGATGACGCCCAGCGGCAGCTGGCTGATGCGATCCGCGAAGTTGAGAAAGCTGATCGCGCCGTCCTGCGCCGACGCGATCATCTGCCCGACCAGCAGGTTGATCTGGATGACGCCGCCGGTAAGGGCCGCCGGGCCCATGAGGAGCAGGAGGCGCCTGACACGCGGCGTCAGGCGGGGCCAACCCGGACGCAGCCCGAAACCTTGGCGGCGAACGCCCCAGATGAGCACCGAAAGCTGCACGAAGCCCGACGTGAAGACGGCCCAGGCCAGCCAGTAGCCTGTTTGTAGGGGCTCCAGGCCAAAGGCATAGGCGAGCATGAGCGCTGCGATCAGCATGACATTGAGCAGCACGGGGACAAGCGCGGCCAGGAAATAGTGTCGCATCGAATTCAGGATGCCGGACAACATCGCCACCAGCGACATGCAAAAAAGATACGGAAACATGATCCGCGTCATGTCGACCGTCAGCTGGAACTTGTCGGGATCTCCGACGAAGCCGGGCGCTATGATCGTTGCGACGAGCGCCGGCATGGTGAGCAGCGCCAGCCCCGAGAGCAGGAGGAGCACGGCGGTCAGCGCTGATAGCACATCCTCGGCGAAGCGGCGCGCCGACGCGACTCCGCCGCCCTCCAGCTCCCTGGCGAATAGCGGGATGAAGGCCGTGTTGAAGGCGCCTTCCGCGAAGAGCCTGCGAAACAGGTTGGGAAAGCGCAGCGCTGCGTAGAATGCGTCCGTGACCGGCCCCGCGCCCAGCAGGCCGGCGATCAGGGCCTCGCGCAGGAATCCCAGGACGCGGCTTGCCATGGTGGCGCTGCCCACGCTGGCGAATTTTCGAACGAGGCTCATACGGTCAGGCAGCCCGGAACTGGTTCGTCATCTACACGCCTATTCCGCCGCTGTCTTTTCGCGGCTCGCCGCTTTGGCGGCCGCGGTCGCCGTAGGCGTTTCTCCGGCAAGTATCGCGACGAGTTTCTCCCTGATTGCCGCCATGCGGGCCGGGTTCTCGATCTTGTGGCCGGTGAGGTCGGTTACGTAGAACGTGTCGATCACCTTCTCGCCGAAGGTCGTGATGTGGGCCGAGGCGATGTCCAGCGACAGATCCGAAATCGCGCCGGTGATCTCAGACAGGAGTCCGGTGCGATCGAGCCCCTCGACCTCGATGACCGAGAACCGGTTGGACAGGGCGTTGCGGACCTCCGCATGCGGCTCGAGCCGGAAGGCCTTGGTGCCGCGTCGCTGCTGGCGCACCCGCTGCTGGATGATCTGCGGCAGCCAGCTCTTGCCCGACAGCACATCCTCGATCAGCTTGCCTACCCTCTCGCCGCGCCGCTGCTCGTCGTCGTCGCGGGCGAATTCGCGGCTGATGAGGATGGTGTCCAGCGCGCGTCCGTCGGAGGTGGTGAAGATCTGGGCGTCGACGATGTTGGCGCCGGCCGCGGCGCAGGCGCCTGCAATGACCGACAGCAGGCGCGGATGGTCCGGCGCGAGCACGGTGATCTCGGTCACTGCCTCGAACTCGAGTGGGCGGATCATGGTCGCGAGTTGCCTGTTGGCCTGGTCAGCTTCACGGATGAAGGCGGCGTGGCGGAGCTGATCCCCCTCGTCAACCGTGAGAAGGTAGTTTTCGTAATGCAGCCTGACGTAACGGTTGCGGTCGCGCTCCGGCCAATCGGCGAGCGCGTCTGCGAGGCGTCGCCTCGCCTCTTCGGCGCGCTTGCCGCGTGAGACCTCGGAGAACCCGCCGGTCAGCAGGAGCTCGGTCTCGTAGTACAGCGTACGCAGCAACTGCCCCTTCCAGCCGTTCCAGACGCCTGGGCCGACGCCGCGAATGTCGCAGACCGTGAGCACGAGCAGCAGCTTCAGCCGCTCCACCGACTGCACGACATCGGCGAAGTCCTCGATCGTCTTGCGGTCATTGAGGTCGCGCGTCTGAGCGGTCATGGACATCAGCAGGTGATGCTCCACCAGCCAGGAAACAGTCTCCGTATCTTCGTCGCTCAGACCCATGTGCGGACAAATTCGCCGCGCGATCCTTGCGCCGACTTCCGAATGGTCGTCGGGCCGGCCCTTGGCGATGTCGTGCAGAAGCATGGCGACGTAGAGCACCTCGCGGCGCTTCTTCAGGCTCGGCATGAGCGAATGCGCCAGCGGATGAGTTTTCTTCGCGTCGCCGCGCTCGATCTCGGCCAGCACGCCGATGCAGCGCAGCAGATGCTCGTCCACCGTGTAGTGGTGGTACATGTTGAACTGCATCATCGCCACGATCTTGTTGAACTCGGGGATGAGCTTTCCCAGTACGCCCGCCTCGTTCATGCGGCGCAGATTGAGTTCCGGGTTCCTGTCCGAAGTCAGCAAGTCCATGAACAGCCGGTTGGCCTCGCGGTCACGGCGCAGGTCTCGGTCGACCAGTTTGAGCGAGCGAGTGACGAGCTGCATCGCGTCCGGGTGGTATTCCAGCCCATGACGGTCAGCGAACCAGAAGAGCCGCAGCAGGTTTACCGGGTCCCGCTCGAACACCTGCGGGTCGGCGATGGTTATGCGGTGGTTGTCGATCAGGAAGTCACTGGTGCCGGCAAGCTTGCGGCGCCGGCGGGAGAAGGTCTGGAAGAGCCGGTTGAAGCCGGGCACCTGCTTGGCCTGCTCATCCTCGAGCTTGGCGCAGAAGATGCGCGTGAGGTCGCCGACGCTCTTGGCCATGAGGAAGTAGTGCTTCATGAACCGCTCGACCGCTGACAGGCCTGGGTGGCTGGTGTAGCCCAGCCGTTCCGCAATGTCCTGCTGGATGTCGAAATGCAGCCGCTCCTCCGCCTTGCCGGCAAGGAAATGCATGTGGCAGCGCACGGCCCATAGGAAATCCTCCGCCTTCCGGAACTGCAGGTATTCCTTGCGGGTGAAGACGCCCCGGTCGACCAGTTCGTCGCCGGTGCGCACGCGGTAGAAGTACTTGCCGATCCAGAACAGCGTGTGCAGATCGCGCAGCCCACCCTTGCCGTCCTTGACGTTGGGCTCGACGAGGTAGCGGCTTTCGCCTCCCTTCGCATGGCGGTCGTCACGCTCGGCGAGCTTGGCCTGAACGAATTCCGGGCCCGTGCTGCGCACCACTTCGTGGTCGAAGCGCGCGACCAGCTCCGCCGCGAGCTTCTCATCGCCCCATATGAAGCGAGCCTCGAGAATGGAGGTGCGGATCGTCATGTCGGTGCGCGACAGGCGGATGCAATCGTCGATGTTGCGGGTGGCGTGGCCGACCTTCAGGCCCAGATCCCACAGGACATAGAGGATGTATTCGACGATCTGCTCGCCCCAGGGCGTCTGCTTGTAGGGGAGCACGAAGAGCAGGTCGATGTCCGAACCAGGCGCCAGCGTGCCGCGGCCATAGCCGCCGACGGCCACGACCGCCATGCGCTCGCCGAGCGTCGGGTTCTTCGACCGGTACACATGCACGGCCGCGAAATCGTAGAGGGCGGCGATGATCTCGTCCATCAGGTGCGACAGGCGCGCCGCGCAGGCCGTGCCGCCGCCGTCCTCGGCCAGCAGGGTCTCGGCGGCCCTGCGCCCCGCATCAAGGCGTTCGCGCACCAGCAAAAGCGCTTTCTTCCTGATCTCGGGGGACGAGCCGTCTCCGGCGTTCTCCGCGGTCAGGGCCGTCAGGTCGCGGCGCAACGCCTCGCCGTCGATGATCTCGTTCAGCTTGAGAGGAATCTTTGCCATTCTGAAGCGAATATCGGCCTGGAAGGCGTCTTTGTCTTGTCGCGCGCGTCTATAACGCGTTTCCGGCCTCAAGGATACAGGCCGGGTACTGGCTGGATCGCCGGCCGGCGCCGCCTGTCAGGAGGCAGCGCGCCAGCGGCGGGCGGGAACGAAGTCAGCCAGTTCCGCGGCGCTCATGGGGCGCGCGAAGGCATAGCCCTGCAGCGCGTGGCAGCCCAGCTTGCGCAATATGCGCGCGTGCTCCATCGTCTCGACGCCTTCGGCGAGCACCTCTATGCCGAGCGACCGGCCGATATCGATGATGGACCCGACGAGCTGGCGCTGCACGGAGGAATGCACGATCGGCATGATGAGCTGTCGATCGATCTTGAGCCTGCGCGGCTTGAGCTTGATAAGGCTGACGATCGAGGCATAGCCTGTGCCGAAATCGTCGATCTCGATGTCGATCCCGAGATCCTTGATACGGTCGACGTTCCAGCTGATGAGTTCGTCGTGCTCGTCGAGGAAGATCGACTCCACCAGCTCGAAGGACACAGTATTCGGGCGGATATCGAGACTGCCGAGACTGGCCACGAGCTCCTCGTCCTGAAGGCGGCGGGCCGAGACGTTGACCGAGGCCTTGGGGATCGCAAGGCCGGCATCCTGCCATGCGCGCAGGTCGCGCAGCGTCTGCTCAAGTATCAGGCGGTCGATCGAAGCGACGACGTTCAGTTCCTCGGCAATCCTGATGAACGCATTTGGAGCAAGCAGGCCTTCCGTGGGATGGTTCCAGCGCGCCAGGGCCTCAACGCCGATAACCTCATGCGTCTCGGCCGAGAACTGCGGCTGGTAGTGTGGAACGAACTGGTTGTTTTCCAGGCCCGAAAGGATTTCGTCGGCGATACGCTTGGTGGTTACGATTTCGGCCTGAAGCGCATCGTTGAAGAACTGGTGGCGGTTGCGGCCGCGATTCTTGGCCCGGTACAGCGCCATGTCGGCGTTTATCAGAAGGCGCTTCGGGTCGGCGATCGAATCCATGTCGGTCGCGATGCCGACCGAGACGCCGAAGCGGCATTCGTGGCCCTGGAACATGACAGGCTCGCGCATACGCTCGACAACCGTGTCTGCCAGCGTGGCGAGATGATCGCCGCGCAGGTCCGCGCTGGCCCGGTCGCGCCGGATCACGACGACGAACTCGTCGCCTCCGATCCTCGCGACGAAGTCGCTGTTTCCGACGACATCCTTGAGGAGGCGCGCGGCATGTACGAGCATGGCGTCGCCAGCCGCGTGCCCCAGCGTGTCATTGATCTGCTTGAAGCGGTCGAGATCGATGTGGAGCAGTGCGGCGCGTTCGCCGGCCGCGAACGACTCGGCGTGCTGCGCCAGCACTTCGTCCAGGTAGCGGCGGTTCGGGAGGCCGGTGAGCGAATCGTGCAGGGCGTTGTATTCGATGCGCTCCTTGGCCGCTTCCAGCTCGGCGTTGCGCGCCTCCGATAGCAGGTTGGCGTGGTGCAGATCCTGGTTGCGCGCAACGTCCGCCGACACATCCCAGTTGATGCCGATCATGCGCGGCTTCTCGCCCGGCGCGTCGTAAAGCGATCCCAGCGACCGGATGTAGCGGACTTCACCGCCATCGAGCAGCAGCCTGTACTCGGAGATATAGGAGCGGCCCGCATCCAGCGCGGCGCGGAATTCGGCCGTGGCCCGCTGGACGTCGTCGGGGTGCACCCGCGCCTGCCAATGGGAGAAATCGCGGGGACCGCCGTCGGCCGGGTAGCCGAACAGTTCATTCGTGCGATCATCCCAGATCTCCGTCTCCTCCCCGAGCCGCATCTCCCATACGCCGACGCGCGAGGTCTCGAGCGCCAGCCGCAGCTTTCGCGAGAGGGCGTCGAGGTCCTTTTCGCGGGCGCGCAGCGCGCCGATATAGCGCTGCCGTTCGTCGATCAGCCGTCCGGTGAGGAACATGGGGATGAGGATGAGCGTACCGGAAAGCGCAATGAACATGCGCCCCACCCTCAGTCGTTCGGTCGGCGCAACCCAGCCGCCCTCCGGCACGGCGGCGATGCGCCAAGAGCCGAACGGCAACATCACGTCGAGAAGGACGGGCTCGGTCGCGAAGACGTCCGGTTCGCCGTAGAACCGCTCGCCCTCGGCGCCCAGCGCGTCGCGACCGGTGATCGCGACCTTAAGGTCGAGATCCTCCTCCAGCAGGCCGGCGTCGCGATACATGCGTTCCGCATCAATCACCACGGAGACCAGGCCCCAGAACGCGCGGCTCCCGTCGTCCCCATTGCGGAAGACAGGGAAGCGGCCGACAAAGCCGCGGCCGCCCTGCAGGAGGTCGACCGGTCCGGCGAGGATCAGCTTCTCGGTTTCGCGCGCCCGCATGGCGGCCGCCCGCTGGATCGGATTCTTGCTGTAGTCGAGGCCGATCACCGCCCGGTTCGGCCCCACGGGATGGACCAGGGTCACCACGAGGTCGGGGGCGGCAGCTATGTTGATGATCGGCGAATTCTCATCGACCAGACCGCCCGCGAGCGCCGAGAACCGCTCCTGGGTCATGTCGGGCTCCATCTCGACCATTGCCACCAGGCCGCGAACGAGCTGCAGGTTGCCGTTGATGTTGCCTTCGAGTTTGGCGCGGATGACGCTCGCACGGTCGAGTACTTCGCCACGCAACCGCTCGATCTGGACGCTTCGGTTAAGAGATTCGGCGAAGGCGCCGATGGCGAGGATCACCAGCATGGCGATCGCGACCGGAATGTTGCTCGGCCGGAGGATCGTTCTGCTTAGATTTGCCCCGAAGGAAACCAGTTTCGCCAAAATGAGATACCGCAGTGAAGGCACAAGCAGGCATCCCGCGCCAATAGCAGCAAGAGCTTAACAGGGCTTTATTGCAACCTTCGCAATGTGTCTCAGACTTTGAACTTTCGCGAGGCCGGCATTTCACCGGCCCGGCAGCAGCGCCTTCAGCCGGTAGAGGGCATCCATTGCCTCGCGCGGGGTCATCTCGTCGGGGTTGAGATTCTCCAGGGCCGCACCGACCGCGTCGGATGGCGCCTTCCCGGGCGCTTCGCGCCTGACCGCCGCGGAAAACAGAGGGAGGTCGTCAACGAGCTTGCCGGCCTTGCCCGAAACCTCGCCCTCCTCGAGCAGGTGCAGCACCTCGCGGGCCCGCTCCACCACCGGCTCCGGCAGGCCGGCGAGGCGGGCAACCTGCACGCCATAGGAGCGGTCGGCGGCGCCGCGCGCCACCTCGTGCAGGAAGACGACGTCGCCCTCCCATTCCTTCACGCGCATGGTCACGTTGTGAAGCCGGGGCAGCTTCTCGGCCAGCGCCGTCATCTCGTGGAAATGCGTGGCGAAGATGGCGCGGCTGCGGTTCGTCTCGTGGAGATACTCCACCGCGGCCCAGGCGATCGAAAGGCCGTCGAAGGTGGCGGTGCCGCGGCCGATCTCGTCCAGAATCACCAGTGAGCGTTCGCTCGCCTGGTTGAGGATCGCCGCGGTCTCGACCATCTCGACCATGAAGGTCGAGCGCCCGCGCGCAAGGTCGTCCGAGGCGCCGACCCGCGAAAAGAGCCGATCGACCACTCCGACATGGGCGCTCGCGGCGGGAACGAAGGACCCCGTCTGTGCCAGGATCGCAATCAGCGCGTTCTGGCGCAGGAAGGTCGACTTGCCGCCCATGTTTGGCCCGGTCAGCAGCCAGATCACGCCGGCGCTACCTGAGTTCTCCGGCGACAGGTCGCAGTCATTGGCTACGAAGGGGTCGCCCAGCTGCCGGCGCAGCGCCTGCTCCACCACGGGATGGCGCCCTCCCTCGATGCGGAAGGTGAGGCTCGCGTCGACCGCGGGGCGGCAATAGTCCTGCTCCGAAGCCAGGCAGGCGAGCGCGGCCGAAACGTCGATCTCCGCAAGCGCCGATGCCGCCGAACGGATTGCATCGGCATGCTCCACGGCCTCGCCGAGCAGCCGGTCGAAAACCGCCAGCTCGATCGACAAAGCGCGGTCTGCCGCGTTGGCGATCTTCGATTCAAGCCCGGCGAGCTCGGTCGTGGTGAAGCGCATGGCGCTCGCCATCGTCTGGCGATGAATGAACCGGGCCTTGGCCGCGTCCGTGCCGGTCATAGCCTCGGCATGGTTGGCGGTCACCTCGATGTAGTAACCGAGCACGTTGTTGTGGCGGATCTTCAGCGACCGGATGCCGGTCTCCTCGATCAGGGAGCGCTCCATCGCCGCGATGACACGGCGTGATTCGTCGCGCAGGGCGCGCATTTCGTCGAGTTCGCGGTCATAGCCCGCGCGCACGAAGCCGCCGTCGCGCTTGAGGAGGGGAAGCTCGTCCGAAAGCGACGCCTGCAGGTGCTCGCATAGCGACGCCGGCGCCGCCCGCAGGGTTTCGAATGCACTGTCCAGGCGCTCCGGCAATGCGGCCTGCCCCAGCAGGCCGGCCATCTCGGCTGCGGCCTGCAGCCCCGTCCGCAGCACACCCAGATCGCGCGGGCCGCCCCGGTTGAGGGCGAGCCGCGACAGCGCACGGGGCATATCCGGAACCGCCTTGAGCAGCGCCCTCACGGCTTCGCAAAGCCGCGATTCGCCGAGCAAGAAGGATATGCAGTCGAGCCGGCGGTTGATCTCTGCCGGGTCGGTCAGGGGGGCCGTCAGCCGCTCGGCAAGCAGCCGGCCGCCGCCGCCGGTTACCGTGCGGTCGATTGCCGAAAACAGCGAACCGTCGCGGCTGCCTGACAGTGTGCGCAGCAGCTCGAGGTTTGCGCGCGTGGCCGGGTCGATGAAGAGCGCAGAGCCCGTCTCCTGGCGTTCCGGGCGCTGCAACGGCGGGCGCTCGGCCTTCTGCGTTTTCTCCACATAGGCGACGGCGCCCGAGATTGCGGCCAGTTCGGCCCTGCCGAAGCGGCCGAACCCCTCCGCGGTAGCGACACCGAAGAAGCGGCAGATCCGCGCCTCGGCGGTAGCGGAATCGAACATCGCCGCCGGCTGCGGAACGGCGATGCGGCCGAGAACGTCGAACACCGGCTTCAGGTCGGGGTCGTGGAAGACCGCTTCGGCAAGAATGAGTTCGCGCGGCTCCACCCGCAATATGTCGGCGAGAAGCTGGTCCGCCGTGGTCTCCGCCACCCGGAAAACGCCGGTCGAAATGTCGATCCAGGCAAGCGCGTAGTCGTTGCCAGCCGCACCGGCCTTTACTCGTCCGAGTGTCATCAGGAAGTTGGCTTCCGACGGAGCGAGGATCCGTTCTTCCGTAATCGTTCCCGGCGTGACCAGACGTACAACGTCGCGGCGCACGACCGATTTCGAGCCGCGCTTCTTCGCTTCGGCCGGATCCTCGATCTGCTCGCAGACCGCGACCCGATGACCAAGGGCGATAAGCTTCTGCAGGTAGTCGTCGGCGGCGTGCACCGGAACGCCGCACATGGGGATGTCCTCTCCCTGATGCTTGCCCCGCTTGGTAAGGGTTATGCCGAGTGCGCGCGAGGCGACTTCGGCGTCATGGAAGAAAAGCTCGTAGAAGTCGCCCATGCGGTAGAACAGCAGCGAATCCGGGTTGGCCGACTTGATCTCGATGAACTGTTCCATCATCGGGGTCGCGCCTTCCGCCGACAAAGCCGGAGGCGGCGCCACAACCTGCGCGTTCTCGGTCCTGATCAGCATCCTGTCGTTCAAGAGCTACTGTCTCCGCGGCCGGCGTATTGCGTCTCTGGTGCTTTACTAGAGCAGAATGTAGCCTTAATCCCTGCTGCCCTACAAACCTCCACAAGAAGAAGAGCCGCTCCGGGGAAGGGAATACCAGAGATCATGCCCGCGAAAGACATCAAGGACGATTCCGGCCCGTCGGTGAGCGCGGAGGAAGCCCTCGAGTTCCACGCGATGGGACGGCCGGGCAAGCTGGAGATCACGCCCACCAAGCCCATGGCGACCCAGCGCGACCTCTCGCTCGCCTATTCGCCGGGCGTCGCGGTGCCGGTGAAGGCGATCGCGGAAGATCCCAGCCGCGCCTTCGACTATACGTCCCGAGGCAACATGGTCGCCGTGATCTCGAACGGCACGGCAATCCTCGGCCTCGGCAATCTCGGCGCTCTCGCCTCTAAGCCGGTGATGGAGGGCAAGGCGGTGCTGTTCAAGCGCTTCGCCGACGTCGATTCCATCGACCTCGAGGTCGACACCCAGGACGTCGACGAGTTCGTCAACTGCGTGCGCTACCTCGGCCCGTCCTTCGGCGGCATCAACCTGGAGGACATCAAGGCGCCCGACTGCTTCATCATCGAGGAGCGGCTGCGCGAACTTCTCGACATCCCGGTGTTCCACGACGACCAGCACGGCACCGCCATCATCGCAACCGCCGGCCTGATCAACGCGCTGGCGATCACCGGCCGCGACATGAAGACGACAAAGCTGGTCTGCAACGGCGCCGGCGCGGCCGGCATCGCCTGCATCGAGCTCGTGAAATCGATGGGCTTTGCCCCCGAGAACGTCATCCTGTGCGACACCAAGGGCGTCGTTTACCAGGGCCGCACTGAAGGCATGAACCAGTGGAAGTCGGCGCATGCGGTGAAAACCGAAAAGCGCACGCTGGCCGACGCGCTTGACGGGGCAGACGTCTTCTTCGGCCTCTCGGCCAAGGGCGCGCTGACGGCGGCCATGGTGCAGTCGATGGCCAAGAACCCGATCATATTCGCGATGGCCAATCCGGACCCAGAGATTACCCCCGAAGAAGTAGCCAACATCCGCACCGACGCGATCATGGCGACGGGGCGCTCCGACTATCCCAACCAGGTCAACAATGTTCTCGGCTTTCCCTACATCTTCCGCGGCGCGCTGGACGTGCGGGCGACCACCATCAACGACGCCATGAAGGTGGCGGCGGCGGAAGCGCTGGCGGCGCTGGCGCGGCAGGATGTGCCGGACGACGTGGCGGCCGCCTATCAAGGCAACCGGCCGAAGTTCGGCGCCAACTACATCATTCCGGTGCCGTTCGATCCGCGTCTCATCTCGGCAATCCCGGTCGCCGTCGCAAAAGCTGCAATGGACAGCGGTGTCGCCCGGCGGCCGATCCTCGATTTCGAGAGATACGCCCAGCAGCTTTCGGCGCGGCGCGACCCGATCGCCTCGACGCTGCAACGCATCTCGGACAGGGTACGCCGCCAGCCCAAGCGCGTCGTCTTCGCCGAGGGCGAGGAGGAGCAGGTGATGCGC
>JAEYRU010000006.1 GCA_023435335.1 Pseudomonadota bacterium
CACGGTCGACGAGGTTCAGTTCCTCGCCGGCACGGGTGCGCGCGGCGCCCGCAAAGGCATAGAACTTCTTCGGATCGCCGGCGGCGAAGAAACAGGCGTCGCCCGGCTTCAGGCCCAGCTGCCGGCGCAGCGCCTCTGTGCGCTCCTCGCCGATGTTCTTGGCGATGGGGCCGGCGCCTTCGACGCGGCTCTCCTCCTCGCGCCAGAAGATGTAGCCGAGGCCCGGCTGGCCCTCGCCCTGCGCCCATGAGTTCATGCGGTCGCAGAAGGCGCGGCTGCCGCCGCCCGGCGCCGGAATCGCCCAGACCGCGCCGTTCGGGTTGTCGGCCAGGATGTTGGCGAAGACCTTGAAGCCGGAGCCGCGGAAATGCTCGGACACATCCTGCATTTCGATGGGGTTGCGCAGGTCCGGCTTGTCGCTGCCATATTTCAGGATCGCCTCGTCATAGGCGATACGGGGAAATTCCTGCGTGACCGGCTTGCCGTCGGCAAACGCCTCGAAGACACCGCGGACGACCGGCTCCATCGTGCCCAGCACGTCGTCCTGCTCGACGAAGCTCATCTCCAGGTCGAGCTGGTAGAACTCGCCCGGCAAGCGGTCGGCGCGCGGGTCCTCGTCGCGGAAACAGGGGGCGATCTGGAAGTAGCGGTCGAAGCCGGAGACCATGATCAGCTGCTTGTAGATCTGCGGCGCCTGCGGCAGCGCGTAGAACTTGCCCTCGTGCAGGCGGCTGGGCACCAGGAAGTCGCGCGCTCCTTCCGGCGAGGAAGCGGTCAGGATCGGGGTCGAGTATTCGGTGAAGCCCGCTTCGCCCATGCGCCTGCGCATCTCGGCGATTATCCTGGTGCGCATCACGATGTTCCTGTGCAGCGTGTCGCGGCGCAGGTCGAGGAAGCGGTATTTGAGGCGGATGTCCTCGGGATAGTCGGGCTCGCCGAAGACCGGGAGCGGCAGTTCCCGGGCGGCCGACAGGATCTCGATCTCCCTGGCGAACACCTCGATCGCTCCGGTGGGCAGATTGGGGTTCACGGTCTCGGCGGTGCGGGCCTTTACCTCTCCGTCTACGCGGACCACCCATTCGCCGCGCAGCTTCTCGGCGGTCGCGAAGGCGGGCGAGTCGGGATCGGCGACGATTTGGGTGAGACCGTAGTGGTCGCGCAAGTCGATGAACAGCAGGCCGCCATGGTCGCGCACACGATGGACCCAGCCGGACAGGCGGACGGTCTGGCCTACATGATCTGACTTGAGTTCGGCGCAGGTGTGGCTGCGGTAGCGGTGCATGAGATCACTTCCGGAGTCTGGAGCCAAAGCGGCAGGCCGGCGGGGCCGGCAAAATTCGCGCGGAAAAGCGCACGCAAGCGCCGGTTTGTCAAGGCGAGCGCCGCCGGCGGCGGGCGGGACGATCACACCTCGTGGCGCGCGGTCGCGGCACGTGAGGGAACAGGCGGGTCCCAACGCCGTTGGGGCGGCGAAGGGACACCGCTGACAAGGAGAAGACACGATGAAACGCATCCTTTCCATCGCGACAGCCGCCCTGCTTGCTTCCGCCATCCCGGCGCTGGCACAGACCACCGTCGAAGGCGAGGCCTCCGGGGACGGCTCGGCCGTCGTCCAGCCGGACGCGGGCGGCACGACGACCGGCGCGGCCTCCGGCTCCGTTACCGTGCAGACCGACCCGGGCACGACCGCCAGCATCGATCTGTCGGCCGAGCAGCAGGCCGCGCTTCGCAGCGAAATGACTCAGGGTACGTCTCCGGTCGACGCCACGTTCGACATCAATATCGGCGCCATGGCCCCCGATACGATCGAGGTGCGCCCGCTGCCGCCGCGTTTTGTTGAGGTGGTACCGCAGTACGAAGGCTACCGCTACTTCGTCCTCGCCGACGGACGCATCGTGATCGTCGAGCCCGATACGACCGAAATCGTCTACATCATGTCGTAAGGCGATTTCCGCTCCAGCCATGCCCGCTCCCGCGCGGGCATGGCTTGCCGCTCAGGCCAATTCCACCGCCCGGAGCTTGAGGCCGAGTTCCTCAAGCATGTCCGCGTCGGCCGTTTCGGCCAACGGCGGAACATAGAGCGTCACCAGCCCGCTCAGCGGAGTTGCATCGAGATCGGACAAGGGGATCTGCCTTACGACGGGCTGGGTGCCTGGAAGCATCGCAGCCTCATAGAGCGTCACGACATGCGAAAGCGGGTAGGTGTCAGCCAGCACCCGCTTCAGGCTGGACAGGCCCCGCGTGTCCTTCTTGCGCGGCGAAAAGAGCGGGTCGGCGATGGCCCCGACCTGCCATAATATCAGCGCCGACGACGGGTCGTATTTCTTCCTGTAAACGAGGAAATGCGTGGCCTCGAAGCTCTGACACCCCCATTCCGCGGGGTCCAAGCCCAGGTCCGCGAACAGGCAATCCTCCGCTGAAACGCCGGGCAGCATTTCTGCCCGGTACCCTTCGGCGCGCGCCGTGCGAACCGCCTCATGCGACGGCGTGACGAATACGCCCGGATGCCCGTAGAACACGGCGCAGACATGCTGTCCCGCGCGCACGGCATCGAGAATGACGTCCTGCATCGCCCTATAGGTCTCAAGCCGCTCCCTGCCCTCCACATAGAGATGCTTGAGCGACTCCGCGGTGGGGTTTTGCTGTGCGACGAAGTCCTCGACGACGGGATCGGTAAGCACGTGGTAGACCTTGTCGGCGGCTTTCAGGTGCGTGAGCGCCTCAAGCGTGATGTGGCTGATCGCGCGAATGCCCGTTCCCACCACCACCAGCGAGCCCCCGGCGGTTTTCGGCACCGTCATGTGCATGACCGCTACAGCTTGATCTTCACGTTGATCTCGACAACCAGCTCGATGCCTGCAGTTGTGGTCGGGCCCACAAGCTTGAGGATCTCCGTGCGGTCGCCGCTCTTGATCGCCGCCTTCTCGTCGGCGCTCAGGCCGGCCTTCTCGAGCGCCGCGTCCGGATTGTCGGCGTAAGCCCTCAAGGTACCGGGATCCGTGGCCAATGCGTTGAGGAACGACTTCACATTCTGCGACATCCTACCCTCCCACAAGTTGTATAATCAGATTGACACAATTTATAGGTGTGTCAAGCGAGGTCCGTCGAGTGCCGCAGCGGAAGGAAACGGCGGCGACCGCCGAGAGCAGGCAGCGCCGTTCTCTCCGACAGGAAAGCGGCGCGACGCGGCGATTGGAGGATGGCGCGCCCGCTGCGAAGCACATATAGAAAGCCATCCTCACGCTTCGCGGCCTGCGATGTCTTCTCTCCGCCCGCTGATTCCCCTGCTGATCGCCGCCGGCATATTGCTCGGCGGCAACGGCATGCAGGGCACGTTGATCGCGCTGCGCGGCGCACAGGAAGGGTTTTCCGCCACCACCATCGGCTTCATGGGAACGGCCTATTTCGCCGGCTTCCTGCTCGGCTGCGTCTTCATAGTGCAGATCATGCGGGCGGTCGGCCATGTGCGCACATTCTCGGCGCTGGCCGCGATCGCTTCGGCGGGCACGCTGGTGCTAGCCCTGGCGATCGATCCCATCTCGTGGACGGTGGTGCGCTTCATCTCCGGTTTCTGCTTCGCCGGACTGTTCACGGTAATGGAGGCCTGGCTCAACTCCGGCGTGGAGAACCGCGACCGCGCGCGGGTGCTGGCGCTCTACCGCATCATCGACCTCGGCTCGGTCACCGGGGCGCAGTTCCTGATACCGCTGGTCGGCGCCGAAGGGTTCGCCATCTTCGCGGTCATGTCGATCATGATCACGCTATCGCTGGTGCCGGTGTCGCTCGGCGATAGGTCGAACCCTAAGCCGCCCGAGGACGTGAAGCTCGATCTGCGGCGCGCCTGGGCGATCTCACCGCTTGCGGCGATCGGCTGCATCGCCGTCGGCCTCACCAACAGCGCCTTCCGCACGATGAGCCCGGTCTATGCCGAGGCGATAGGCTTTTCGGTCGCGGACGTCGCCACCTTCGTCAGCCTTTCCATCGTCGGCGGCGTGGTGATCCAGTATCCGCTCGGATACCTGTCCGACCGGTGGGACAGGCGCGTGGTGCTGCTGATCACGGCGGGTTTCGCGATGATGGCGGCGCTCGCGCTCTGGTATTTCGC
>JAEYRU010000099.1 GCA_023435335.1 Pseudomonadota bacterium
CCGTACATGTAGCCGCGCCCCTTCCACAGAACCGGAGGCTGGTGGCAGCGCTTCAGCTGCGGTCCGCGCCGGGCGCCCTCGAGATAGACCACCTCCGGAGCGCGGGGCGACTCGTAGTCCGCCGCCAAGTGGCCCATGCCGACGACGATGCGCTTGTAGCCCGCGGGACTGATGATGATCAGATTCCCGAACGAATCGTCGTAGACACGCTCCTTCAGCCGTCCTCCCAAGGCGGGCGTCGAGGCGACGGCGAGCAAGGCGCTGGCCGCGACGAGCAGGGTTGTGTTCAGGCGCATGGCGGTCCTCTGAGGTTCCGAAGGCCGAGGCCCCTTCCGCGACACGTTAACGGTTTCTTCACCATTGTCACGGGGCGCGCGGGGCCGAGTCCACGCCAATTGACAAGCGTGGTTAATTTCGGAAAGGAGGCGGCATGAGCACCAATCACCAGATCGACATCGCACAGCTTCGCCTCAACGACGCGCATGCCTTCGCCCCGCTTCTCGCCGGCTACGCACAGGCCCTGAAGCGCGGCGCGCCCCGCCGGCCCGACGATTTCTACGCCGAGACCCTGCTGCAGGACCGGACCGCGGAGGTACTGGGCGCACGCGTCGACGGCGAGCTGGTGGGTTTCGTCATCTTCATCGACACGCCGGAGCCGGTGTCGGGCATGCGCTGCGGCGTGGTCGATCACATCTACGTGCACCATGACCACCGCAGCCGGGGCATCGCCAAGGCGCTTGTCGACGTGCTCGCCGATCAGGCCGAGGAGCGCGGCTGGTCGAAGCTGATCCTCAACGCCCCGCGCCTCCCCGAAGACGGCAGGAAGCTCTACGAGCAAATCGCCGCACCCGCGGACTGGACCAGCTTCGTCATCCGCTTCGACGGAGCATAGGGCTCACCTGCCGGTCCCGAGATTTGCCGCTGCCTTTTGAGGGTGTTGATCTTTCGGCCGCAGGAGGGATAGCGTCGCGCATCATGACGAACCGCATCCTTTCCGGCGCGATCTGCATGCTGCTTGCGCCGGTAGTGGCGCTTGCCGGCTGCACGTCGGCTCCGCCCGCAACCGCCAGCCGGTCCTCCACGCCAGCGCCGCCGCGCATTGCCACCTATGACTGCGGCGCCGACGGCCAGATCCGGATCGAGTATCTCGGCAGTCTGGTCCGCATCCACGAGCCCGTCGTATCGACAGGCGATACCGAAGAAGCGGCAACAGCCGCTCCGATCGAACTCGCCGCCGCTCCCCCCGGCCAGCAGAGCCGCTACGGATCCAACGGTTACGCGCTGGTGCTGGAAGGTCGCGAGGCGCTGTGGATGAAGGCTGGCAAGGCGCCGCTCACCTGCATGCGCTAGGGCAGGCCGCCGCGCCCGCGCGTCGCGGCGCGGCACCTGCTTCAACCGATTGATTCTGCATCGCTTGGCGCGCCGCAGCGGAAAAATCGATTAAGCCCCCCACCGCTGCGGGCATTCCGTTTTGACGCGCTGCAAAAACGCGACTAGAAACCGTTCTGCCCTGAAGCGTGAACGGCGCACCGCACGATGCCCTGCCGCGCTGTCGGACGCCGCAATGGGGGAGCCATGAGCCACTCTTCAGCCACCCGCGCGAGACCCGTTTCGCCGCACCTGTCCATCTATCGTTTCACCCCGACGATGGCGATGTCGATCATGCATCGCATCACCGGCATCGCGCTCTATTTCGGCATGCTCCTGGTCGCAGCGTGGCTGGTGGCCGCCGCAAGCGCGCCCTCATGGTTCCAGACGGCCAGCTGGCTTGTCGGCTCCTGGCTCGGGCTTGTCGTGCTGATCGGCTTCACCTGGGCCACCTGGCACCATCTCTTCGGCGGCATACGCCATTTCATCTGGGACACCGGCGTGGGAACCGAGAAGCACACCTCCCGGCTGCTGGCGCAGCTGACCCTGGTGGCCTCCCTGCTCTTCACGGCCGCCACCTGGGCCATCTATTTCATCTGGTTCTGAGGCGCACATGAAAGCAATGCGAACCCCGCTGCGCACCGTGCGCGGCCTCGGATCGGCCAAGGACGGCACGAGCCACTTCTGGATTACCCGCGTCAGCGGGCTTGCGCTGGTGCCGCTCACGCTGTTCGCGGTAGGCCTTGTCTTTTCCCTCATCGGAAAGAACCAGGCGAGCGTGCAGGCCGTCCTCGGCCAGCCTGTCGTGGCCATCCCGCTCATCCTTTTCGTTGTCATCGGCGTGGAACACATGCGGCTCGGCATCCAGGAGACGATCGCCGACTACATCCACGGCGAACTGCTGAAAGTGCTGACGCTCGTCGCGAACACCGCCTTCTGCCTCGTCGTCGGCGCCGCCGCCGTCTTCTCCCTTCTTGTCATTGCATTCGGAGCCTGATCCCGTGGCAATCGAGCCCAAGACGCTTTCCCGGCCCGGCATCGGGGGCAACGCCTATCGTTTTGTCGATCACCAGTACGACGTCGTGGTCGTCGGCGCCGGCGGCGCCGGTCTTCGCGCCACGCTGGGCATGGCGGAACAGGGGCTGAAGACCGCCTGCATCACCAAGGTCTTCCCGACCCGCTCGCACACGGTCGCCGCGCAGGGGGGCATCGCGGCTTCTCTGCGCAACATGGGCCCCGACAACTGGCAGTGGCACCTCTACGACACGGTCAAGGGCTCCGACTGGCTGGGCGACGTCGACGCGATGGAATACCTGGCGCGCGAGGCCCCGGCCGCCGTCTACGAGCTGGAGCACTACGGCGTGCCCTTCAGCCGCACCGAGGACGGCCGCATTTACCAGCGTCCCTTCGGCGGCCACATGCAGAATTTCGGCGACGGCCCGCCCGTGCAGCGCACCTGCGCAGCCGCCGACCGCACGGGGCACGCCATCCTGCATACGCTCTACGGCCAGTCGGTGAAGAACAAGGCGCAGTTCTTCGTCGAATACTTCGCCCTCGACCTGCTGATGGCGCCGGACGGCACCTGCACGGGCGTCGTTGCCTGGAACCTCGATGACGGCACCATCCACCGCTTCGCGGCGAAGACGGTGGTGCTGGCGACCGGCGGCTATGGCCGCGCATATCTCTCGGCCACCTCGGCGCACACCTGCACCGGCGACGGCAACGGCATGATCGCCCGCGCCGGCCTTCCGCTGCAGGACATGGAGTTCGTGCAGTTCCACCCGACCGGCATCTACGGAGCCGGCTGCCTGATCACCGAGGGCGCGCGCGGCGAGGGCGGCTATCTGGTCAATTCCGAGGGCGAGCGCTTCATGGAGCGTTACGCGCCGTCGGCCAAGGACCTGGCCAGCCGCGACGTGGTTTCGCGCTGCATGACGCTGGAGATCCGCGAGGGCCGCGGCGTAGGCAAGGAGAAGGACCATATTTTCCTCCACCTCGACCACCTCGACCCCGCGGTCCTCGCCGAGCGGCTGCCCGGCATCTCAGAGAGCGCCAAGATCTTCGCCGGCGTGGACGTCACGCGCGAACCGATTCCGGTCCTGCCAACCGTGCACTACAACATGGGCGGCATTCCCACGAATTATTGGGGCGAGGTACTCAACCCGGCGCCCGGCGAGCCCGACCGCGTCGCGCCCGGCCTTATGGCCGTCGGCGAGGCCGCCTGCGCCTCCGTGCACGGCGCCAACCGGCTCGGCTCGAATTCGCTGATCGACCTCGTGGTGTTCGGCCGCGCTGCCGCCATCCGCGCCGGCCAGGTGATTGACCGCGACAGCGCCGTGCCTTCGATCGACCAGGCGTCGAGCGACAGGATCATGGACCGCTTCGATCGGCTGCGGCACGCCAATGGCGGCAGCCCGACGGCGGTGCTGCGCGACAAGATGCAGCGCGCCATGCAGGAGGACGCCGCCGTCTTCCGTACCCAGGAATCGCTGGAGCAGGGCTGCCGGCGCGTCTCCGCCATCTGGGGCGAGTTGGCCGACCTCAACGTCACCGACCGCTCGATGATCTGGAACTCCGACCTGGTCGAAACCCTGGAGCTTGAGAACCTGATGGCAAACGCCATCACCACGGTTCATTCGGCGGAGGCGCGCAAGGAAAGCCGCGGCGCGCATGCCCGAGAGGACTATTCAGAGCGCGACGACGCCAACTGGCGCAAGCATACGCTCTCATGGGTGGACGAGGCCGGCAGGGTGCGTCTCAACTACCGGCCGGTGCATACCGAGACGATGCTGCCCGTGGCCGAGGGCGGCATTGACCCGGCCAAGATCGCACCGAAGAAGCGCGTATACTGATCGCGAGGAAAGACGATGGTCGAACTCACCCTTCCCAAGAACTCGCAGATCAAGCAGGGCAAGACATGGCCGAAGCCGGAAGGCGCGGCCAATACGCGCGAGTTCCGCATCTACCGCTGGTCGCCCGACGATGGCGAGAACCCGCGCGTCGACACCTACCATGTCAACATGAACGATTGCGGGCCGATGGTGCTCGACGCGCTCTTGTGGATCAAGAACAAGGTCGACCCGACGCTGACGCTTCGGCGTTCCTGCCGCGAGGGCATCTGCGGCTCCTGCGCCATGAACATCGACGGTGCAAACACGCTCGCCTGCACCAAGGGCATGGACGAGATCGCCGGCGCGGTGAAGGTCTATCCGCTGCCGCACATGCCGGTGGTGAAGGACCTCGTGCCTGACCTGTCGGTGCCTTATGCGCAGCTGTCCTCCATCGAGCCCTGGCTGCAGACCGTTTCGCCGGAACCCGCCAAGGAATGGCTGCAGAGCCACGAGGATCGCGCCAGGCTGGACGGGCTCTACGAGTGCATCCTCTGCTTCTGCTGCCAGACATCTTGCCCGAGCTACTGGTGGAACGGCGAGCGCTATCTCGGCCCAGCCGTGCTGCTGCAGGCATATCGCTGGCTGATCGACTCGCGGGACGAGATGACGGGTGAGCGGCTCGACAATCTGGAAGATCCGTTCCGGCTCTATCGCTGCCACACCATCATGAACTGCACGCAGACCTGCCCCAAGGGCCTCAACCCCGCCAAGGCGATCGCCGAGATCAAGAAGATGATGATCGAGCGGCGGGTCTGAACCGCCGCGGCCTGCTGCCCGCTCGATCGAGGATGTCCACCGCCGCGCTGCAGCGATCGCGGCTGTCTTTGCGCCTGCCCCGGCCTCTCACGCAAGCGTGTAGCGCGTTGATTTGAAACTCCGCCGCGCAATGCTAGCTTGCGCCAAACGGAGAGCCTCGATGAAACGCGCCGCCGCCCTCGCCTTCGCGCTTGCCACCGCCGCCCTGCCATTCGCCGCCGGTCCCGCCCAGGCCGGCAAGGAGGTCGCCATCTTCGCCGGCGGCTGCTTCTGGTGCGTCGAATCCGACTTCGACAAGATCCCCGGCGTGCTCTCCACCACCTCGGGCTATATCGGCGGCACGACGCAGAATCCCACCTACTATGACCACACGGCGGCGCGCCATCGCGAGGCGGTCCGCATCGAGTTCGACAATGCGCGGGTAAGCTACGACGAGCTCCTGACGGCCTTCTTCCACTCGGTCGATCCGACCGACGGCGGAGGGCAGTTCTGCGATCGCGGGCACAGCTACACGACCGCGGTCTATGCGGTCGGCGAAGCGCAGCTTGCCTCGGCGGAAAAGGCCAAGAAGGCGGCAGCGAAGGCGCTCAAGACCGACCTCGCGACAGAAATCGCCGCCGCGCCGCAGTTCTGGCCGGCCGAGGACTACCACCAGGATTATTACAAGAAGAATCCGCTGCGCTACAAATACTATCGCAACGGCTGCGGTCGCGACGCGCGCCTGCAGGAGGTCTGGGGGGCGAACGCGATGAAGGGCATCAAGGGAAGCTGACGCCCCTAAGCGAACCGTTTCGCCTCCCGGCTGTCTACCTTCCGGGCCCGCGCGATGCGCTGCCCCGCCATTTCCAGCGCGACGTCGGCGGTCGAGCTGCCGAGCCGGTCCGCGGCCGCGAATATTTCAGCCAGCGTGGCGGGTATTTGCTCCAGCTTCGCCATCACCCGCTTACGGTCGTAGCCGTCCGGGTCGAGTTCCGCGGCGACATTGATCAGCCCGCCGGCATTGATCACGAAATCGGGCGCGTAGAGCACGCCGCGTTCGGCCAGCAATTCGCCATCCTCGTGCCGCGCGAGCTGGTTGTTGGCCGCTCCGGCCACCACCGTGGCCTTCAGCAGCGGGATCGTATCGACGTTGAGGACGCCGCCGAGCGCGCAGGGAGCGAAAATGTCGGCCTCCGCGACGACGATCTTGTCGGCGGGCATTGCTTCCGCCCTGAACGCCAGCGCCGCCTTGGCCGTGCGCTCCTCGTCGATGTCGGCAACGATCAGGCTTGCGCCGGCTTCGTACAGGTGCTGGCACAGCGCCCAGCCGACCGAGCCCAGCCCTTGCACGGCGACGCAGACCCCCGAGAGGCTCGCGCGGCCGGTACGATGCGCGAATGCGGCCTTGAGCCCAAGGAACACGCCATGCGCGGTGACCGGCGAGGGATTGCCGCTGCCGCCTTGCGTCGTGCCGGTCACGTTCTGCGTTCGCGCGCGCAGATAGTCGGCATCGGCCAAGGTCAGGCCGACGTCCTCGCCGGTGTAGTACTGACCGTCGAGGGCAGCCAGCATCTCGGCGTAGGCCTCGAGCAGCGCCGGCGTCTTTTCCGTTTTCGGATCCGCCACGATGACCGCCTTGCCACCCCCGAACGGCACCCCGGCGATCGCCGCCTTCAGGGTCATTCCACGCGACAGGCGCAGCGCGTCGGTGAGCGCGGCCTCGAAGCTCGCGTGCGGCCACACGCGCGTGCCGCCCAGCGCCGGGCCGAGGGCGGTGTTGTGCACGGCCACGATCGCGGTCAACCCGCGTTCCTCGTCCCGGCCGAGCCAGATGCGCTCGTGCGCCTCGAAGGACCCCAGTAGCGCGGCATCCGTGGTGATGTCGGTGATCGCAAGCGTGGAGGCCGGAACCGGGCTCCTGAGGCGGCGGGGTTCGGTGACGTGAAGCATCGCATTCCTCCCGATTGTTGGGAGAATTGTAGAGGCTTCACCCGTTTTTTGGTTGCGAACTCCCGCTCAGCGCGGATGCAAGCTTACGCCCGCCGGCCCCGGCCTTTCCGAAAATTGCGCGGCCGGGGCATCTGGCGCGACGGCTCAGGCCAGGATGGCTTCGAGCGTGATGTCGATCGCGCCCAAGGCTTTCGAGACCGGGCATCCGGCCTTGGCCTTCTCCGCCAGCTCCTGGAACGTCGCCGCGTCGATGCCCGGCACCTTCCCGGTCACGGTCAGCGCGCTGCCGGTTATGCCGGTTCCCGGGACGAGCGTGACGACGGCTTTCGCCTCAAGCCGTTCGGCGGTCGTGCCGTTCTCGGCGAGGAAATGCGAGAACTGCATGGCGAAACAGCCCGCATGCGACGCCGCGATCAATTCTTCGGGATTGGTGGCGGACTTGCCGCTCTCGTCCACGAATCGCGCGCTGAAATTATAGGGCTGTCCGGCAAGCACCCCGCTCTGGCTGTCGAGCGTTCCGGCTCCCTCCTTGAGGTTGCCTTTCCATATGGCGGTTGCGTGTCGCTTCATGGTGGATTCTCCTTGGGGCTGGCGCTGCCGTCGAACGCGGCAGAACGAAGCATAGTGCCGGCGCGTCCGCCGATCCAGCCTCAGGCGGAAGCGGCCGACGAACTGCCGTTGTGGGGCGCAAGCGAAAGGCACACCCTGTCGCGCCCGCTCCGCTTTGCATCGTAGAGTGCATTGTCGGCGCGGCGGAACAGTTCGTCCGCCGTCTCCCCGGGCTGCACCTCGGCCACGCCGAAGCTGGCCGTCAGGTGCGCATCGGCCGGGACACCCTCTACTCGCGTGTGCGAAAAGGCAGACCGGATGCCTTCCGCTACGATGCGCGCGGCAGCGAGATTGGAGCCCGGGAGCAGCACTGCGAATTCCTCGCCGCCTATGCGCGCTGCGTGATGGCCAGGCCCGAGGATCTCGTCGAGAAGGTGGGCGAAGGCCTGGATGACCCTGTCGCCGCTCGAGTGCCCGTAGATATCGTTGACCTGCTTGAACCTGTCGAGGTCGCAAAGGAGAAGCGAGATCGGCAGGTCGCTCGCCTTGTGGCGCCGCATGACCCAGTCCCGGCGTTCCTCGAATCCCCGGCGGTTGAGCAGACCCGACAGCTTGTCGGTGCGCGACTGGGCAATGACGTCGGTGAGCACGCCGCGCAGCAGGATCGTCAGCAGCGTGAGCGCCACTGCGAGACCCAGGATCGTCGCGATGGACTGCGAAAAGAGCGCGTAGAGCGTATGCATGTAGTCCTGCGGGCTCGCGCCCACCCCGCCCGCGGCGCGCGCGATGAATGGCTTGGCGGGATAATGCGCGGTCGTCAGCGTGACGAGCACCGCCAGCACCCGGTCCGGCACCCGGGACGGCCCGTGCCGCCAGACCACCCAGGCGCCGATCGCCTGCATGGCGGCGTAGGGCGCCTGGTAGAGCATCTGCCGCACGAAGTCTTCGCGGGGCATGGAATCGATGACGGGCCAGAGGACCAGGGCGCCGACCAGAGCCGCCGCCATTGCCAGCCGCGGCACCCGCGCGTCGTAGAGCCGCGCAAGGCCGACGGTAAAGGTCGCGAGCGTCGCGGCGAAGGCCATGAATGCCCCGGCGCGGGCAAGCGGAAGCAGCGGAATGGAAAATTCAAGCAGGAAGTTCAGCGCGGCCAGCCCGTACGCGAGCGCGAACCAACGGGCGGAACTGCGGCTCCGGTCATAGACCGCGATCGTTGCGAATGCGGCGGCCAGCAGACCGGCTGCGGATACGTTGATTGCGAGAACGAAGGCTGCGCCGGTCATGACGGAGAATTGTTAGGTCAACCCTCCGAATAAGTCCTTAACCCGGCGAAAATGGGGCTACGCCGGGATCGCCACTGCAGAGGGCGCAGCATCCTCGGGGAGCCGCGAAGCCTGTTCCTGCGGGGGGCGGTTGGGCGAAACGCGCACGCAGTCGCGGCCCATGTTCTTGGCTTCGTAGAGGGTCTTGTCAGCCCGCAGAAACAGGCTGTCGGCGGTTTCGCCGGGTATCGCTTCGGCGACACCGAAGCTCGCGGTGAGACGCGTCCCGGGCGGGATTCCGGGAACGGCGACATTGGAGAAGGCAATGCGAACACCTTCGGCGAAAAGTCGCGCGGTGGTGGCGTCTGCGTTGTCGAGCAGCAGGGCAAATTCTTCGCCCCCGATACGGCCAGCGAGGTGCTGCCCCTCGGCCGCCGCTCGCAGGCACTCGGCGAAACGCTCGATCACCCGGTCACCGCCGGCATGGCCGAAACGGTCGTTAACGGACTTGAAGTGGTCGATGTCGCAGACGATCAGCGTCGCGGGGACAGCCTCCCGCCGCGACCCGGCCAAAGCGGCGTCAAGCCCTTCCTCGAAGCCCCGCCGGTTGAGCAGGCCGGACAGCGGGTCAGTCTGCGACTTGCGGTGCAGCTCGTCCACGACGTCGAGCGCGATCGCCGTGATCATCGCAAGCGAGAAGAGCAGCAAGAAGAGCGAGGCCGAGACGGTGAGCGTGATCCAGTACAGCGTCTCGTAGAACCGCTCGTAGGTCGTATAGGGGCCGTCGATGCTCATCGCCAGGATCGGCCGCGGGAAGAAGCTGACGCCCCAGAGCAGCACGATCCCGAGCATCACGTTGTCGATGGCCTTGCGCTGCCGGACCGCCTTCAGCTCGGCAGCCAGGATCAGAGAGATGCCGCCGAAGGCAAAGTTGATGGCGTAGATCCGCCAGGTCAGGTTCGGATCGACATAGAGGAACCAGACGAACGCCGATATCCCGCCACCGCCCAGAAGCAGGATCGGCACCATGGGCGGCCGGCGCTCGTAGCGTGTCAGGGCACCGACGGCGAGCGTAACCCCGCCTGTGAGGAACAGTATGTTCGAAGCAAGCTTCGACGCCTCGAGACCGAAGACCGAGAGATACTGGAGAAGAAAGCCGCCGGCGAGCGCCACATACGCGAAGGAGAGAACGAGGATGTAGCGACGTTGCCTCTGGTGATGCCACAGCAACGCGAAGGTGCCGGCAAAGATCAGCGCCATGCCCGGATTGATCAGCGCGATGAAAACACCCGCACCCAAGTTCCGCCACCCCCATTGCAGGCGACGATCTTAGGCGCGAAGCCCCAACAACAGGTTAAGATTCACATAAGCCCGCGCCGCCAGCAACCGAAGCGGAGGTTGAACTCGCATCGTCGCTGTTCAACCTCCGCGTTCATTTCCAGTCGCGAATGTCGACGAAGTGGCCGGCGATCGCGGCGGCAGCGGCCATGGCGGGCGAGACGAGGTGCGTGCGGCCCTTGAAGCCCTGCCGGCCCTCGAAATTGCGGTTCGATGTCGAGGCGCAACGTTCGTAAGGGGCGAGGCGGTCGTCGTTCATGGCGAGGCACATCGAGCAGCCCGGCTCCCTCCAGTCGAAGCCGGCTTCGATGAAGATTCTGTCGAGCCCTTCGGCTTCGGCCTGCGCCTTGACCAGGCCGGAGCCCGGCACCACCATGGCATTGACCGACGGAGCGACCTTCTTGCCCTCGATCATCGCCGCGGCGGCCCTCAGGTCCTCGATGCGGCCGTTGGTGCAGGATCCGATGAAGACGCGGTCGATGGCGACGTCGGTCATCTTCGTGCCCGGCGTCAGGCCCATATATTCGAGCGCACGCTTCTTGGAGTTGCGTTTGGTCTCGTCGTCAATCTGGTCCGGGTCGGGGACCACGCCGGTGACGGCCACCACGTCCTCGGGCGACGAGCCCCAGGTGACGATGGGGGGCAGGTTGGCGGCGTCGAGGACGACCACCTTGTCGAAATGGGCGCTTTCGTCGCTCTTCAGCGACTTCCAGTATTCCAGCGCGCGGTCCCAGGCCTCTCCCTTGGGCGCGCGGGGCCTGCCCTTGATGTATTCGAAGGTCTTCTCGTCCGGGGCGATCAGGCCGGCGCGGGCGCCACCTTCGATCGACATGTTGCAGACCGTCATGCGGCCTTCCATCGACAGCGAGCGGATGGCCTCGCCGGCATATTCGATCACATAGCCGGTGCCGCCGGCCGTGCCGATCTCGCCGATGATGGCGAGGATGATGTCCTTGGCGGTAACGCCCGGCGGCAGCTGGCCGTCCACGCGCACCAGCATGTTCTTCGCCTTCTTCTGGATCAGCGTCTGCGTGGCGAGCACGTGCTCGACCTCGGAGGTGCCGATGCCGTGGGCGAGCGCGCCGAACGCGCCATGCGTGGAGGTGTGGCTGTCGCCGCACACGATCGTCATGCCAGGCAGCGTGAAGCCCTGCTCGGGTCCGATGATGTGGACGATGCCCTGGCGGATGTCGGCGGCATCGTAATACTCAACCCCGAAATCATGGGCGTTCCTGGCCAGCGCCTCGACCTGGATCCGGCTTTCCTCGTTCTTGATCCCGAATTTGCGGTCAGGCGAGGTGGGCACGTTGTGGTCGACCACGGCGAGCGTGCGCTCGGGGTGGCGCACCTTGCGGCCCGCCATGCGCAGTCCTTCGAAGGCCTGCGGGCTGGTCACCTCGTGGACCAGGTGGCGGTCGATGTAGAGCAGGCAGGTGCCGTCTTCCTGCCGGTCGACGATGTGGTCGTCGAATATCTTGTCGTAAAGCGTACGCGGTGCGTTCATTGTCTTCGTTCCTGCACGGTAGTGGGAAGGGCGGCCGCATGGCCGCAGGCGGGCGGCTCAGCCGAGTCGGCTGGTCAGCGCGCCGGAAATCCGCGCGAAGAAGCGTGCCGGCAGGCGCTTGTGGTCCTGCAGCACGAAACCCTTGTAGGCCGGATCGCCGAAAAGCTCTTCCATCCCCGGGCAGATAGCAATCTTTTGCCGTTTCGGCAATCTCGCCGGTTGGAGCGGAGCCTTTTGCCGCGCGTCGGCGCCGTCATGCCCCCGCCGGCGAACTGCTGGCTCAACCTGCCTGCCAACCCCTGCGCATGCGCCTCTCCAACGCGCGCAGCATGAGCGACAGGCCGACCGTCAGCAGCAGGTAGATATATGCCACGATCGAATAGGTCTCGAAGAAGCGGAAGGAGCCGGCGGCGTAGATCTTGCCCATTTGGGTAATATCAGCGACGCCGAGCACCGAGACGAGCGAGCTGTCCTTCACCATCGCAACGAAGTCGTTGCCCAGCGGCGGCAGGATGGTACGGATCGCCTGCGGCAGGACGATTAGCCGGAAGCGCTGGAAGCTGGACAGCCCGAGCGCCTTCGCCGCCTCGATCTGTCCCTGTTCGACAGACTGGATGCCGGCCCGGAACACCTCCGCGATGAAGGCGGAATATCCGATGGTGAGCGCGATCACCGCCCGCGACAGCAAGGAGACGTCGCGCACCAGCAACGGCTCGGTGAGACCAGCCGCCTGCAGCGGGGCGCTGACCCAGTTCCATGCCGCGACGAAAGCCGGCGTCCCCGCGAACGCGATCCAGAACAGCAGCACCAGGATCGGCACGCCGCGCACGATCTCCACGTAGAAGCGCGCCGTCTGCCGCAGGAAGGTGGAGCCCGACAGCGCCATCAGCGCTATCCCGAGCCCCAGCGCCGAGGCGAAAAGAAAACCGCAGAGCGTCACCCAGACGGTTATCCAGATGCCCCTCGAGACGGTGGTGAAGACCTGCGCGTAGAGATCGTTCGCGGCAACGAACACCGCGACCGCGACGGCGACGGCCGCGGCCGCGACGAGCCAGTACGGAAAGTCCTGCTTGGCGGCGGCGGAAGGCGGCGGCTTCATCCCCGAAGCACCGCCGCCATGCCGAAGCCTGCCTGCGTCACTGCCCCATCTTGTGGTCGAGGAACCACTTCTTGTTCAGCGCCTCGATGGTGCCGTCCGCCTTCATCGCCGCGATTCCGGCGTTGATCGGGGCCACAAGATCAGAACCCTTCGGGAAGATGAAGCCGAAATCCTCCGACCCGAGCGGGCCGCCGATGATCTTGAGGCCGCCATTCGAGGCGTCGACGTAACCCTGCGCTGCCACGCCATCGGTGAGCACCAGATCGACGTCGCCCGACCGTAGCGCCTGGACGGTAGCCCCGAAAGTTTCGAATAGCTTGATGCGCGGGTTCTGCTCGTCGCCGTCGAGAATGTCATACACCGAGACGTAGAAGGGGGTCGTGCCCGGCTGAGCGGCGATCAGCAGGCCGTCCTGTTCGGCGAACTGCTTCTCGTCCGCGAAGCGCGTCTCGTCGGCGCGCACCAGCATGCGCATCTCCGAGTGCATGTAGGAATCCGAGAAGTCCACCTTCTCCTTGCGGTCGTCGCGGATGGTGATGCCGGTCATGCCCATGTCGTACTGCTTGTCCGATACGGACTGGATCATCGCGTCCCAGCTTGTGTTCTGGTACTCGACCTTGAAGTTCAGCCGCTTCCCCAGTTCAGCCATCGCGTCATATTCCCAGCCGATCGCCTGGCCGGTCTTGGGATCCACGAACTGCAGCGGCGGATAGGCGTTCTCGGTCACCACAACCACGGTGCGCCCTCCCAGGTCGGGCAGCGACTGGGCCTGGGCGGCCTGCGGCATGATGAAGGCGGCGGCCAGCGCCGCCAGCGACGATACGATCCTGATCATGGTGAGCTCCCGGGTAGCCGGCCCGCGCCCGCGGGCTTGTGGCGGCAGTCTAGCGTCCGTCACGCGGCACGCAAGCAGCCCCAGCCGGCACAGTCTATGCGCCACGCGTTGCCGCAAAAGAAAATGGCGGCCGAAGCCGCCATTTTGGGTACCTTGGCCCGAGAGCTTATTCCGCCGTGGCGGCCTCTTCGGTTTTCGCATCGGCTGCCTGCTTCTCGGCTGCGTCCTGCGCAGCCTTCTCGGCGGCAAGCGCCTGAGCGGCTGCGACCTTTTCGGCCTCGATGCGGGCCTTCTCGGCGTTCAGCGCGTCGCGCTCGGCGTCGTTCAGCTTGCGGGCGCGCACGCCGGTGTTCTCCACGATGCGGGCGGACTTGCCGCGACGGTCGCGCAGGTAATAGAGCTTGGCGCGGCGCACCTTGCCGCGGCGCACGATCTCGACGCCCTCGACCATCGGCGAGAAGACCGGGAACACGCGCTCGACGCCCTCGCCGTAGGAAATCTTTCGGACGGTGAAGCTCTCCTGGAAGCCGGAGCCGGAGCGCGCAATGCAGACGCCCTCATAGGCCTGCACGCGGGTGCGGCTGCCTTCGGTTACGCGCACGTTCACGCGCACCGTGTCGCCGGGCTGGAATTCGGGTAGCTTGCGCTTCTCTTCGATCCGGGCGGCCTGCTCGGCCTCGATCTGACGGATGATGTCCATCGTGATGGTCCTTGTTCTTGCGAACCGTCAGAGCGCTCGTCTTACCGGCAGTCGATGACCGCCTCGGGAAGTGCTTCTCATGCGAGAAGGCAGGAGCGAATTTCACGCGTTCTTGGTTGAATTCCGGCAATCGCCGCTTCAGTGCGGGCGCACATACACCACATCCCGCGCGGAATCAACCGCGCGGGGCACGGCTAGCCTTGCACCGTGCCGGACTTGTCCTTCAAGACGACTGGCTCCGTCTCGATCAGACGCAGCGAGAGCACCATGTCTGCCGTCAGGGCTTTGTAGCGGCTGAAGTGGGGAGTGCCGAGGTGCGCCTTATACGCTGACTGGTCGGCATAGACCTCAAAAACATGAACCGTGCCGGGCCTGCCTTTCACGGCGACTGCGTAGAGGGCGAGAACGCCGGGCTCCGATGCTACGGATGCCTCGACCTCCTCCGCGAGCAAGCTCCGATACTCGTCCACCCTCTCCGGATCGATCTCCAGCTCCGCCAGCCTTATTACTGGCCCCCCTGTGCCGCTGCGCATAGCCTACGCGCCCTGCCGTCGCCGCCCCGCGCCGACGGGCCCCAGATGCGTGTCATGAAAGCCGCTCTTGCGCTTCAGGCCATAGCCGAGCGCCCGGTCAATCGCGATGTGGGCGGCGAGGATAATGGCAAGTTGGGTCAGCAGCGGCCAGCCGCCGACGAGCGACGCCAGCCAGAGGGCAACCGGGGCGATCCAGCTATGGACAGCATTGTAGCACCAGGCTCCCATGCGCGGGTTGACCAGGTAGCCGGCCATCGAGACGTCGGGAACGAGGATGAGCGCGGCAAACAGCCACCAGCTGCCGCCCGAGAGCTGGTAGGCGATAAGCGCGGCAAGCGCCATGGCCGCATGTTCGATGCGCAGAAACATGCTCATGTGTTTCCCTTCTCGTGCAACGCCCACAGATCGGGCCGGCGCTCGCGCGTCAGCGCTTCCGCCTGCTCGCGCCGCCATCTTTCAATTCTTGCATGATTGCCCGAGACGAGCACCTCCGGTATCGCCCGCCCCTCGAATTGGGCCGGTCGGGTATAATGCGGGTGTTCCAAGAGCCCGCTTTCGAAGCTTTCCTCCGCACCGGACGCCGCGTTGCCCATGACGCCGGGGAGCAGCCGCACGACAGCGTCGACCAGCACGATCGCCGCCGGCTCTCCGCCGGAAAGGATGTAGTCGCCGATCGAGACCTCCTCGAGCTGCCGCGCCTCGATCACCCGCTGGTCGACCCCCTCGAATCGGCCGCAAAGAACGACCGCGCCGGGACCGGATGCGAGTTCGCGCACCCTTTGCTGGGTCAGCGGCCGCCCGCGCGGGCTCATCAACAGCCGCGGACGCGGGTCGCCCGCCGGCGAGGCATGGTCAAGCGCCCTCGCCAGCACGTCGGCGCGCATCACCATGCCCGCGCCGCCGCCCGCCGGCGTGTCGTCCACGCTGCGGTGCCGGTCGCTGGCGAAGTCCCGTATCTGCAAGGTCTCAAGGCTCCAGGCGCCGGCTTCCAGGGCCCTCCCCGCCAGGGAAACGCCAAGCGGGCCGGGGAACATCTCGGGGTAGAGCGTCAGGACCGTGGCACGGAAGCTCACCTGTTGCCCCCGGCGTCCCTCGGTCCGCGCGGGCGGCTCCCGGGATCGTAATCCTCGTCGGCATCGTCGCTTTCTGCCAGTCCGGCCGCGATCCGGTTGATGCCGACCACGCCCTTTGCCAAGTCGACGACCGGCACGGCCTCCCGGCTGAACGGCACCAGTACCGTCTTGCCCGAGCCGAGCGCCACTTCCATGATGTCGCCGCCGCCGAAATCGTGGAAGGCGGAGACGTGTCCCACCACCTGCCCCTCCTCGTCCTGCACGGGAAGGTCGATCAGGTCGGCGTGGTAGAACTGGTCCTCCTCCAGATCGTCCGGCAGGACAGAGCGGTCTACGTATAGCACGGTGCCGGCCAGTGCCTCCGCAGCGGTACGGTCGCTCACTTGGCGAAAGCGCACCACGATGACGTTCTTGGAAGGACGGATATCAACGACATCGTAGTGGTTGCCCTTCTCATCGTAGAGCGGCCCGTAATCGGCCAGCGCTAGCGGATCCCCCGTGAAAGCCTTCACTCGCAGCTCGCCCTTGAGGCCGTGCGCTGCGCCGATGACGGCCATCTGGATCGGTCTCAGAGGTTTGCCCATGGCGGATTCCTCTCCGGCAAGCGCCCGGGCCGGATCCCGGAACGTCGTTGCCTTTTCCGACAAGATCATTCCCAAGACAAGTAAAGCCTTCACCCGATGCTAACCGGCCTGGTCGAATATCGGCGCCACACACAAGGAAATCATGGCGATGCAGGAATTCCTCGTCTCCGCCCGCTCCGACCTCGCCGCCGCCCGGACGTCCTGGCTGGGCGCGCTGGCGCGCGAACGGCGCCTGTCGGCGCTCACGGTGGAGGCCTATGAGCGCGACACGCGCCAGTTCCTCCAGTTCCTCACCGGCCACTGCGGCGGACCGCCCGGAATATCCGACCTCGCCGCCCTGCGGCCGGCCGACCTGCGCTCCTTCCTCGCCCATCGCCGCAAAGCCGGCGCCGGCGCACGCACGCTGGGGCGCGGCCTGGCGGGCATCCGTTCGTTCCTGCGCTTCCTCGAGAAGCGCGGCCTCGCCAACGCCGCGGGGGCTGCCGCGTTGCGCGCCCCGCGGCAGCCGAAATCGCTGCCGAAGCCGCTGACGGCCGCGGATGCGCGCCGTGTCGTGGCGGCCGGTGAGCAGCTTGCCGAGGAACCATGGATCGCAGCGCGCAACGCTGCCGTCCTCACCCTGCTCTACGGCTGCGGGCTGCGCATCTCGGAGGCGCTCGGCCTGAAGGGTGGCGAACTGTCCTCACCCGCCGATGCCGTGCTGCGCGTCACCGGGAAGGGCGGCAAGACGCGGCTTGTCCCGGTCCTGGCGGCCGCCCTCGAGGCAGTCGCCGAATACCGGCGGCTCTGCCCTTATCACCTCGCCGCCGGCGAACCGCTGTTCCGGGGTGCACGCGGCGGTCCGCTCGCCGCGGCGATCGTTCAGCGTGAAATGCGGAAACTGCGCGCCGCCCTTGACCTACCGGACACGGCGACGCCGCATGCCCTGCGCCATTCCTTCGCAACACATCTGCTCGGCCGGGGCGGTGACCTGCGCGCGATCCAGGAGTTGCTCGGCCATTCGAGCCTGTCGACTACGCAGATCTACACCGGCGTCGATACCGCGCGGCTTCTGGAGGCCTACGACGCGGCGCATCCGCGCGCGTGAGCCGGACTTAACGTTTCCGCCGTCTTTGCAGCTTAGTCTGCCGCGCCATGACGACGTTCGAATTCTGCGTGCAACGCATCGCCGGCGCCGGCATGGCCCTGCTCGGCATGCTCAACATACTGTTTCTGATTGGCTTTCTGGCTGGGCTCGCGTTCGCGACGGGGCAGGCGCGTGCCGCAACGGAGTGTTCCGGGCGGGACATGATCGCGGAGTTGGCGGGCAGCGATCCGCGGACGGTGGAGCGGATGGAGGCCGAAGCGGCTGCGGTACCCAACGGAAAGGGCCTGCTGTGGCGCATCGAGCGTCCCGGCGTCGCGCCATCCTGGCTGTTCGGCACCATGCACATGAGCGATCCGCGAGTGGTGACGCTGCCGGCGGCGGCGCAGGCCGCCTTCGACCGGGCCGGGACGGTCGTCATCGAGACCACCGACATTCTTGACGAGAAGAAGATGGGGGCGGCGCTGCTCGCCCGCCCCGAGCTGATGATGTTCACCGACGCCTCGACGCTGCCGGGCATGCTGTCAGATGCCGACCGGGCTGTTGTGGAGGCCGGCCTGGCAAAGCGCGGCATTCCGCTGGCAAGCGTGATCAAGATGAAGCCCTGGATGCTGTCGGCGCTGGTCAGCCTCCCCGCCTGCGAGCTTGTCCGCAAGACAGCGGGCGCGCCCGTGCTCGACGTCAAGCTGGCCAATGAAGCTGAGGCCGCCGGCAAGCAGGTCGCGGGGCTTGAATCCATGGTGGAACAGCTCGAGGCGATGGCTTCCCTGCCCATGCAATTCCATCTGCAGGGGCTAGTCGAGGTGTTGAGGCTTGGCGACCGCATCGAGGACGTCATGGAGACGATGGTGCAGCTCTATCTCGCCGGCGAGACGGGCATGTTCCTGCCGTTCTTCCACGCGGCGTTACCTTCCGGGGGCGACGAGGAAGGCTACGCGGCGTTTCAGGAAGCGATGATCGACGTGCGCAACCGCACCATGGCGGAAGGCGCGACGCCGCTCATCGAGAAGGGCGGAGCGTTCATCGCCGTGGGCGCGTTGCACCTGGCCGGCGAAGGAGGTCTCGTCGCGTTACTGCGGCAGCGCGGGTTTCGTGTCGAGAACGCCGAGTAGATCCAGTACGGCCCGGTGCCGGGACTTCACAGAGTGTTACACGACGTGAAGGAACTCCGCTGTCAAACCTTGCGTTTCCGGCACAATGGCAACGAAAGGAAGATGACACATGATCAACGATCCCAATATCAACGATCCGCGCCGTGACCCCCTTGATCCGCGTGATCCGGCATCGGATCCGGCCTATCGCGATCCGCGTGTGGTGAATCAGACTGCTGTGCATCCCGGTAGTGGCCGCGGCGGCCTCGCCATTGCAGCGGTTCTGGCAGCCCTGCTGGTCATCGGCTTCATCGCCTTTACCGGCAACGACGAGGGCGTCGATCCGAATCCGACGGCGGCGACCGGTACCACGCAGGAAGTCTTGCCCGGTGCTGAGCCGGCTGCCCCCTCGATGGACGCCACCGGCGACGAGCCCGCAGCCGCTCCGGCTGCTCCGGCAGCGCCGCTGGAGAACAACAATCCGGCTGGCACGGGAACCGCTCCGAGCGAATAAACGAACCGGCGGACCTATATAAAAACGGCCGCGAGTCTCGCGGCCGTTTTTCGTTGAGGCAGCACGGCGGCTTCAGGCCGCCTTCTTCTTGGGCTGGATCAGCCCGCGCGCAACTAGCAGCTCGGCGATCTGCACAGCATTGAGGGCGGCGCCCTTCCTGAGATTGTCCGACACGATCCACATGTTCAGACCATTGTCGACCGTTGAGTCCTCGCGGATACGGGAGATATAGGTCGCGTCCTCCCCGGCAGATTCAAGCGGCGTGATGTAGCCGCCGTCCTCCCGCTTGTCGATGACGAGGCAACCCGGCGCCTCGCGCAGGATTTCGCGCGCTTCGTCCGCCGTGATCGGGCTCTCGAATTCGATGTTCACCGCTTCGGAATGCCCGATGAAGACCGGCACCCGCACGCAGGTCGCCGTCAACCTGATCTTGGGATCGAGCATCTTCTTCGTCTCGGCCACCATCTTCCACTCCTCCTTGGTGGTGCCGTCCTCCATGAAGACGTCGATGTGCGGGATGACGTTGAAGGCGATGCGCTTGGTGAACTTCTTGGTGCTGATCGGATCGGCCACGAAGACGGCGCGCGTCTGCTCGAACAGCTCGTCCATGCCTTCCTTGCCGGCGCCCGACACCGACTGGTAGGTGGCAACCACGATGCGCCTGATCCTGGCGCGGTCGTGCAGCGGCTTCAGCGCCACGACCAGCTGGGCTGTCGAGCAGTTGGGATTGGCGATGATGTTCTTGCGGGTGAAGCCCTCGATCGCGTCCGGGTTCACCTCGGGCACGATCAGCGGCACGTCCTGGTCGTAGCGCCAGGCCGAGGAGTTGTCGATCACGACGCAGCCCTGCCTGCCGATCTTAGGCGACCATTCCTTCGACACAGACCCGCCCGCCGACATCAGGCAGATGTCGGTATCGGAGAAGTCGTAGCTGGCGAGGTCCTTCACCTTCAGCGTGCGGTCGCCGTAGGAGACTTCCGTGCCGACCGAGCGGCGCGACGCCAGCGCCACCACCTCGTCGACCGGAAATCCGCGCTCTTCCAGTATGTTGAGCATCTCCCGGCCGACATTGCCGGTTGCGCCCGCGACTGTGATCTTGAAACCCATTTATCCGTTCTCCTGTTCCTCTCCGCTCGCTTCCGGAACCCCGTCTACGCGGGTTCCGGCTCCGTCTTCCCGGGCCGGACCCGGGGAGAGGGCGAGCAGGCCAAGGAACTCAGACCGTTTTGACGGTCGTATTGGCCATGGTCTTGGTGAGGCGCGCGCCGGCGCGACCGGCGCGCAGGCCGGGGAAATCGAACGCAAGGGAAGCCGAAAAGTGGCTGCGCATCGAAATTCTCCCGCCGGCGCCACAGGGCGCCGCGATTTCGCGCGGTATTACGCGCTTTCCGCAAAGAGTCAATTGAGGAGCCGAGTTAGGCAGCAAGCGGCGGCTACAACGGCCCCACGTCGCTCGGGCGCGACCCGAAAACGCCTTCCACCTTCGTCCGGCAACCGCTAGATAGGGCGACCCACTTCCAGCGGCAGGTTTGACGGATGAAGCTCTATCGTTTTCTCACCGGCCCCGACGACGCCAGCTTCTGCCACAAGGTGACGGCGGCCCTAAACAAGGGCTGGCACCTCTTCGGCTCGCCCACCTATGCCTACAATGCGCTGGCCGGAACCATGCAGTGCGGCCAGGCCGTAGTGAAGGACGTCGAGGGCAAGGATTACGATCCCGAGATGAAGTTGGGCGAGCAGTAGCGCGGCTCAGGCGACTGGCCGGGGAGCCGGCTTGGCCGGCTTGCTTACGGATGGTCTTCGGCGCCGGCTTCGATCTGCGCCATGTCGTCGTCGGAAAGGCCGAAATGGTGGCCGATCTCGTGGATCAGCACGTGGGTGACGATGTCGCCCAGCGTCTCCTCGTTTTCGGCCCAGTAGTCGAGGATGGGACGACGGTAGAGCGTGACGCGGTTCGGTCCCTCGCCGGTCTGCGGGTTCCAGCGTTCGGCGATACCGCGGCCTTCGAACAGGCCGAGCAGGTCGAAAGGCGACTCCAGTGCCAGGTCGTCCATGATCTCGTCGGTCGGGAATTCCGCGATCTGGATGATGATCTCGCCGGTCAGACGGCGGAATTCCTCCGGCAGGTGAGCGTAGGACTCAAGAGCCAGGAGTTCCATCTCTTCCATCGAGGGCGAGAGTTCATCGTGCCAGGGACGGGTTTTGTAGAGACGGGCCATGATGTTTCCTTCCACGGCCATATAGCCGCTCGCTGGCGCATTTTCGAGGCCTCTTGACCAAATCGGTAAACACCGGCGCACGCGCCGGCCAGAGCTTCCCGCGCCGAAAGGAATAAATTCTTTTCCCTGGCGCTTGACTCTTGGTCCAGCCTCTGGAATCCATAAGAACATAAGGAGAACATCGGGGTTCTGGAGCACGCCATGGCCGAGTCCGCCGTGGCGCGGGGAACGGTTTTTGCCCTGCGCCGGGAAATCGCGAGGATCGAAGGACGGCTGGCCGAGAGGCTGGAGGCTGAACGGCCCCTAGACGCCTCTGCCAAGGCGTCGCTCGTCCTGCGACGCAACGGCATGGTCTCGCTGGAACTGTTGGAGACCGGGGCCGCCGCCTTCGATGCAGCACTCGGCGGAGGGATTCCGCTCGCCGCCCTCACCGAGATACACACGTTGCAGACCCGCAATGCAGGCATTGCAGCCGGATTTGCACTGGCATTGGTTTCGATACTCTCGAAAGAAAAGACGTTGCCGGTTTTATGGATCGGTACGTCCGAGATCTTTCGCGAAGCAGGTTTGCCTTATTGGCCCGGCCTGATGAACGATTTCGGCATTTCCGCTGACCAGTTCCTGGTTACCCAGGCTCAACAGCTGGTCGATGCTCTTTGGGTAGCCGAAGAGGCGGCAAGGCTTGGCGCGTTGGGTTGTGTCATTGTCGAGTTGCGCGGCAACCCACAAAAACTCGATCTTACCGCAACGCGAAGGCTGCATCGCCGGGCGCAGGAGGCGGGCAGGCCGGTGCTGCTGGTTCGCGAGGGCGCCAAGGCGGAGCCGACCGCGGCGCCGGTTCGACTCATGGTGCGTCCGGCCCCGGCGGGAAAACGAAGGATACTCTCCGGCTTGCTCGAAGGGTCGATAGGCCCGCCGGGTTTTGCGGTCACCCTGTCCAAGACCCGGCAGGGTCTCCCTGCCGAATTCATGCTGGAATGGAATGCCGATGAACGGGCTCTTCACGAAAGACGCACGAAGCGTCAACGCGCGCCGGATCGTAGCGCTGTGGTTTCCCTACCTGCCGACCGATCGGATTTTTCGGCAGAGGACGGGAAGATCGTGGCGCTTGAGGATCGCCGGACTCCAGGGGACAGGGCGGCCTGAGGGCGGCAGAGGGCAAAGCGCGCCGCCTGCTTCTCAACCATTGATCGTCAGTATTCGCGAGGAGAATACGCAGCGCGTGTCCGCGCTCGACGAACGCGCCGAGGCCCTGAGGCTCAGGCGTGGCATGGGTGTGGCCGAGGCGCGCGCCATGCACCCTTCGATCGAGATTGTCGAGGCCGACCCGAAGGCTGACCGACGCCTGCTCGAATCGCTGGCCGATTGGTGCGATCGCTATACGCCGCTGGTTGCGCTCGACGGCGACGATGGACTGCTTCTCGACATTACGGGCTGCGCTCATCTGTTCGGCGGCGAGGGGGCGCTGCTTGATGATCTTCGGCTTCGCCTGCACCACCAGGGTTTCGATGCACGCGCGGGTCTCGCCTCGACACCAGGGATGGCTTGGGCAGCGGCCCGCTTCCTCAGTCCGGCGCTGGTCGAGCCGGGCGCGGAGCGGCATACCTTGTCGCCGCTGCCGCTGCCGGCGCTGCGGCTGGAAGCGGCGGTTCGCACCAGCCTCGAAGGCGTCGGCCTGCGCAATGTCGGTGCGGTCCTCGCCGCGCCCCGTGCACCGCTGGCCCGACGCTTTGGAAAAGGCCTGCTGCTGCGGCTAGACCAGGTGCTTGGCAGTGTCGAGGAAGCGATCTCGCCGCGCCTGCCCGTGCCGCCGCTCTCGGTAGAACGCTACCTGCCCGAACCGATCGGCACCACGGAGGCGGTGGAAGAGCTGGTCGAAATGATGGCGGCGGGGCTGAAGGTCGAGCTGGAACGGCGCAATGAGGGCGCGCGGTCGCTGCAATTGGCGCTTTTTCGCGTAGATGGACAGGTGGCCCGCTATCGGGTGGGTACGTCGCGGCCGATGCGTTCGCCGCAACTGATCCGCCGGCTGTTGCGCGAACGGCTCACGGGAGGGTCGAAAGAGTTCGACGCTGGCTATGGATTTGAATTGGTGCGGCTGAGTGTGCTCGATGCCGTGCCTTTCGAGGCGGAACAGGGCGATCTTTCCGGCGAGGGCAGCCGTTGCGATGCGGACCTCGCCCTACTCGCCGATCGCGTTTCGGCGCGATTGGGCGATACCGCGCTGCTGCGACCCGTGCCGCGCGAAAGTCATCTGCCCGAGTGCGCCATCACGATGACGGTTTTTGCGGAGACGCGTCATTGGGATGCGGCCATCCCGGAAAAGATGCGTCCTGTCCGGCTTCTCAATCATCCTGAGCCGATAGAAGTCACGGCAACAGAGGTTCCGGAGGGACCGCCGCTCAATTTCCGCTGGCGCCGGCTCATGCATCGGGTCGCCCGCTCGGAGGGGCCGGAGCGCATCGCCCCGGAATGGTGGCGCGAGGCCGACCAGATGCCGACCCGCGACTATTTCCGGGTCGAGGACGAGGAAGGTCACCGTTATTGGCTCTACCGGCAAGGCCTCTACGGGGCCGGCGCGCCGATGCCACGCTGGTTCATGCATGGGTTTTTCGCATGAGCGGGACGCCCCCCTACATCGAGTTCGCCGCGCAATCGAATTTCTCTTTCCTGCGCGCGGCATCGAGCCCGGGCGAACTGGTGGTCGCGGCTCATGTGATGGGTCATCCGGCAATTGGCCTGGCAGACCGGAATACCGTGGCGGGGGTGGTGCGCGGATGGACCCAGTCGAAATTCATCCAGCTGGAAAAGAACGGCCCCATCCTGTCCATCCCCTATTATCCGGGGTGCCGCCTGTCTTTCAGCGACGGCACCCCGGACATCCTGGCCTACCCACGCAACCGAAAGGGCTGGGGGCATCTGTGCCGGCTTCTGACCGAGGCAAACGAGAAGGGGGAGAAGGGCAACCCCGACGTGACACTGCGGATGCTGCTCGAATGGGGGGATGAGATGTCGCTCGCGGTCATGCCCGGCGACCTGCTTCTGGCCCGGGAACGGCTGGAGTTCCTCAAGCGCCTGAAGATCCGCTTCGGGCGCGCAGTCAGGGTTGCCGCCGTCCCCTCCTATCGTGGCTGCAACAGGTTCGACCTGGCGCTTGCCGCCGATCTGGCTCGTGCCGCCGGCCTGCCCCTGATGGCGGTGAACGACGTACGCTACCACACGCCGGATCGGCGGCCCTTGCAGGACGTACTCACGGCGATCCGGCTAAAGACCACCGTGGCCGGGGCCGGCTTTGCCCTTGAAGCCAATGCCGAACGCTATCTGAAGCCGCAAGCCGAGATGGCTCGGCTCTTCAGAGCGCACCCCGAGGCTCTGGCGGAAACCATTCGCTTTGCCGGCGAACTGTCGTTTTCGCTGGATCAGTTGCGCTACTTTTATCCTCAGGAAACACCGGAAGGTGCTTCGGCGCATGCCGAGCTGGAACGCCTCACCTGGGAAGGGGCACGCCGACGCTACCCGAATGGCATATCGAAGAAGATCGAAGCCAATATCCGTACGGAACTCAAGCTGATCGCCGAGAAGGAGTACGCGGATTATTTTCTGACCGTACACGACATCATCAGGTTCGCGCGCAGCGAGAAGATCCTGTGCCAGGGACGCGGATCAGCGGCCAATTCGACCGTATGCTTTTGCATGGGCATCACCGAAGTCGACCCTCAACTATCGGATCTTCTGTTCGAACGTTTCCTCTCTCCCGACCGCAATGAGCCGCCGGACATCGACGTCGATTTCGAGCACGAGAACCGCGATCCTGTGATGCAACACATCTACGGCAAATACAGCAGCCGCCGCACCGCGCTAGCGGCTGCGGTGATCAGCTATCGCAGTCGCTCGGCCGTCCGGGAAGTCTCGAAGGCGCTCGGTCTTTCCGATGACGTGGCGAGCGCGCTGTCCGGTGCCGTCAAGGGATGGTGGACCGAGAAGATGACGGACCGCGAGCTCAAGGATGCGGGGCTCGACGAAAGGGATTTTCTGACCAGAAAAGTGCTGGATCTCTCCAACGAAATTCTCGGTTTTCCGCGCCACTTGACCCAACATGTCGGCGGCTTCGTCATCACTCAGGATCGGCTCGACGAGGTGGTCCCCATCGTCAAGACGGCGATGGATGACCGCAGAATGGTGGAATGGGACAAGGACGACCTGGACGCCGTGAAACTCATCAAGGTCGATGTGCTGGCCCTCGGCATGCTGACCTGCCTGAAGCGGTGCTTCGGCTTTCTCGACCGTCACTATGAGGACCACGGGCTCCAGGCCTTCGAGATCGCGGCGATCCCGCATCAGGACAATAATGACGTCTACAAGATGATCCAGCGCGCCGACACTCTCGGCGTTTTCCAGATCGAGAGCCGTGCGCAGATGTCGATGCTGCCCAGGCTGAGGCCGGAGTGCTTTTACGACCTTGTCATTGAAGTGGCCATCGTGCGCCCCGGCCCTATTCAGGGCGACATGGTCCATCCCTATCTGCGCCGGCGCGACAAGCTGGAGGAGCCTGAATATCCGAAGGAGGAATTGAGGCCGATCCTGGAAAAGACAAAGGGGGTCCCCTTGTTCCAGGAGCAGGCGATGAAGATCGCCATGGTAGCCGCCGAGTTTTCAGGCAGCGAGGCCGATCAGCTGCGCCGCGCCATGGCGACGTTCAGGCGCACCGGCCAGGTGAAGGACTATCGCGAACGAATGGTCGGGAGAATGGTCGAGCGCGGCTATACCCTTGAGTTCGCCGAGCGCTGCTTCAGCCAGATCGAGGGGTTTGGCGAATACGGTTTTCCCGAAAGCCATGCGGCTTCCTTCGCGTTGCTGGTCTACGCATCCTGCTGGTTCAAGGCCTACTACCCGGATGTGTTCTGCGCGGCGATCCTTAACTCACAACCCATGGGATTTTACGCGCCGTCGCAACTCGTCCGCGACGCGCGCGAGCATGGGGTCGAAGTTCTGGAACCGGATGTCAACCTCTCCAACTGGGATTGCATGCTTGAGAAGGCGGCATTCGATCCCGGCCGTATCGCCACGAAGCATGAAAGTATGCGCGGTGTAATCCGCACACGGCATGCGGTGCGGCTCGGACTGCGTCAGATCAAGGGGCTGAGTAAGGATGACATGCTCCGGCTGGAGCGGGTGCGGGGTTCGGGTTTTACTTCTGTGCGGGAGGTGTGGCTGCGCTGCGGCCTTTCGATTGGAGCGATGCAGCAACTCGCCCATGCCGACGCCTTCCGCTCCATCGGACTCGACCGGCGCGCCGCGCTCTGGGAGGTGCGGGCGCTCGACCGGGCCAAGGCGGGGGCCTCGATGCCGCTGCTCGACGGGCGCGTGAGCGATCTCAGCACGCTCGAGCAGAAGACCTTGCTGCCCGCCATGCCGGACGGGCAGCATGTCATCGAGGACTATCGCTCGCTGGGCCTTTCGCTCAGGGCGCATCCGATGTCGTTTCTGCGCGCCGGATTCGAAGCCGACCATGTCCTGCCGGGCAACGCGTTGACGGGGATTGCCAACGGGAGGCGGGTTTCGGTTGCCGGACTGGTACTGGTACGCCAGCGGCCGGGGACGGCCAAGGGCGTCATATTCATGACGCTCGAGGACGAGACCGGCATCGCCAACATCATCGTCTGGAAGAAGGTCTTCGAGCGGTTCCGGCCCGTCGTTCTCGGCGCGCGTCTCGTCAAGGTGACGGGAAAGCTGCAGTCGGCCTCCGGCGTGATCCATGTCGTCGCCGAGCGCATCGAGGACCTGAGCTGGCGCCTCTCGGAACTCTCCGAAGCTGCCATGTCGGTCGATTTCCGCTCGCCGGTGGACGAGATCAAGCGCCCTGTGGACCAGGATCATCGCACGGTGTCGAAGCAGCGGCAGGCCCAGTTGCAAGGCGTCGCCGGCCGACATCCGCGCGACCAGGGCGATCTTGTCCGCGCGATCGAGGAGGTCATGCCCAAAGGCCGCAATTTTCACTAAGCATCACGGCGGCGGGGACGGCTCGCGCGCTCACCGCCGCACGTTCCGGGGCCACTGTGACATACTGGCCCAATTCGCCCCCCTTGCGGTTAACCGTCGAAGCTGATTTTCCGTCCCGGCTGGTACAGGAGATCCGGCTTGGCAAGATTCGACATCGCAATCGTCGGCGGCGCGATCGTCGGCAGTTCCGTCGCCTATTTCCTGCGCGAGGAAGGCTTCACAGGCTCGATCGCGCTGATCGAGCGCGATCCCGGCTTCTCCACCGCCGCCACTACGCTTTCCTGCGCCTCCATCCGCCAGCAATTCTCGATCGCAGAGAACATCCGGTTGTCGCGCTTCACGCTCGGCCTGTTCCGCGAACTCCGGGAACGCTTCGGACCGGATGCGGATATCGCCTTCCGCGAGAAGGGCTACCTGATCCTCGCCGGCGAGGCCGGCCTGCCGGTGCTCGCGCACAATCACGCCCTCCAGCAGGCGGAAGGCGCCGATATCCTGCTCGAGGACGCCCCGGCGCTTGGCCGGCGCTTCCCCTGGCTGTCAACTGGCGGGATTGCGGCCGGAGCCTGGGGGCAGTCCGGGGAAGGCTGGTTCGACGCGCATGCGCTGCTGTCGCTCCTGCGCAAGGCCTTGCGCGGCCGCGCCGTCGAATTCATTCACGACGAGGTGACGGCGATTTCGCTGACCGGCGACCGAATCTCGACGCTCTCGCTCGCCGGGGGGGAGAAGATCGACGCCGGTATCGTCGTCAACGCCGCCGGTCCGGCGGCCGGGCGGGTGGCGTCGCTCGCCGGAATCCGCCTGCCGGTCGAGCCCCGCAAGCGCAGCGTCTTCGTGTTCGAGGCTCGCGACCGGTTCGACGACATGCCGCTGCTGGTCGACCCGACCGGCATCTATGTCCGGCCGGAGGGATCGGTCTATATCTGCGGCGGAGCCGAGAACGAAGAGGGCGAGGTCGCCGCCGACCCGGCGGATTTCGAGCCCGACTGGTCGCTGTTCGAGGACACAATCTGGCCGGTCCTTGCCACGCGCATCCCCGCCTTCGAGGCGATCAAGCTGTCGCGCGCCTGGGCCGGGCACTACGACTTCAACACGCTCGACCAGAACGCAGTGATCGGCCCGCATCCGGAGATCGCCAATCTTCTTTTCGCCAACGGCTTCTCCGGCCACGGGCTGCAGCAGGCGCCGGCCGTCGGAAAGGCGCTCGCCGAACTGGTGGTGCATGGCGCTTACCTCACCGTGGATTGTTCGGCCTTCGGGTACGAGCGGATCGCGGCAAACCGGCCGTTCCGCGAGCTGAATGTGATCTGAGACCGCCCACCTGCTGGAGGCGGCCCCTTTGCGTTGCCGAAAATCCTCGTATAAAGCAGGCCGCACGACAGACCAGCAGGCTCAATCATGGACAAGTTCACCACGCTCACCGGCGTCGCGGCGCCCTTGCCGATCGTCAATGTCGATACCGACATGATCATCCCCAAGGATTATCTCAAGACGATCAAGCGCACCGGCCTGGGCGCCGGCCTGTTCGCCGAGATGCGTTACAACGAGGACGGCTCCGAGAACCCGGACTTCGTCCTCAACAAGCCTGCCTACCGCAAGGCGCAGATTCTCGTCGCCGGCGATAACTTCGGGTGTGGCTCGAGCCGCGAGCACGCGCCATGGGCACTGCTCGACTTCGGCATCCGCTGCGTCATCTCGACCAGCTTCGCCGACATTTTCTACAACAATTGCTTCAAGAACGGCATCCTGCCGATCACGGTCAGCCATGAAGACCTCGACAAGCTGATGGATGACGCCTCGCGCGGCGCCAATGCCACGCTAACCGTCGATCTGGCCGCCAAGGAGATCCGCGGCCCCGATGGAGGAGTGATCCGGTTCGACCTCGACGAATTCAGGCGCCACTGCCTGCTCAACGGACTGGACGACATCGGCCTGACTCTGGAGAAGGCGGATTCGATCGCCAGCTTCGAGAAGAGGAATGCCGATAGCCGTCCCTGGGCCTGAGGCAAAGGTCGGATACGCCGGAATGCCGCGCAAGCTCATCTCCACCGGCTCTCCCTTCGAGAAGACCGCTGGCTATTCGCGCGCGGTGGTCCAGGGCGATTGGTGCTTCGTCGCCGGCACGACCGGCTACGACTACGCCGCGATGACAATCCCGGACGCGGTCGAGGACCAGGCGCGCAACTGCCTGAAGACCATCGGCGATACGCTCGCGAAGGCAGGCTTTGCGATGTCCGATGTGGTACGGGCGAACTATTACGTTACCGATCGCGCCTATGTCGCACGGGTATTCCCTATCCTCGGCGAGACTTTCGGCGAGATCCGTCCCGCGGCCACGATGATCGTATGCGAGCTGAACGAGCCGCAGATGAAGATCGAGATCGAGGTCACCGCGCTGAAACGGAGCTGATCTCCGCTTGCGCTCGCGTCCGCCGACCGCTAGCTAGGCGCGTTTTCATCTACGCTCTCGAAGAGGCTTCCTCCATGGCATCGCGCAAGCTCCTCCTCCTTCCCGGCGACGGTATCGGCCCCGAGGCGATGGGCGAGGTGCGCAAGCTCGTCACGCTGATGAACGACAGGTTCGACGCCGGCTTTGAAACCGAGGAGGGGCTTGTCGGCGGAAGCGCCTACGATGCGCACGGCCAGGCGATTTCGGAAGCCGACATGGCCAAGGCCGTGGCCGCCGATGCAGTGCTGTTCGGTGCCGTCGGCGGGCCGAAATGGGACGGCGTCGCCTACGAGGTACGCCCCGAGGCCGGCTTGCTGCGCCTGCGCAAGGACATGGAACTCTTCGCCAATCTCCGGCCGGCCATATGCTATCCCGCGCTCGCCGCCTCCTCCTCTCTCAGGCAGGAGGTGGTCGAGGGCCTCGACATCCTCATCGTGCGCGAACTGACCGGCGGCGTCTATTTCGGCGAACCGAAGGAAATTCTCGACCTCGGAAACGGCCAGAAGCGCGGCATCGACACGCAGGTCTACGATACCTACGAGATCGAACGCATTGCCGGCGTCGCCTTCGAACTGGCCCGCACGCGCGCCAACAAGGTGTGCTCGATGGAAAAGCACAATGTCATGAAGTCCGGCGTCTTGTGGAAGGAGGTCGTGGCCGCGACGCACAAGGCGAAGTATTCCGATGTCGAACTCAGCCATATGCTGGCCGATGCTGGCGGCATGCAGTTGGTGCGCTGGCCCAAGCAGTTTGACATCATCGTCACCGACAATCTGTTCGGTGACATGCTTTCCGACGTGGCCGCCATGCTCACCGGTTCGCTTGGCATGCTTCCTTCCGCGTCGCTCGGCGCGCCCGACGCCAGGACCGGAAAGCGCAAGGCGCTGTACGAGCCGGTGCATGGTTCGGCCCCAGATATAGCCGGCAAAGGAATTGCCAATCCGATCGCGATGATTGCCTCGTTCGCGATGTGCCTGCGCTATTCGTTCGGCATGGTGGCCGAGGCGGATCGGCTCGAGGCCGCCATCGCGGGCGTGCTGGATGACGGCCTGCGGACGCGGGACATCATGTCGGACGGCATGACGGAGGTTTCCACCGCCGCGATGGGTGACGCAGTCGCCGCGAAGTTCATGGCGCTGTCGGCCTAGTAGCGTTCACCCGGGGCCTGCGGTAGCGCGCCCCGCGGGGCCGAGCCCGGCCCATCAGATGAAGGCGATCCAGCGGCCCGCGACAAGCGCGCCGATCCAGATGCAGATCGAAGTCACTGCGGCGGCACGCAATCCGCTGCGCACTCGGCCGTCTTCCAGAAGCAGCCGCCAGGACTGGCTTGCGCGCACCGCCAGCGCGAGGACGATGCCTGTCGCGACGAGCGAAATCTTGGTCAGGAAGGCGGGGTTGAAGGCATATTCCAGCGGCTGTACCGAGAAGAGCAGGAAGCCGGTGAGGACCGCGAGGCCGGCTCCGAATGCCGCGATCGATGTCATCAGCCGCACGAAGGGTGCGATTGCTACGTCGCGGAAGGCGCCGAGAATGCGCAGGTCGGCCGGCAGGATGCCCCCGACCAGCAGCGTCAGCGCGAAGATGTGGGTCGCGTTAAGAAGCGGATAGACGTAGAGCGATCGGCGCAGGGATGCGGCGACCTGCCAGTCCTGCAGCGCCTGCAGCCACTCCACCGGCTAGGTGCCGGGAACGCGGTTGGGGTAGACATCGTAGGTCTTCCCGCCCACGACGACGCGCGCAGCCTTCATGCTGCGCTGGCCGTGGTCGCGCGAGCGAAAGCCTAGGCAGGTGACCTCGTCGCCAATGTTGGCCGAAGCCTCGTCAAATCCGGCACGCCTGGTTGCCGCAAGCGGCGCGAGGTCGACATGCCAGAGCCCACCTTCCGCCCGCACCCGCAGCGTGACGTGCGGATTGCCGACATAGACCTCTTCGACCACCCCGGTCAGTTCGAAAGGCTCGTTCTCAGTCCAGGCCCAGCCGTGATGGGCGAAGGCCGGACCGGAGGCAACAATCGTGGCCGCGAGAACCAAACTCGCGCCGCGGCGGCGTTGCGCATCCTTCATGGTCGGCTCCGGGTTCGTCTGCCCCAGGAATACTAGGGTGGCGGTACCGCGCGTCAAATCAACTGGGCTTGATTCTCGCAGCGGACGCTGCCGGCGGTTGGCCGGCTCCTCACGCCTCGATCCGCCGCGCCTCGGAAGGCAGCATGATGGGAATCCCGTCGCGCACCGGGTAGGCAAGCCGCGCGGAGCGCGAGATCAATTCGTTATTTGCGGCATCCCAGCTCAGCGGGCCCTTGGTCAGCGGACAAGCCAGCAGTTCCAGCAGCTTCGGATCGATCGCCGATCTGCGTTCGCGGCCGTTGTCTTCGTTCATTGCAGCCTTGTCCTCGCCTCGTCGCCCTCGCGCGCCAGCGACATTTCCGTGATGGCGATCAGCGTATCGGCGCGCGTCTTCAGGTCGGGAGCCTCGAGCAGCGCCTGTTTCTCTGCTGGCCCGTAGGGCGCCATCATAGAAAGCGCGTTGACAAGCGTCGCATTCTCCGCGCGGCTGACGCTTTCCCAGTCAGCCTCGAGCGCGTTCGCCTCGAGGTAGGCGCGGAAGGCCTTGAGCAGCGCCGCGCGGTCAACCTCGGCTGCGCCGGCCTCCGTGTCCAGATCTCCGAGGAAGGGGAGGATGCGGCACTGGCGGTAGGGCGTGCGGGTGTGCATCTCGGATTCGATACGGAAGCGGCAGACCCCCTGTAACGAGATGAGGTAGCGACCGTCGCCGGTTTCCGCAAATGAGGTGATGCGACCGATGCAACCCACTTCGCACAGTTCGGGTTCGCCGTCCTGCTGCAGCGCGCCGTCGAGCCGCGGCTGCACCATCCCGATCAGCCGCTTTCCGGCGATGGCATGGTCGACCATTTCCAGATAGCGCGGCTCGAAGACGTTCAGGGGCATGCGCCCACCTGGCAACAACAGCGCCGCCGCAAGCGGAAACACGGGTACGTGGTCCGGGAAGTCCTTTTCCTTCAGATACTGCGCATTACCCGCTCGCACGGCTCGTCTCCGTTCCGGCCGGTCTAAGCCTCATCTGTGCACTATCTGGCGCGTCACGGCGGCGTCGCAATGGCGCGCCCGCCATTTGCGTCAGGAAAACAGCAGCGACGACAGCTTGCGTCGCGCGGCCAGTGTGGCCTCGTCGGTCATGCCCCAGGCTTCGAAGAAGGTCAGCAACTGGTTGCGCGCCGCATCGTCGTTCCAGCCGCGATCCGCCTTGATGATCGCGAGCAGGCTGTCGGCGGCCGCCACCCTTTCGCCTCGGGCGTTCTGGATCATCGCCAGGTCGAAGCGTGCCTGATGGTCTTTGGGATCATTCATCAGCCGCCGTTCCAGCGCGACAGGGTCGCCCAGCGCGGCAACCTGCTCGGCGAGCCTGATCCGGGCCCGTACCGCGGCCAGTGCGGGATCATCCCGCTTGGCTTCCGGTGCCTGATCGAGAATCTGCTGCGCGGCCTGGCTGTCGCCGCTGTCGAACAGGAGATCGGCCATTCCCGCGATGGCGGCGACATTGTCCGGCTCATGCTCGAGGACGAGGCTATAGATTTCGGCGGCAGCCTGCATGTCGCCGGCGGCGCGTGCCTGCTCGGCCGCTTGCAGCGCCTCGGCCAGGTCCGGGCCGCCCTTGCCGGCGACCTTTTCGATTAACTCCTTCACCTGGCTTTCCGGGATTGCACCCATGAAGCCGTCCACGGGCTGGCCGTCCTTGAATGCGATCACGGCCGGGATCGACTGAATTCCGAGCTGGCCAGGGATGGCGGGATGATCGTCGATATTCATCTTGACCAGCTTCACACGCCCGCCGGCCGCCTGCACAGCCCGCTCCAGCACCGGGGTCAGCTGCTTGCACGGCCCGCACCAGGGCGCCCAGAAATCAACCAGGACCGGTTGCTTGCGCGATTCCTGCAGCACGTCCGCCTGGAAGGCGGCCGTGCTTGTGTCCGAAATCAAGCCCGCCGCGGGCTCGGGCGCATTGCTGCTCGGCTGGCCGCCGCGCCGCCCGCCTGCGAAGCCGAAACCATTGTCCCCACTCATGTCGTCCTGCCTTTCAAGCCCTCGGGGCCCCGTGCCGCCCATGGCGGCGAGTCGCACCAAATGTGGCCATCACGCCGACAGTTTCAAGATTGGGGCCGTGTGGCCAGTCGCCGCGATGAACCGCAAGAGGTCATCGCGTCCGATTGCCGTGGTGGCCTCGTTGGTGAGCGGATGGGCGTTGATCGTTTCCTGTTCCATGAGCGCTGCGTCTAGAAACGGCCGCACGCGGTGCTGCGTATCGTTGATCAGGCCGAATATGGTCACCGATCCCGGCGCGACGCCCAACAATTCCATGAGCATCTCCGCCCGGCCGAACGACACGCGCCCCGATGCCCCGATCACGTGGTGGATCTGCTTGAGGTCGACCGTAGCTTCCTCGTGGACCGTCAGCAGGAAGAAATTGTCCTTCTTGTCCTTGAGAAACAGGTTCTTGGTGTGGCCCCCCGGGATCTCGCCGCGCAACGCCTGCGAATCCTCCACCGTGAACAGTGGCGGATGGTCGTAGGTGCACGTCGCAATGCCCAGGCCCTCCAGGTATGAAAGCAGCTCTTCGCGGCTCTTCGGCATGCTGTCGCCCTTGCGGCTCGCCCGATCTCGTGCCGCTGTTTAGGAAAGATTCGCCGGAGATGGCAATCCCCGCGGCAGCGCGACGGTGTCGGCCATCCGGGCGTCCGGGACGCGACCGGCGCGCCTCCATTTCCCTGTTGCAATCGCGGGGGAGTTCGGCCATATAGGCGCGGCTTGCGGCCCCGTATCCCAGTTGGGGCCGCGCGAGCGGGTGTAGCTCAGGGGTAGAGCACAACCTTGCCAAGGTTGGGGTCGAGGGTTCGAATCCCTTCGCCCGCTCCAGTTTCCTCATCGGAAAACCGCCATAATATCGTCAGGGCGAGAGGGCAGCCGTCGCGCCCGGCCGCTTTTCCCAGCCGAATACGCTACGCCCGCCATAGTCGGGCGAGCGGCGGAACTCTTCCGATACGAACTCCTGCAGCGACGGGCCGGTAGCGATTCGCTCCAGACGACGGGCCTCGTCGTCCAGACGACGGATCGCGTTCAGCCTCTCCTCATTGCCGAGTTTCGCCTGCCCGATCGCGGATTTCATCACCGCTATGGTCTCGTCATAGGTTTTCGTTGGCACCGGATAGGGGTGCCGGTCCTTGCCGCCATGGGCGAGTGAGAAACGCGCCGGATCGGCGAAGCGGCACGGCGCGCCATGCACCACTTCGGCAACCATCGCCAGGGATCTGATGGTGCGCGCGCCCACGCCCGGAACGAGGAGAAGGTCGGCGAAATCGGCAGGAGCGCTTTCGGCTGCCGCCGCGAGCGCGCCGTGCAGCCGCCGCAACATGACATCCTTGGGCCGCACGTCGTGATGCGTGGGCATGACCAGGTATGGCAGCATCGGCTCCACCGGCTCCGGCGGCGGCAGGTGCTCGAGCGAGGCCACTTCGCTGACGATACCGCCGGCACCCATGGTGCCCAGCAATTCGACCTGGCGGCGGCGCGAGTCTGCCGCACGCCGGTCGGTAAGGTTGACGATGTTCCCCCGACCTGACCCTTCGATCGCCGCGTGCGGCGCCTCGACGAAGCTCCGCAGGCCCTCGGAAAGCCAATGATACCGGCGCGCCAACCGGCTCTCCCCTTTCATGCCCTGCTGCACGACGACCCACTTGCCGTCGTCGGCGACGAAGAAGCCGTGCAGGTACAGCTCGAACCCGTCCTGCACCGCCGCGCTGTCCACCTTCGCGACCAGGCGGCTGGCGCGGACGAGCGCGTCACCGTCGAAGCCGGTACGCTCCGCCAGCGCGGTCAGTTCGCCTGGCGTTTGCCGCGAATGGCTGCCGCGGCCACCGCAGACATGGATGCCGAGTTCGCCAGAAAGCGGCGCCAGGCCGCGCTTCAGCGCGCCGATGACCGAGGTGGTGATGCCCGAGGAGTGCCAGTCCATGCCCATGACGGCGCCGAAAGACTGGAACCAGAACGGATGCGAAAGCCGGCGCAGAAACTCGTCGCGCCCGTAGTGATGCACGATCGTCTGCGCAATCACTGCGCCAAGCCGCGCCATGCGCTGGCCGAGCCAGGCCGGAACGCGCCCGTTATGAAGCGGCAGATCGGCACTGCCAGCTCGACGTGTCATTGACGGCTCCGAACAAACAGGGAACAGGCCTACCACGGCGCAGTCCGCGCCGCAAGCTTGCCGTCCCGCCGCCCGCTGGGAAAGGGATTCGCATCGCCGGCGTTCCGTGCTAGCGAGACGCATGGCACAGAAGAAGGCACACGAGGTCGATGGCTGGTTGGGCAGGCCCGACCCAGGCGCGCGCATCGTGCTCATCTATGGTCCCGACAGGGGGCTTGTCTCGGAGCGGGCAAAGCGCTTCGCGGCCGCCACGGGGCTCCCTCTCGACGACCCCTTCTCGGTGGTCAAGCTGTCGGCCGCCGTACTCGACGCAGAGCCGGGCCGGCTGGTCGACGAGGCGCGCACGGTACCGATGTTCGCCGCGCAGCGGCTCATCTGGGTGCTCGATGCCGGGGCCGAGAAGGGCTTTGCCGAATCGGTGAAGGCGCTGCTCGACACGCCGGTCCAGGACGCCGTGGTTCTGATCGAGGCGGGCGACCTGAAAAAGGGATCAGCATTGCGCGCCACGGTGGAGGCGGCGGCGGCCGCGATGGCGCTGCCCTGCTACGCTGACGACGCGCGCGGCATCGACCGGCTGATCGACGAGGAACTGGCGCGCGCAGGGTTGTCGATCTCGCTCGACGCGCGCCAGCTGCTGAAATCTGCCTTGGGAGGCGACCGGCTGGCCACCCGGGCCGAGCTGGAGAAGCTGACGCTCTATTGCGCCGGCGGGAGCCGCGTCGAGGCCGAGGACGTCCGGCTTGCGACGGGGGA
>JAEYRU010000115.1 GCA_023435335.1 Pseudomonadota bacterium
GTCCCCACCCTCCCCGTCCCCAACGCCCGGGCTCGAGGAGCCGGCCCACCCCAGGGCCGGCTCCGCTTCTATTGAGAGGGGTCGGGGGCCATCAGAGCGGCTTCAATCCTTTCCTGAAACGCTGCCCGTTGGCGACGTAGCCTTCCGCCGAACGGGCCAGGCCCGCGACAGCCGTCTCGTCGAGTTCGCGGACCACCTTCGCGGGCGATCCCACGATCAGCGAGTTGTCCGGGAACTCCTTCCCCTCGGTGACCAGTGCCCCTGCCCCGACAAGCGAATTGCGACCGATGCGGGCGCCGTTGAGAATGATGGCTCCCATGCCGACCAGGCTGTTGTCGCCGATCGTGCAGCCGTGAAGGATGGCGCGGTGGCCGATCGTGCAGCCCCGGCCGACCGTCACCGGATAACCGGGATCGGTATGGATGACCGTCAGTTCCTGGACGTTGCTGCCCTCGCCGATCGAGATGGGCTCATTGTCGCCGCGCAGGACCGCTCCGAACCAGACGCCGCAGCCGCGGCCGAGCCGCACACGTCCTATCACTTGGGCGTCTGGCGCAATCCAGGTCGACTCGGTGTCCTCCAGATCGGGCGCGATGCCGTCGATCGAGTACTGGGGCATGGGTTCCTCCTTGAGGTTCGATTTCGTGCGTCGGCCGATCGGCTTTCACGTTCCGTTTACCATGATTGCGCAAGCTGACCATCGGCCCGCGCAGTGGTTTTCAGCGGGCGGAACTGCCATTCACAAGGAAGCGAACCATGGCCAATGCTGCGGCTGGACACGACGGCGTCAGCACCATCGATTCCCGCTTCATGCTGCGGATCTTCTACGTGTTCGCCGCACTGGCGCTCGCGTCCGTCGTGATGAGCGTCGGCGGCAAGCTTCTCGGCCGTTTGATTACGGCGGTCGGCCATACCGAGGATTCGACGATCCTCGAAATAGTCATCGGGAACAATGTGCTATCCGTGCCGGCCAACATGATCCGCCTCGAGAAGGCGCGCCGTGCGGGAGAGGCCCACCGCCTGGACCTTTATCTCAAATGGCCGCAGATGACGGGCTACACCCATGCCGACCGAGACGAATTCAACAACCGCGACAACCGCCGCAACATCATCTTCGTGACGATCGAGGAGAGCCTGATGTCGCGCGACATGAGCGGAAGGCTGGAGCCGATCTATCGCCGGCTGCTCGAACTTCCGGGTGCGCCGGGGCCAGCGGCGGGTCTGCGAGTCTACGCATTCTCCGCGGAATCGGGCTACCTCAACGAATCGTTGGTCGTCGGCGAACGTGCGGGACGGGAGCCCTTCGTCGCGCGCTGCCTGACCGGCGCTGCGGCCAGTGAATCGCTTGCCGGCTGCGAGCGCGACATACACATCGGCGACCAGTTGAGCCTGACCTATCGTTTTCCGGAAACCATGCTGACGAACTGGCGCGCCCTCGATGCGGCCGTGCGCGCCAGGGCGCTGGAACTCCTGCAGACCGGCAGCTGATGCTGCCTCGTCCGGCCTAGCCCAGGTCGACGTCGAGTATCGCCATCGAGAAGTTGTAGGAGAGTTCGCCCTCGTCCTCATCCTTGAAGATGATTCCGAGGAATTCGTCGCCGACGTAGAGTTCGCAGGAGTCGTCCTTGCGCGGGCGCGCCTTCACCTCGAGTGACGGGTTGTTAAAGGTGCGCTTGAAATAGGCGTCGAGCTTCCTGATTTCTTCGGGCTTCAAAACATCGATCTCCGCGAATTGTCCCGCCAGCCGTTCTGCGGCGCTTCTGGCATGCTGCAGACGATCATGTAAAGTCCGGGCCGGTCGTTTCCACCCGTCGACCGCTTTCCCGAGGGTCACTCGGGCAAGCCGGCAAGCAACTGGTCCATGGCGCGCGAAGGCTCGTCGCAGCCGGCCTCGCCGACGATGCGGGCGGGAACCCCGGCCACCGTCTTGTTGTTCTCGACCGACTTGAGCACCACCGAGCCGGCCGCGACCTTCGTGCAGTGGCCAATCTCGATATTGCCGAGAATCTTGGCGCCCGCGCCGATGAGCACGCCGTGGCGGATCTTGGGATGGCGGTCACCCGTCTCCTTGCCCGTCCCACCCAGCGTCACGCCCTGCAGGATGGAAACGTCATCCTCCACGACGGCCGTTGCGCCAACCACGAGGCCGGTCGCGTGGTCGAGGAAGATGCCCTTACCGATGCGCGCCGCCGGATTGATGTCGGTCTGGAACACCGCCGAGGAACGGCTCTGCAGATAAAGGGCGAAGTCCTTGCGTCCCTGGTTCCATAGCCAGTGCGCGAGGCGATGCGTCTGGATCGCGTGGAAGCCCTTGAAATAGAGTACGGGCATCAGGAACCGGTCGCAGGCCGGATCGCGGTCGTAATAGGCCTGGATGTCGACCCGCACCACAGTGCTCCACTCGGGCACCTCGCGGTGCATGGCCTTGAACGTCTGGCGGATGAGGTCGGCGCCGATATCAGGGTGGTCGAGCCGCTCGGAAACGCGGTGGATGACGGCGTCCTCGAGCGAATCGTGGTTCAGAACGGTCGAATAGAGGAATGCCGCGAGCAGCGGATCCCTCTCGACCGCCTCGGTCGCTTCCGCGCGCACGGTGCTCCAGATCGGATCCACCGGCTGCAAGGTGCTGGACCTAAACACACGCTCCGTGCTCATCTGGCCTCACTCCCGATCTCGCCTGGAGACTGCACTATAGCCTGAAGTAGGCGCCTCAACTGCCGCCTCCAGAGGAGGAGGAACATATTGCAGATCGCCAGCCAATTGAACCGCAATTTCCTTAACCTGCCTTCAAGGGGAATTTATCGATGCCGCAGCCGACCGATCGCCAGGAACCCGGCCTCAAGCTCACGCTTGCCGGCGACGTCGCACATCTCGTCATCGACCGGGCCGAACGAAGGAACGCCCTGACTGCCCGCATGTGGCGCGCGCTGGCCGAGACTATTCCGGCCGCCTCGCGAGACGCCAGTGTGCTGGTGATATCCGGGGCGGGCAAGGATTTCTCGGCCGGCGCCGACATCTCCGAGTTCGACGAACTGCGCAGGGACGCCGCTACCGCGCGCGACTACGAAGCCGCCAACTCCGCGGCCTTCGCGGCGATCCGCAACGCCGCCATCCCCACGATAGCGGCGATCCGCGGCGTATGCTTCGGCGGCGGCTTCGGCATCGCGGCGGCCTGCGACATCCGCATCGCTGCCGACAATGCGCTTTTCGCCGTGCCGGCCGCCAGACTCGGCCTCGCCTATCCGCAGGATGCGATGCAGGACATCGTGCACGCCTGCGGGCCGCAGATGGCCAGATACCTGACCTTCAGCGCCGCGCGCATCAACGCAAGAAAGGCGGCAGAGATAGGCTTCCTGGCGGAGGTGGTTACGGACGCGGAACTCGATGCGCGCACTTCTGCGCTTGCCGCCGAAATCGCGGGCAACGCGCCGATGTCGATCGCCGCGTCCAAGGCGGCGATTCGGGCCGTTCTTAGTGGCGCAGCGGCCGATATTGAACTCGCGCAGCGGCTTGGCGCCGCCACCTTCGCGAGCGAGGACTACGCCGAAGGCCGCGCCGCCTTCCGCGAGAAGCGGCTGCCGCGTTTTGGCAGGAGCGTGCGACGGGCGGATTGATCGCGACGCCCTTTTCGGGTGGAAAGGCTGGTCAGATCAGTCCAGTCCCCGCACATGTCCCATATCGTCAGCAATTCCCAGGCAAGACGTTTCTTCATCGCCAGGCAGGGCCTCAGCGATCCGCCGGCGCGCACCTGGGGCAAGCACGGCCTGTACGAGGCAATCGAGCGGCTGGGATTCGTCCAGGTCGACAGCATCAACACTGTCGAGCGGGCCCACCATCACATCCTGTTCGCCCGCAACCAGACCTACCGGAAAAAGCACCTCGCCCATCTCGTGGAGAAGGATCGGCTGCTTTTCGAGAACTGGACGCATGACGCCTCGATCATTCCGACCGCCTTCTTCCCCTACTGGAAGCACCGGTTCGAGCAGCAGAAGGCTACATTGCGCACCCGCTGGAAAGATCACTTCGGCCAGGAGGGTTTTGACGACGACCTCAGCCGCGTGCTCGACAAGGTTGCCAGCGAGGGGCCGATGCTGGCGCGCGACTTCGAGGGCGACAAGCCCAACACGGGCTGGTGGGACTGGCACCCGTCCAAGGCGGCGCTCGAGTATCTGTGGCGCACGGGCGAACTCGCGATCGCACGCCGCGAAGGCTTCCAGAAGGTCTACGACCTCACCGAGCGTGTGATTCCGCCGGAGCATTTCGGGCGCACCGTCACGCGCGAGGAATTCATCGACTGGGCGTGCCGGAGCGCGCTGGAAAGACTGGGCATCGGGACGCGCAGCGAGATCATGGCGTTCTGGAAACTGCTCACGCCCGCCGAGGTGGACGCCTGGACCAGGGCGCACGTCGGGGAACTGGAGAAGCTGCTGGTGGAGGGCGTGGACGGCAAGCGTCAGCCTTCCTTCGCCTTTGCCGGCTCGCTCGACGCGATCGCGCAGCCGCCGGAACCGCCTACCCGGCTGCGTATCCTCAGCCCGTTCGATCCGCTGCTGCGTGACCGCAAGCGCGCCGAGCGGCTGTTCGGCTTCCATTACCGCATCGAGGTCTTCGTTCCGGAGGCCAAGCGCAAATACGGCTACTACGTCTTTCCGGTCATGCGCGGGGAGAAGATCGTCGGGCGCATCGACATGAAGGCCGACCGTGCGACGGACCGGCTGGCCGTGCGCGCCTTCTGGCCGGAGCCGGGCGTGCGCGTATCCAAGGCGATGATTGTCCAGTTGGAAGCGGAGCTGGAGCGCGCCCGTCGATTCGCGGGCGTCGCCACGGTCGCCTTCGATGACGGCTGGCTGCGGGCGGGCTAGCCGGCGTCAGGCAGCCTGTCGGTCGGTCAGGAAGTCGAGAATCGCGGAACAGAAGACGTCGTTCCTGTCGCCGGCGACCATATGGCCGGCACCGCCCACGTCGACATAGCTGGCGGCCGGCGCCAGCTCGACGAATTCCTGGGCATAGCGTTCGTGCACGAGTTCCGACTGCATGCCGCGAACGAGAAGAACCGGAATGTGCAGGTCGGGCAGGCCATCGAGCAGTTCCTGCATCAGTTCGCGCGCGCCGGTGTTTATGTTCTGTGGGCCCTTCAGGAAGACCGGGTCCCAGTGCCAGCGAAAACGCCCATCCTCGCCGAGCCGCAGGTTCTTGCGCAGGCCGGAGAGCGACATCGGGCGCTTGCGGTGCGGCAGGTAGCTCGCGATGGCCTCCGCCGCCTCCTCGAGCGTCGCGAAGCCCTCGTCCATACGCTCGCCCATGAAGCCCTGGATCTTGGCCACGCCCTCGGGGTCCATGCGCGGCGTGATGTCGACCAGCACCAGCGACTGGAAGAGCGGTCCGTGGCGGTGTTGCGCGGCGAGCGAAGAGAGACCGCCCAGCGACGCGCCGACCGCCGAGGGCGCAGCATGGAACATGTCCGCCACCTGCCGGGTCACGGCCGCGACATCCTCGCCATAGCGCGCGAAGGTGTAGTTGCCGCTTGCCACCCAATCGCTCTCGCCGTGGCCGCGCAGATCGACCGAAATCGCGCGCATGCCGTGCGCCGCGACGCGTCGGGCCGTGTTGTCCCACGCGCGCCGCGTCTGGCCGCCTCCATGCAGGAAGATCACCGGATGTCCGCTTCCGCCCCAGATATCGGCAGCGAGCCTGTTGCCTTCGGCGCCGGTAAAGATGTGCGAGACCGGATCGATCAAAGCGGATGCTCCTTCAGGAATTCCAGCGCCCGCGCCTTGAAGGTGCGGTCGCCGACGGAAAGCATGTGGTCGCGGCCGACGATGTCGAACGCCTCACCGCGGGGCAGCAATTGCGCCAATGGCGTTGCCGGCCCGCCGATCTCGTCCTTCGTGCCAACAGCCACCAGGGCCGGTTGCTCGATGCGAGCCACCTCTTCGCGGGTGAGTTCCTGCCGCGAGGCCTTGATGCAGGCCGCGAGCGCATGCCGATCGCTCTTCGTCTGGTCGGCAAAGGCACGGAACATCCTGCCGCGCGGATGAGGTATCGTTGTGGAATCTTCGGTCACCAGTGCGTCGGCGATCGGGTCCCAGTCGCCCACACCCTCCACCATTCCGAGGCCCAGCCCGCCGAAGATCAGCGTGGCGACCCTCTTCGGGTATTCAAGCGCCAGGAACGCCGCGACACGCGCGCCCATCGAATAGCCGAAGACGTGGGCCCGTTCGATACCGAGTTCATCGAGCAGCGTCGCACCATCACCCGCCATCTTCGAAGGCGTGTAGTCGGACGGCTCGTAGCTGACGGACGATCTTCCATGTCCGCGATGATCGAAGGCGATTACGCGGTAGCCCGCCTCGCGCAGCGTCTTCACCCAGCCGGGACCGACCCAGTTGACGCCGGTGCTGGAGGCAAAACCATGCAGAAGAAGGACCGGATCGCCCTCGCCTTCGTCGAGATAGGCAAGACGAAATCCGTCATGCGAAAAAAACTGCATTGCCGGCGGCCGGACCCCCGTCTTCGTCAATTCGCGCCGGCGGCTTCATCGATCCGCGGATGCCGCAGCCGATCGCCCACGGCGATGCCCGCCTTTTGCGCGGTTCCGGCCTTGAGTTCAAGCACGAAACGCACGGGCTCGGCCGGCCCGATCGGCGCCTCGGAGAAAGGTATCCCCTGCAGGAGGGCCCTGACGACGCCGTCCTCGCCGATGAAGATCAGGTCGAGCGGCATCGGCGTGTTCTTCATCCAGAAGGAGACGGGCCGCGTTTCTTCGAACACGAAGAGCATGCCCCGGTCGTCCGGCATTATGCGCCGGTGCATCAGTCCGGCCGAGCGTTCGGCGTGAGTCGCGGCAATCTCGATCGAAAACCGCTGTTCGCCGTTGGCGGTCTCGGCAACCAGCGGCGCCGGATCGACCGGAAGCAGCATGGGCTGCCCTTGGGCCGCAGCGCTGCCCGAGGCGAGCAGAAGCCCCAGGACAAACGCCGCCAGCAGGGCCGCGGCGTCATGAAACAGTTTCTTCGGCATCAAGGACGCACCCGCTCGCCCGCGCTCAGTGCGCGGCCGGAAGTGTGCCCATATCCGGGTAGATTTCGGCGGCCATAAGGCCTTTGTCGCCGCGGCCGAAGCGGACGAGCACGACCTGGCCGGGCCGCAACTCGGTCACTCCGTAGCGGCGCAGCGTTTCCATGTGCACGAAGATGTCTTCCGTGCCGTCGCCGCGGGTCAGGAAGCCGAAACCCTTGGTGCGATTGAACCATTTTACGAGTGCGCGCTCGAGCCCGCTCTCCGGCGTCACCGAAACGTGGGTGCGCTGCCCGGGCTGCTCGGACGGATGCACCGCGGTGGAGGTGTCCATCGAGAGTATCTTGAACGCCTGCAACCCGCGATCCGCCTCCTTGGCGAGCGCCACCACGCGCGCGCCCTCCAGCGCGGTCTGGAACCCGTCCCGTCGCAGGCAGGTCACATGGAGAAGAATATCGCCGTGGTGGGGGTCGTCGGGCAGGATAAAACCGTAGCCCTTGGCGACGTCGAACCACTTGATCGCACCGGAAAGTTCGATAAGGGCGCCGACATCCGTGCCGTCGTCGCGTGCCAAGGTCTCATCCCTGGCCTCCTGCCTCTCTGGAGAGGACTTTTCCCCCATCCGAACGCAACCTTTCTGGAAGCCAACTCGATCAGCAAACCCGACTGATTCTTGCCAGACAGGATAACACTTAGCCTTCCCGTCTTAGCAAGGGCCGGATTTCGATTTTCAACACCTGCCGCAGCGGAAAGAAGCGGATCGACTCCTTTTGCCGCGTCGACCGTCGGCGCGGCTTGCCCAAGACGGCCCGGTGGCCCTATCTACCGTCCTGCCCTCGGAAAGCGGAAGGACACCAGATGCGCTATCTCCACACCATGGTCCGGGTCACCGACGTCGAGCAGTCGCTCGACTTCTACTGCAACAAGCTGGGGTTGGAGGAGGTCCGGCGCTTCGACAACGAGAAGGGCCGCTTCACGCTGATCTTCCTCGCCGCGCCGAAGGAGAAGGCAAGCTCATCGCAGGCACGCGCGCCCGAGCTGGAACTCACCTATAACTGGGACCCGGAAGCCTATTCCGGCGGCCGCAATTTCGGCCACCTCGCCTACAAGGTCGACAACATCTACGAGACCTGCCAGCGCCTGATGGACGCCGGGGTGACCATCAACCGGCCGCCGCGCGACGGCAACATGGCCTTCGTGCGCTCGCCGGACGGCATCTCGATCGAACTGCTGCAGGAAGGCGAACCGCTGCCCGCGCAGGAACCGTGGGCGTCGATGCCCAACACCGGCGAGTGGTAGACCTCACCAGAGGTTCTTGCCGTCGATCACCTCGACGGGAACGGCGTCGAGGTCGAAATCGTCGAACAACCGCGCATTGACCGACACGATCGGCCGGTCGAAATCCGGCTCGCCAGTCGAGAAGTCGGGGACCTCGCAGAACGTGGAGTTGCCACACACGGGGCAGAAGTTGAATTTGCCGATCTTCGCACTCCACTGATAGGTCGCGACCTTGTCGCGCGGCGTTAGGAGTGTGAACTCGGCGGCCGGATAGTACGCCCACAAGGCGCCTCGCTTTGAACAGTTCGAGCAGGTACAAAACGTTACGGATCTAGGTGCCTGCGGCACTGCGAACTGCGTTGCGCCGCAGTGGCAGCTTCCTCTCAGTATCATGGATAGCCTCCTTGCCATACGAAGGAAGCTAGCACACCGCTCCTGACACCAGTTCGTCAGGAGACGTTTGGCTCAGTAGGCGCGGGGCGGCACGAAGAGGCAAATCGTCTTGCCATCGGCCTTACCCGCGAGCGAGCACCAGTGGAACTGGCCGTCGGGGGACTGCCGCACCTTGCGGTCCGTCATCGGGATGACCTCGCCGGTCGTTTTTATGACGTACCCCTGCGGTCCTTCGATGATATCGGCCGCATGAACTTCCCGGCAGTCATAACCGGAGCAGCATGAAATCGGATAGGCCCAGCCATTGGGCATCGCCGCGGTTGGCAACGCGTCGTGCGCCAGCGCCGGCGTGCAGACGGCGGCGGCCGAAATAGCGATTGAGGCGGCGAGGACTGCGGAACGCGGAAGACCGGCACAGGGCACGAACATGACTGTTCTCCCTTGGGTTGTCCTCCCGCTACAAGGCTGCTCCCGATTGGTTAACGGAACGTAAACCCGCTCAAGCGCGGGGGCGCGCCAGAGTCACGAAATAGGCGGCCACGGCGATGCCGCAGCCCAGAGCAACAAACGGCGAGATTGAAGCGAGCCCCATCGCGGTGGCGCCTTCGAAATCGTGGTAGTCGGTGACGGCCGAGAATATCCCGTAGCCAAGCAGGAGCGCGACGAGCGATCCCGCCGCACCGAGGATAAAGCCAAGAATGCCCATGAGCACCGCGCGCATGCCGGCTTGATAGCACCGGCCGGGCCGCGAGGCGAGTGGCGTCACACCGTCAGGTGCCGCCTCACCTCGGGCAGGTCGAGGTCCCCTGCTGGACCCTGGTGCACAACCAGCCCGCGGTCCATAATATAGACCTCGTCGGCGAGTTCGCGGCAGAAGTCGAGGTACTGCTCGACAAGCAGGATGGCGATTCCGGCGGTGTCGCGCAGATAGCGGATGGCGCGGCCGATATCCTTGATGATGGACGGCTGGATGCCCTCGGTCGGCTCGTCGAGCACCAGCAGCTTCGGGCGCATGGTGAGCGCCCGCCCGATGGCGAGCTGCTGCTGCTGGCCGCCGGACAGGTCGCCGCCGCGCCGCGACAGCATCTCCCTCAGCACCGGAAACAGCTCGAAGACATGCTCGGGAACCGTGCGGTCGCCCCGCTTGAGCGGCGCATAGCCGGTTTCCAGGTTTTCGCGGACCGTCAGCAGCGGGAAGATCTCCCTGCCCTGCGGCACGAAAGCGATGCCCGTCCGCGCGCGATCGTAGGCGGCGCTGCGGTCGAGCGCCCTGCCCTCGAACTCGATGCTGCCCGAGCTCAGCCGATGGTGGCCGACAATTGACCGCATCAGACTGGTCTTGCCGACGCCGTTGCGGCCGAGCACGCAGGTGATCTTAGCCGCGTCGGCCTTTATCGACACTCCGCGCAGCGCCTGCGCGGCGCCGTAATGGAGGGTTGCATCGGTTACGGTCAGCATCTCACCTCCCCAGATACACTTCGATGACGCGCTCATCCGCCGAGACAAAGTCGAGCGGGCCTTCCGACAGCACAGAGCCCTCGTGCAGGCAGGTGACCTTCACGCCAAGCTCGCGCACGAAATGCATGTCGTGCTCGACCACGATGACGGAATGCGTCTTCGCGATATCCTTGAGCAGCCGCGCCGTCTCCTCGGTCTCCGAATCCGTCATGCCGGCGACGGGCTCGTCGACCAGCAGCAGTTTCGGGTCCTGCGCGAGCAGCATGCCGATCTCCAGCCATTGCTTCTGGCCGTGCGAGAGATTGGCCGCCAGGTCATGGCGTTTCGCCTCGAGCCGGACAGTCGCCAGAATCTCGTCGTTGCGCGCCGCGTCTTCCGCCGATGTCCGGTTGAACAGCGCGGGGAAGATCGAACGCGGGCCCTTCAGCGAGAGCACCAGGTTATCCTCGACCGTGTGGCTCTCGAACACTGTCGGCTTCTGGAATTTCCGGCCGATGCCCATCATGGCTATGTCGGCCTCGTCGTGGCGGGTGAGATCGATATCGCCGTCGAAGAACACCTCCCCCGCGTCCGGCCGGGTCTTGCCGGTGATGATATCCATCATCGTGGTCTTGCCGGCGCCGTTCGGGCCGATGATGGCGCGCATCTCGCCCTTCTCCAGCACGAGGGACAGGTTGTTGATGGCCCTGAAGCCGTCGAAGGAGACCGACACACCGTCGAGATAGAGGATCGTGTTGCTGCGGCTCATGCGATCACTCCGCCGGCTGTGGTTCGGGGCCAGCGTCGCGCGAGGGCGGCGCTTTCGGCGTCACGCGCACGATGACGGGCTCGGCGGGGGCTGGCGAAGCAGGCGGTTCCGGTGGCATCGCTCTCGCGATCCTGCCGTCGCGCCGCCTCGCGCGCCACTGGTCCAGCGTCCCGACGATGCCCTTCGGCAGGAACAGGGTTGTGGCGACGAACAGTCCGCCCAGAGCGAAGAGCCATACATTGGGGAGGACGGCGGTGAACCAGCTCTTGCCGGCGTTGACCAGCAGCGCACCGATGATCGGCCCGACGATCGTGCCGCGCCCACCGACGGCGGTCCAGACGACCACCTCGATGGAGTTGGCGGGCGCGAACTCGCCCGGATTGATGATGCCGACCTGCGGAACGTAGAGCGCGCCGGCCACGCCGGCCATGACGGCCGAGACGGTGAAGGCGAAGAGCTTGATGTTCTCCGGGCGCCAGCCGATGAAGCGCGTGCGGCTTTCGGCGTCGCGCACGGCGATCATCAGCTTTCCGAATTTCGACGAGGAGATCGAGGCGACGAGGAGCACGCCCAGCGCCAGTGCGACGGCGCTGGCGGAGAACAGGGCGGCGCGGGTCTCGCCGGCCTGCACCGAAAAGCCGAGAATGTCCTTGAAGTCGGTGAGGCCGTTGTTGCCGCCGAAACCCATGTCGTTGCGGAAGAAGGCGAGCAGCAGGGCGTAGGTCATCGCCTGCGTGATGATGGACAGATACACGCCGGTCACGCGGCTTCGGAAGGCGAACCATCCGAACACGAAGGCGAGCAGGCCGGGGGCCAGCATCACCATGAGCGCAGCGAACCAGAACTGGTCGAAGCCGTACCAGTACCAAGGAAGTTCCTTCCAGTTCAGGAAGACCATGAAGTCGGGCAGGGTCGGGTTGCCGTAGACGCCGCGGCTGCCGATCTGGCGCATGAGGTACATGCCCATCGCGTAGCCGCCGAGCGCGAAGAACGCGCCGTGACCGAGCGAGAGGATGCCGCAGTAGCCCCAGACGAGGTCGAGGGCGAGCGCAAGCAGGGCGTAGCACAGATACTTCCCGACCAGCGCGACCATGTAGGCGGGAACATGGAACGCGCTTGTCGGCGGCAGCGCGAGGTGCAGCACGGGAACCAGCACCGCCACGGCCAGGAGGATGGCGAGCGCGATCTGGATGCGCAGGGTGAGCCCGCCTGCAAAGAAGCGCGCCGTGATCATGCTTCCACCGCCCTGCCCCTCAGCGCGAACAGGCCGCGCGGGCGCTTCTGTATGAACAGGATGATGAGGACGAGCACGAGGATCTTGCCAAGCACCGCCCCGGCATAGGGTTCGAGGAACTTGTTGAGGATGCCGAGCGAGAACGCTCCCACGAGCGTGCCCCACAGGTTGCCGACGCCGCCGAAGACCACGACCATGAACGAGTCGATGATGTAACTCTGGCCGAGGTCGGGCGAGACGTTGTCGACCTGGCTGAGCGCGACGCCGGCGATGCCCGCGATCCCCGACCCTAGCGCGAAGGTGAAGGCGTCGATCCAGGGCGTGCGGATGCCCATGGACGAGGCCATGCGCCGGTTCTGGGTGACGGCGCGCATCTGCAGGCCCCACGGCGTGCGGTTGAAGATGTAGAGCAGCAGCGCGAAGACCGCGAGCGAGAAGGCGACGATCCAGAGCCGGTTCCAGGTGATTGCCATCTCACCAAGCTGGAAGGACCCGGACATCCATGAGGGATTGCCTACCTCGCGATTGGTGGGGCCGAATATCGAGCGCACAGATTGCTGCAGGATGAGCGACACGCCCCAGGTGGCAAGCAGCGTCTCCAGCGGGCGGCCGTAGAGGAACCGGATAAGCCCGCGCTCGATCACCAGACCGACCGCCCCGGCGACCAGGAAGGCGAGCGGAAGCGCGATCACCAGCGACCAGTCGAACAGCTCCGGGAACGACGCCCGGATTACGTTCTGCACCACGAAGGTCGTGTAGGCGCCCAGCATCACCATCTCGCCATGGGCCATGTTGATGACTCCCATCACGCCGAAAGTGATCGCGAGGCCGATGGCCGCGAGCAGAAGGACGGAACCGAGCGAGATGCCGAACCAGACGTTCTGCGCGGCGTTCCAGGCGGCGAGCGTTGTCTGCATGCCGGCGATCGCCGCGGCGGCTGCGTCTCTCGGCGCGCCTTCGGCGCGAGCCTGATAGCCGACAAGCAGCGAGAGCGCGGCGCGGTCGCCCCTCGCGGCGATGGCGGAGATCGCTTCGAGCATCTCCGCCTCGGGTCGATCGGAGGCCAGTACGGCAGCGGCGCGGGCGTCGATCATGCTCCGTTTTACGGAAGCCACGGTCTCGGCCTCGATGGCCGCATCGAGTGCTTCGATCGCGGACGGATCGGGCGCCGCGAACATGGTGTTTACGGCCCTTTGCCTGACGCCCGGGTCTGGCGAGCCGAGCGTGAGCGTTGCCAGCACGTCGCGGATCGAGCGGCGCAGGCCGTTGTTGACCTTCACCTTGGTGATCTCGCCGCTGGACACTTGGGCCGCTTCCTCCCCCGACAGCGGGTCGAGCAAGGTTGCCTTGCCCGCGCGCTCGCGGATGATGAACACGGCCTTGTCGGACTTGCGGAAACTGAGATTACCGTCGGCTAGTCCATTGAGCACACGGGAGACGGCCGGATCGCCGGTGGCGGCGAGTTCGCGCACGATCTGTTCGGTATCGCGGAAATTCTTCGAGTTCGCAAACCCGGCAATGACGCCGCGCAACGCGGTTTCGTCGGTCTGTGCGTTCGCCGGCGGCGCGGCGGCAAGGATGAGGAACAGGCCGAGTAGACGCAGGAATTTCATGTCGGTGCGGGTCCGTCGCTGCGGTTGCCGGTTCTCCGGGCGGGCTGATTGGGCCCGCCCGGATCGGTCACTTGGGAGGAGACCGTGTCAGATGCCTAGTTGATGCCCTTGCCGCCGCACTTGCCGGTCGCGACGTTGAAGTTGCCGCACGACATCGGGGCACGCCAGTCGGCGATCAGGTCCTTGGAGTCTGGCAGATAGTCCGACCATTCGTCGCCGACGACGAGCCCGGACGTCTCCCAAACCACCTCGAACTGGCCGTCGGCCTGGATCTCACCGATCAGCACCGGCTTGGTGATGTGGTGGTTGGGCATCATGGCCGAGTAGCCGCCGGTGAGGTTGGGCACGGATACGCCGACGATGGAGTCGATGACGGCGTCCGCATCGGTCGTGCCGGCCTTCTCGACCGCCTTCACCCACATGTTGAAGCCGATGACGTGGGCTTCCATCGGGTCGTTGGTCACCCGATTGGAATCGCCGGTGAAGGCCTTCCAGGCTTCGATGAAGGCCGCATTCGCCTCGTTGTCGACGGACTGGAAGTAGTTCCACGCGGCCAGGTGGCCGACGAGCGGACCGGTATCGATGCCGGCGAGTTCCTCCTCACCCACCGAGAAGGCCACGACCGGGATGTCCTCGGCCTTGATGCCCTGGTTGGCCAGTTCCTTGTAGAAGGGCACGTTGGCGTCGCCGTTGATGGTGGAGACCACGGCAGTCTTCTTGCCTGCGGAACCGAAATTCTTGATGTCGGTCACGATCGTCTGCCAGTCGGAATGCCCGAACGGCGTGTAGTTGATCATGATGTCATCCGAGGCCACGCCCTTGGATTCGAGATAGGCCTGCAGGATCTTGTTGGTGGTCTGCGGGTAGACGTAGTCGGTGCCTGCAAGCACCCAGCGCTCCACGCCTTCCTCGTTCATCAGGTAGTCGACGGCCGGGATCGCCTGCTGGTTGGGTGCAGCACCTGTGTAAAAGACGTTGCGCTGGCTTTCCTCGCCCTCGTATTGCACCGGGTAGAAAAGGAGGGAATTCAGTTCCTCGAACACCGGCAGCACCGACTTGCGCGAGACCGAGGTCCAGCACCCAAATACCGCTGCCACCTTGTTGACCGAGATGAGTTCGCGCGCCTTCTCGGCGAAGAGCGGCCAGTCGGAAGCCGGATCAACGACCACCGCTTCGAGCTTCTTGCCGAGAACGCCACCCTTCTTGTTTTGCTCCTCGATGAGGAAGAGCATCGTATCCTTCAGCGTCGTTTCCGAAATCGCCATCGTGCCCGAGAGCGAATGCAGAATGCCGACCTTGATGGTGTCGTCCTGTGCAGACGCCGGAGTGAAAGTCAGACTGGCTGCAAGCAAGCCAGCGGACAAGGCTCCGGTCATCGTTCCGTAAGTACCCCTCATGTCAAACCTCCGAGAAAGGGTTGTTGCACCGCAAGAGGCGCTGCAATCCCCGTGCCAGCCGGAAAAACCGAGGATACTCGGGCGTCTTTATCGTTTTATTCTATGGGATTGCGGCGCAATGCTCACCCACGCCTCGTGATGACGAATGCAGGCGTCCCCGTCCGCTTGACGAAACGGTAGGCAGAGTATTTCTGCATCGCCTATCTGTTAGGCATTTCCAGAATATGCCTATCAGTTAAGCAGATTGCCTGACGCAACGGCAGGCTAGTCGCTCTCGAGCATCTCCTTGACGATGGTCGCGAGCTGCTTGAGGGAGAAAGGCTTGGGCAGGAACCCGAACTTCGCGTCGGCCGGCAGATTCTTGGCAAAGGCATCCTCCGCGTAACCCGAAACGAAGATGAACTTGATGTCTGGCTGCAGAAGCAGAAGCTCCCGAAGGAGGGTGGGACCATCCATCTCGGGCATAACAACATCGGAGACGACAATATCGACCTTACCATCTAGGTCCTTGTAGACTTCCAGGGCCTCGACGCCGGATGAAGCCTCGTGGACCGTGTAACCCCGCGAGGCAAGCGCGCGCACGTTAGCCATGCGGACGGCATCCTCGTCCTCGACGAGCAGAACCGTGGCCGATCCGGATAGGTCGCGTTGCACGTCTTCGGCGCGGGCCGCCGACGAGGGCTTCGCAGAGGCCGTGGCGGCCGCAGCCTCCTCCTCCGCCACCTCCTCCGCACCGGGAACGTGGCGCGGCAGAAAGACCCTGAAGGTCGTGCCCTTGCCGACTTCCGAATCGCAGAAGATGAAGCCTCCGGTCTGCTTGACGATGCCGTAAACCATGGAAAGGCCGAGGCCGGTCCCCTTGCCCACTTCCTTCGTGGTGAAGAACGGCTCGAAGATCTTCCTCATGGCGTCCGGCTCGATGCCGGTGCCGGTATCCTCGACCTCGACGAGCACATAGTCGGCCGGCGCCAGTTCGCGGTAGCCGAAGGCGGCGCATTCGGCCTCGGTAACGTTGCGCGTGCGCATGATCAGGTCCCCGCCATCGGGCATGGCGTCGCGCGCGTTCACCGCGAGGTTCACCGCCACCTGCTCGAACTGCCCGATGTCGGTCCGAACCTGCCACAGGTCGCGGCCATGCTCGATCTTGAGGTTGACGCTGTTGCCAACAAGCCGCGCCAGCAGCATGCGGAGGTCGGCAAGGACATCGGTGAGGTTGAGCACTTCCGGCCGCATCGTCTGCCGCCGCGAGAACGCCAGCAACTGCCGCACCAGCGAAGCGGCGCGGTTTGCGTTCTGCTTGATGTTCATGATGTCCTGGAAAGACGGGTCGGACGGCCGATGGTTGGTCAGCAGCAGGTCCGAAGCCATGATGATGGCGGTCAGAACGTTGTTGAAGTCGTGCGCGATGCCGCCGGCCAGCTGTCCCACCGCCTGCATCTTCTGGCTCTGCGCCATCTGGTTCTCGAGCGCCTTCTGCTCGGTGGTTTCGACAGCATAGACGATCGCTGCCTCTTCGCCCTCGCCGGAATCGTCCGAGATCGCGTTCACGTAGAAGCGCAGGTAGCGCTCGTCGGCCCCGGGGAGCAGGGTGTCGATCGGCGGGATGTTCGCCTGCCGCTGGCGGGCTCGCTCCAAGGCGACCGCAAAGGCGGCACGGTCCCGCTCGTGGATGACGCTGTCCAGCCGAACCCCGCGATCCACGGCATCGCGGTCCACTACCGACGAGAAGAGTGAGAGGAACGGCGCGTTCGTCCTTAGAATGCGGCCTTCCCCATCGACGCCCGCGATGGCCATCGGCGTCGAATTGAAGAAGCGGGTGAAGCGTATCTCGGCAGCACGCAGTTCGGCCGAGGCGTCCCCGCCCTCATTGCGGTTCAGCACGATCGTACGCGTGGAGCCAGTCACGCCCTCGCGGCTAGTGCTGATGCGGTGCATGAACCGCACAGGCAGCACCTCTCCGCTCGCCGTGGCCAGGTCCAGATCGATGACGGCGTCGCGCGTGGTCCCCGGCTCGGTCTTGACCGAACGCACAAGGGCCATGCCGTCCCCGGCCACGATCTCCGAAAGACGTACCGCGCCCGGCGTAAAGTTGGCGAGATCGATGCCCAGCCACTCGGCCAGCGTGGCGTTGACGTAGTTCACCCGGCCTTCCGGGTCGGCCGCGAAGAAACCAGCCGGCGCGTGGTCGAGATGATCGATTGCCTTCTGCAGGTCGAGGAAGAAACGTTCCTGCTCCGCCCGTTCAAGGGAAATGTCCGAGATCTGCCAGGCGTGCAGCGGCTGGCGGTAGCCCGGCACCTTGAAGGCGCGAGCTCGGGTCCGATACCAGCGTGCACCCGGCTCGTCGCCGGGCTGGATCGATTGCGACAGGCGGAATTCACCGTCGACGGCCTGGCCATCGCGCAATCCGGTGGCCAGCCGGAAGACCGTCGACGAGGCTTCGGGATTATCCGAGAGCAGCGCCTCGACCGTCCTGATGTCGGCGGCCGAGGTAGCGCCGGTCATCCTCGCATACGCCGCATTGGCGTATACGACGCCGCCCTTGAAGTCGGTAACAAGCAACCCCTGCCCCATCGAATCGACGAATGCCTTCGACAGTTCGTCGCCAGCCGACCGCGGGGAGACCTGAACGAAGCCAATGGCGGTGGCAAACAGGTATCCCGTGCCGATCATGGCCAGCACACCGAGCAGCCCGAGCAGGAATTGATCGCCAAGCTCCTTGCGGAACAACGCGAATGCCACCGCGGCAAGGGCCAGCACGACGGTGAACACGATAAGGCGGGTCACCGGGCCGGGGCGTGAGCCCTGATCTATGATCGGTGCGTCGTGAGCGGTACCGCCGGTTTTCCTGGCCATTCGTTCCTTGCCTGCCATTAGCGAAACAGCCCCGCAGCGGCTTCTCGTGCCTCAGCCCGGCATACATCAACCGTATTGAAGCCTGCAAGGCGGCGCTGGGCTTGTCCCCCATAGCGCTTGCGGCCATGGGATGCTGGGTCTAGGCTGCCCGGATTTCAGGCCGAGGGGGACGCAGACAATGCGCGAATGGTTGGAGAGCATCGCCGGTCCTGCCTATGCGGCGGCGATGATGTGGACCATCGGGGCGCTGCTCCTCCTGCTGGTGGTGCTGCTGCTGATCAAGATCGTGCGCAGCCTGACTTTCGGCACCTTCGTTTCGGGCGGCCGCAACCGCAAGGCGCGTCTCGCGGTCATGGATGCGGCTGCCGTCGACAGCCATCGGCGGCTGGTCCTGGTGCGTCGCGACGACGTCGAACACCTCATTCTGATCGGCGGCCCAACCGACGTGGTCGTGGAGCAGAACATCCGCCTCGCGGCGGCGCAGCGACGCCCGGCCCCGGAAGAGGCGGGGCGCGAACATCAGGCCGAAGAACGCCCGCGCCCGCCGGCCGTCACGCCTCAGCCGCCTGCGCCCCGCGTCGCCGCAGAACCGGCGCCGCCTCGCCCCGAACCGGCTGCACCGCGGATTACGCCGACATCCCGCCCTGAGCCCGCACCTGCCCCGGCGCCCCGCCCGGGATCTCCCGTGCCAATGGGCGCGCAGCCAGCGCCTCGACAGCCCACAGCTCCTGTTCCGAGGCCGCACGCCGCCGTAGTCTCTCCCGTTCCCGCCGTCGAGGCTCCACGCACCGCGCCCCCTGTCGGCGCAAATCATTATCCAAGCGACGCGCCGCCCGATCTCGACGAAGCGTTGCGCGAAGAACTCGAGATCACGCTCGACGAAAGCAAACCACGCGACGACGAGCTTCCCGAATCGGTGGAAGACGAAATGTCGAAACTGCTTGGAGAGCTTTCGCGCGGCAAACGATAGGCGGTGCAGGAGCCGCGACGGTGCTTGCCTGATAAAGGGAATGGCGTAGCCCGCGGGCGCGCCGCCAGGCTGCGGTCAGTCGTCGCGATAAACCTTTTCGCGGCGCTCGTGGCGCTCCTGCGCCTCGATCGACAGCGTGGCGATCGGACGTGCATCGAGGCGCTTCAGCGAGATCGGCTCGCCGGTCTCCTCGCAGTAGCCGTAAGTTCCGTCCTCGATCCGCATAAGAGCCGCGTCGATCTTGGAAATCAGCTTGCGCTGGCGATCACGGGCGCGAAGCTCGATGGCCCGGTCCGTCTCGGACGACGCCCGGTCCGCCAGATCAGGGTGGTTGGCGTTTTCCTGCTGCAGGATCTCGAGCGTTTCGCGCGCTTCGCGCAGGATATCGCTCTTCCAGGTAACGAGCTTGCGCCTGAAGTATGCCTTCTGCCGTTCGTTCATGAACGGCTCTTCTTCCGAAGGCACATAATCGGCATCTACCAGATCGTTCATTCGACTCACCCCACTGGACGACCCGGCGCCTATATATTCGTCGCTCCAAAACGGCACAAGCACAAAGGCGAACGGCTTCACGGTTTTGTTAATGCACCCCGGAACGGCCATCGCCCCTGGCTGCGTCAACAGCGAATATTCACGCCAGATCAGACAGATATGGCCGACTCGAACTTCCCTTGCGGCAATTCGCGGCGCGCCCTGAAGACAGACCGTAGGGCCGGGCGATTGCGCCGGCGATGGACGACCACTAAACGGAAGCCGGCCGCGCCGACGCCGTCCAATGCCGGGGAGCCCTCCAGATGAGCCATGTCCTGTTGCTGCGCCATTCCAAGGCCGCGAAGGCTGAACCGGGAATGCGCGATTTCGATCGGCCTCTCGAAGAGCGAGGCGCAAAGCACGCAATTGCCGTGGGCAAGGCGATGGCCGCCGCCGGCATGCGCCCCCATACCGTGCTCTGCTCGGCCGCGCGGCGGACACGCGAAACGTGGGACGCCGTAGCCAGCGCACTGGCGACGGTCCCCGCCGACGTCCGCCACCTGGAGGACCTCTACCATTCGGACGCTACCGGATATCTAGCAGCGATCAAATCGGCCGCGCCGGCCGATTCCGTGCTGGTCATAGGCCACAACCCAATGACCGCCGAGGCCGCGTCGATGCTCGTCGGCTCGGGCGACCGGAACGAGATAGCGAGCATGAGGTCGCGTTTCCCCACATCCGCGCTTGCCGTCATCAGCTTCACGGTCCCGCTGGCCCGGATCGCTCCGGGCGCCGGCACGCTCGAGACCTGGCTGACGCGCGACGGCTGACCGTCGCGGCTTTGCAAGCGGACTGCTTCCCTCCTATATCGGGAGCCAGCAGTCGAAGGCGCCCAGCTTGCCCGCATTGACGACTTTCACGGATGAGGCCCGCATCGCCCTCGGCACGATGGCCGAGCGCGCGACCGGGCTGTTCTCCCCCTCGCTGCGGCTTGGCGTCAGTGGGCTTTCCCGTTCCGGCAAAACTGTGTTCATCTCGGCGCTTGTGCACAATCTCGTCCACGGGGGGCGGCTACCGATTTTCGAGGCGCAGAAGTCGGGCCGCATTTCGCGCGCGCAACTGGAGCACCAGCCTGACGACACCGTTCCACGCTTCCAGTACGAAGACCACATCGCCGCCCTGGTTGACGAGCGCGTCTGGCCCGACTCCACGCGCGCGATCTCGGAACTCAGGCTGACGGTCGAGTACGAATCCGCTTCCGGCTGGAACCGCATGTTTTCGGCCGGAAAACTGTCCATCGACATTGTGGACTACCCCGGCGAGTGGCTGCTCGACCTGCCGCTCCTGGGCAAGTCCTACGCCGATTTTTCACGGGAGGCAGTGGAACTGGCGGAACTCCCTGTCCGCGCCGGCCTGTCGGCGGAGTGGCGCGCCCTGGCTGCCGGAACGGACCCAGAGGCGGCCGCCGACGAGATGGCGGCGCGGCGGCTGGCCGAGAGCTTCACTGCCTATCTGCGCGCGGGAAAGCAGGACGTGCGCGCGCTGTCTACATTGCCGCCGGGCCGCTTCCTGATGCCCGGGGATCTGGAAGGATCGCCAGCGCTCACCTTTTCTCCGCTTCGGCTGACGCCCGGCTCGAAAACCCGCAGCGGCTCTTTGCGTGCAATGATGGAACGCCGCTACGAGGCCTACAAGACGCATGTGGTCCGGCCGTTCTTCCGCGAGCATATCGCCCGCCTCGATCGCCAGATCGTGCTCGTCGACGTCATGCAGGCGCTGAACGCCGGCCCCGCATCCGTCGCCGACCTGGAACGGTCGCTGACCGAAATCCTAGCCTGCTTCCGGCCCGGTCGCGGCGGCTTTCTCACGGACTTTTTCTCGCACCGCATCGACCGTATCCTGATCGCAGCCACCAAGGCCGACCATATCCACCACACCGCGCACGACAGGCTCCAAGCGATCGTACGGCGGCTTGCCGACCGCGCGATCGAGCGCGCGAACTTCTCCGGTGCCAAGGTCGACGTGCTGGCCATGGCCGCTGTGCGCGCCACGCGAGAAGGCACCGTGCGGCAGGCCCGCGAGACGCTTCCCGTCATCATCGGCACGCCGATCGCCGGGGAAACGATCGGGGACGACACATTCGACGGGAATACCGAGACCGCGATATTCCCCGGCGACCTGCCGGCCCATCCAGCCTCTGTCCTGAAGGAAGGCGGCGAGACGTCGGCGGCGGACACGATACGTTTTGTGCGGTTTCGCCCGCCCAAGCTCGAACGGACGGCTGAAGGCCTGACGCTTTCGTTGCCGCATATCCGGCTGGACCGCGCGCTCCAGTTCCTGATCGGGGACCGCCTCGCATGACTGTCCGAAAGCCATCCGCATTCCGCATCGAACCTGATGCGCCGAAGCCAGCAAGGACCGAGCCGCCGGCCGATAGTTCGGTGCGCCGTCCACGCGCCGTCAAGGCCACGGAACCGGTCATCGTCGTCCCGGCGGACCTCGACGTTTTCGAAAGCCTCGACGAGACTACGGCTGTGCCGGCGCCTGCCGTCTCGCCTCGCAGCACATCACCGTTACGGCGCATTTTCCTGTCCGCGCTCGGAATCCTCCTGTCGCTGGCGATCGGACTCTGGCTCGACCGCCTCATCCGCGACCTTTTCACTCGCGCCGACTGGCTGGGCTGGACCGCCGTGGGCGTCGCCGCGATCGCCTGCCTCTCGCTGCTGACGCTCATTGCACGGGAGGTAATCGCGTTGCGGCGTCTCGCTTCGGTGGAAAAAATGCGCGCACGCGCGCTGGAAGCGGAGGTACGCAACGACCCGCACGCCGCCCGCCGGCTCGCCGACGATCTCGCCCAATTCGTTGCGGCACGGCCCGAGACTGCAGCCGGGCGGCGTACGCTGGCCGACCTCAAGGACGACATCATCGATGCGACGGACCTGCTCCGCCTCGCCGAGATGGAGTTGCTTTCGCCGCTCGACGAGAAGGCCCGCGGCCTGGTCCTCGATGCCGCCAAGCGCGTTTCGCTCGTGACCGCGGTGAGCCCGCGGGCGCTGGTGGACATAGCCTATGTCACCTTCGAGGCCGCTCGCCTCATACGGCGGCTGGCCGAACTCTACGGCGCGCGGCCGGGCACCCTCGGCTTCTTTCGCCTGATCCGGTCGGTGCTGGCGCATCTCGCCATCACGGGCTCGATCGCCGCGGGTGACAGCGTTGTCCAGCAACTTGTTGGACAGGGGCTGGCTGCGCGGCTTTCGGCAAAGCTTGGCGAGGGCGTCGTCAACGGCATGATGACGGCCCGGATCGGAATTGCGGCGATGGAGGCGACCCGGCCCCTTCCCTTCGATGCCGTGAAACGTCCGGGCCTCAGCGATATCCTTGCCGTGCTCACGCGATTCTCGGCGCGTCAGGGCGCCCGCGACGATACGGCCCAACAATAGGCTTGCGTGTTTCCCGGCCCTGCATCATCCTTGAAAGACTCGGCGATAGCGAAGCATTAACCATTGTTCTGCATGGTTTCGTCCAGTGCCGTTCGCATGACCGCCGTGTCCGGGTGCCCAATGAAAAAACGTATCCTGCTTTCTGCTCTACTGCCGCTGTGCGCCCTTGCCGGCGCCACGCAGTCTGCCACGGCTTCCGAACGCGAGCGTCATTTCTTCCGGCAGGTCGAAGGCCGCTGGACCGGACCTGGCGAGATCGTGGCCGGGAAATACAAGGGCACGAAGTTCATCTGCAATTTCACCGGTTCCCAGCCCGATGGGAAGGTCGGCATGTCGCTCGACGGCGGGTGTCGCGTCGGACTTTTCACCCAGAAGATGTCCGCTTCGATCGAGAAAGCCCGCAAAGGCTACCGCGGCAGCTTCATGGACGGCGCAGACGGCAAGGGTCTCGACGTGGTCGGCGGCTCAGTGGCTGGCGACAAGGTGGTCTTTTCCCTCAACCGCAAGGCGCTTGACGGCGCAATGCTCGCGCGCCTGCCCGACGACAACACGATGAATGTCACCGTCTCGGTGAAGGTTGAGGGCGACATGGTGCCGGTGATCGGGCTGAAACTGAAGCGGATCGACGAGCGTCAGGTCGGCGCCCTCACCGAATAGCGCCGGCAGCACCTCCGGGGCGGCATCCCAATCGGCGCAAAGGCATTTCCCACCTCAACGCCACCCGCGCAACCGGTTCCGCTACTGGCGTCGTCATTGCAGCAAGCGCCCTGTCAAAGGCGCATGACTTTCGGGTATGACTGGTCCGACGGAACGGCTCCTGTTCCGACAACGCGGGCAGGACACGAGAGACGCGGATGGCGACCGAAGCGGCAGGCAATGAGCTCATCCAGGTGGTGTCGCTGCTAGCGGCGGGCGTGGTGGCAGTTCCCATCTTCAAACGCATCGGGCTCGGCTCGGTCCTCGGCTACCTGACCGCAGGACTGATCATCGGTCCCTTCGGGCTCGGCCTGTTCTCGCATCCCGAAGCAATCCTGCACGTGGCCGAGCTGGGCGTGGTGATGTTCCTGTTCATCATCGGCCTCGAAATGCAGCCGTCGCGGCTCTGGGGTCTTCGCGGTGCGATATTCGGCCTCGGCGCGGCGCAGGTCGCGCTGGCCTGCCTGCTGCTGACAGGCGCCGCCATGGCCTTCGGGTTCTCGCCGCTCGTCGCCTTCGTCGGCGCCGCCGGTTTCGTGCTTTCCTCAACCGCGATCGTCATGCAGATGCTGGAGGAGCGCGGGGAGACAAGTACCGCCGGCGGCCAGAAGATGGTGTCGGTGCTTCTGCTGGAAGACCTGCTGATCGTGCCGCTGCTCGCATTCATCGCGTTCCTCGCTCCGGGCGGCGCAGATGCCAGCGCAGCCGAGCGCTGGATCGCGATTGCCATCGCGCTAGGTTCGCTGGCGGCTCTGGTGATCGCAGGGCGCTACCTGCTTAACCCGATGTTCCGGTTGCTCGCCGCAGCACATGCACGGGAGGTGATGACCGCGGCGGCGCTGCTCGTGGTGCTGGGCTCCGCGCTCGCCATGCAGCTCGGCGGGCTGTCAATGGCCATGGGTGCATTCCTGGCCGGGGTTCTGCTGTCGGAATCCAGCTTCAGGCACCAGCTCGAAGCGGACATCGAGCCGTTCCGCGGCATACTGCTCGGCCTATTCTTCCTCAGTGTCGGCATGTCGTTCGACCTCGGCGTGATCGCAACCGACTGGATGCTGATCGTGGGGCTGGTCTTTGCGCTGATGGCCACCAAGGGCATCGCGATCTACGCGGTCGCCCGGCTGCTCGGCTCCGGCCATCGCGAAGGACTGACACGGGCCGCCCTGATGGCGCAGGGCGGCGAGTTCGCGTTCGTGCTCTACGCGGCCGGCGCAGCCTCCGGCATCCTCGACGGCCAGGCGAATGCCGTGCTGACCGCAACCGTCATCATCTCCATCGCGCTGACTCCGTTCGCTGTCATGGCGCTGAGGTTCGTGCTGCCGCGCGACGAGCAAACACTGGACGGCATCGAGGTGGCCGCCGACCTCAACGGGCGCGTGCTCATCATCGGCTTCGGCCGCTTCGGCCAGATCGTCAGCCAGCCGCTTCTGATGCGCGGGGTGGACGTCTCCATCATCGACAACGATGTCGAAATGATCCAGGCGGCCGCCGATTTCGGGTTCAAGGTCTATTACGGGGACGGCACGCGCAGCGACATCCTTCACGCCGCCGGCGCCGGGCGTGCCGAAGCGATTCTGATCTGCGTCGACAAGCCGGAGCCAGCCATAAGAATTGCGGAAGTCCTGAAGGAGGAGTTTCCGCTGGTGAAGGTGCTGGCGCGGGCCTTCGACCGCGGCGCGGCTATCTCCCTCATCCATGCCGGAGTCGACTACCAGATACGCGAGACGCTGGAATCGGCGCTCGCCTTCGGTTCCACCACGCTCCAGCGCCTCGGTGTGCCGGAAGCGGACATCGCCGACATCATAGAGAATGTCCGGAGGCGCGACGCGGAACGCTTCGAGATGCAGGTGGCAGGGGGCATCTATGCCGGAAGCGCCCTGCTGCAGAAGAACACGCCTGTTCCCACGCCGTTGTCGACGCCGCGCCAACCCGGCCGCGGCCTCAGCGAGGAGACCGAAGAGCTAATCGGAAAGGCCCGTTCGGAAAAGAACCCAGCCTGACGCCGAAGGAGGCGGGCGGTTCCCATGCCGTTCGGCCAACGAACCGAGCTGTCCGCTCATCATTTGAGGGAGATCAACGTTCGGCAGGGCCGGACGTGGAATGAGAACGGAAACGGGAGGATTTGGTTATGGATGCAGAGCAGCGGCCCCAAGGCAGTCACCATCAGGCTCCGGTCGCCCGCATCCTGCTGGCCTCAACGCTCACCGTGCATTCGGACCGGGCGCTGGACCGCGCCTGCATGATCGCGAAGTCCCTGAATGCCGAGCTGATCGCCGTCCATGCCGTGGATCCCGGCATCCTTCCAGAGCGGTATGTGATGGAGAACATAGACAGCGCGCGCACGTTCCTGCAGCGCGAACTGGACGACAGCGTGCATTGCGAAGGTGTTCGAGCCTCGGCCGATGTCCTCCTGGGTACTGCGGATGAGGCGATCGGCGAATACGCTGCCGAGAGCGGGATCGGGCTCATCGTGACCGGCGTCAGCCGCGACTTCAACCTCACAAGCGCATTTGCCGGAACACGCGTCGAGAAAGTGGTGCGCAGCGCCGGTTGCCCGGTGCTTGTGGTAAGGAGGCGGCCACGGGCGCCTTACGGCAGGATCGTGGTCGCCCTGGACCTGCAGCCGGCTTCAAGACACGCGCTCGACTTTGCCCTGCGCAACTTTCCGTCGGCGCGGTTCACCGTCCTTCATGCCGGGGTTTCCGAATCTGCGGCGGGTCTCGTAGAGGATGTGGTCGTTTCGCGTTGCGCGGCGGCCGGACATCCGGCTCCCGGCGCGCCCGGCGGACCCGAGATCGTGATCTTTCCCGACCAGGCGGCAAATGCGATCCAGCAGGGAATCGTATCGATCGATCCGGATCTGGTCGTTCTAGGTACGCACGGGCGCTCTGGCATCGCAAGGCTTTTCGTGGGCAGCGTGGCGGGAACCCTGCTCGAGGTGCTTCCGCACGACATGCTCATCGCACGCGCTCCCTCGTCGGACGGCCTGACATGAAGACGATCCTGGTCGCGACAGACTTCTCGACCCGGGCCGACAGGGCGATGCGACGGGCAACCTTGCTGGCGAAGCGCCACGGGGGACGAGTGGTGCTCCTGCACGTCGTCGACAGCGACCGGCCGGACAGCCTTGTCTCCCACGAGCACCGCTTCGCCGAGAAGCTCCTCCGCGACCTTGCCGGTACGATGCATCGGATCGACGGCGTGAAATGCGAATACCGGCTGGTGGTCGGCACCCCCGACGAAGCCATAGTGCGCGCCGCTGAAGAACTAGATGCGGACCTGATTGTCCTCGGGCCCCATCGGCCGCGCTCGGTCGGCGACATGTTCACGGGCACGACGGTCGAGCGTGTGGTGCGCACCAGTTCCCGGCCAGTCCTGGTGGCGATCGCTACCCCGGCACGGGAATACCGGAACGTGCTGCTCGCCAGCGACCTGTCGGAGGGGGCAGCGCAAGCAGCGACAGCGGCCGCGCGGCTCGGCCTGCTCGACGATACAAGAGCGAGCGTCATCCATGCCTTCACCGCTCCCGCGCAAAACATGATGCTGCAGTCGTCAACCACGTCCCAGGCATTGCGCGACTACATAGAAGGCCGGCGTGCAAAGGCGGCACAGGCGCTCGCAAGATTCCTGAAACGCAGGAACATCGACGTGCAGACACGCGTGGTGGAACTGGTCGAGACCTCGCCGGCCAAGCTGATCGAGAAGTGCGCGCGACAACTCGAAGCGGACCTGATCGTCGTCGGCACGACGGGACGCACTGGGCTACGACGACTGCTGATCGGAAGCGTCGCAGAAGAGATCCTGGCGGGGTCGGACACCGACGTGCTGGCCGCGCCGGCTGCAGCCGACGCACCCTGACGCAGGCTAGTGGCGCCTTCCCTACGGCCCCCTTTCCGCTATGAGCGTCGCGAAGAGGTCTGTATCGACGTTTCCACCCGTCAGCACGGCGACGACCGTCTGGCCCCGCACGTCGATGTGGCCCCCCAGAAGCGCGGCGAGCGCGACCGCGCCGGACGGCTCGACGACCAGCTTCAGCTCACGGAATGCGAAGGCGACGGCCTGCTTCACTTCCTCGTCCGACACGACTAGTCCACCCTCGACATGTTCCCGGTTGATCGCGAAAGTGAGTTCGCCCGGCATCGACGACAGCAGTCCGTCGCAGATCGAGCCCGACGTTCTCGCGTTCGCCAGCCGTTCGCCCGCGGCGAAAGAGCGGGCGTGATCGTCGAAACCCTCCGGTTCCACGCAGTAGATCTTCGCCGACGTCGCCTTTTCGTGGATCGCCAGCGCGCACCCTGCGATGAGCCCGCCGCCGCCGCAGGGAACCAGCACCGTGTCGAGCGTTCGCCCCTGCCCGTACAGATCCTCCACGATCTCGCGGCCGATCGAGCCCTGCCCAGCGATGATGAAGAAGTCGTCGAACGGCGGCACCATGATCGCGCCGCGCTCATCCGCGATCGCCCGGCCGATTGCCGCGCGATCATCCTTGTCGCGGTCGAACAGCACGATATCGGCGCCGGCGGCCGCGGTTCGCTCGCGCTTCGCGGCCGGGCTGTCTTTCGGCATCACGCAGGTCGCGCGGATGCCCAGCAGCTTCGCCGCGGTGGCGACGCCGAGGGCGTGATTCCCGGAGGAGACCGCCACCACTCCTGCCGCCTTGCGATCCTCCAGGACGCGACAGAGGCGGTTGTAGGCGCCGCGAAACTTGAAGGAGCCGCTTCGCTGGAGGACCTCCGGCTTAAGGAAGACCCTGGCTCCCGTCACGGCGTCGAGTTCCGGCGAGGAAACGAGGGGCGTGCGGACCGCTACGCCGTGGATCGCGCGGGCGGCGTCTGCGACATCGGCCGCCGTGGGAAGGGCTTGCATACCGGTAATCCTATGCGATCCCTCACCCTAACCACACTGGGCAGCGTGGCAACTCAGAAGGCGAGTGACATAGCCGTCGGATACAGGCGTCCTCCGAGGCGTCCGTTCGCTCCGTTGAACGGCAGACATGTCTAACGCCACCAGTCCGTCCCCGCCTCGACCTTGATACCGCCCCGGTCGAGGCCGGCCAGATGGTCGGACACCGCCCTGCCCCCGATAACCAAGTCGGGAGCGATTTCGCCGAGCGGCACCAATACGAAGGCGCGCTCCAGCATGCGCGGATGCGGCACGCACAGGCCTTCCTCGTCGATTTCGAGATCCCCATAGAGCAGGATGTCGAGGTCGATATTGCGCGGCCCCCATCGCTCGTCTCGCACACGGTGCAGCGCGGCTTCCGCCGACAGGCAAAGCTCCAGCAGGCTGCGCGGCGAAAGCGTCGTTCGCAATTCGGCGACGGCGTTGAGGAAATCCGGCTGGTCGGTCCTCCCCCAGGGCGGCGTGCGGTAGAGCGAGGAAACACGCGCCAGATGGACTGCAGGATCTCCTGCAAGCACAGCCAGCGCGGCACGCATCGCGGAGAGCGGATCGCCGAGGTTGCCGCCGAGCCCGATGAAGGCGCGGGTTCCGGCGCCAGGCGCGAATGTCATTCCGGCCAGACTACGGTGACTTCGACGTGATCGAGCACTCCGGCCACGGGCGCGTTGGGCTTACGCACGGTGATCTCGGCCCTGACGATCTGCGGGAAGCGCTTGCACAGCGCCTTCGCCACGTCGAGCGCCAACGCCTCGATCAGAAAGCGCCTGCGGCCGGTGATGATCTTTTCGATGACGCCGAAAGCCACGCCGTAGTCGACGGTACCATCGATGGCATCCTCATCGAGCGGCCGTTCCGGCGAGACAGAAAGGGTCGCGTCGACGTAGAATCGTTGGCCCAGCGCCTCCTCCTCGTCGAGCACGCCGTGCCGGGCAAAGAAGGCGCAGTTCTTCATTCGGATGGTGTACATTTCAGTCTTGCTCCCGGGCACGTCGGCGCGCGACCATAGCATCCGCGAAGGCCAGCGCATCCCTGTTGGCTGCGACATTGTGCACCCGGAATATGTCGGCCCCGGCCAGCCGCAGGATGACGCTGGTCGCCGCCGTGCCGATATCGCGGTCATCCCCTTCCCGCCCCGTCACATTGCCGACGAAACGCTTGCGCGAGGTTCCCACCAGCAGCGGGTAGCCGAGCCCTCGCAATTCGCCGAACCGGGCCATCAAGTCGAGGTTTTCCTCAGCCGTCTCCTTGGCAAAGCCGAACCCCGGATCGAGCACGATCCGGTCCTCGCCTACGCCCGCGCGCCGGGCGATGTCGAGCGATGCGTTGAAGAACCGCCGTTGGTCCTCGATGACGTCGGCCAGCTTTTCGCGCGCGCGGCCCGTATGCATGATCGCCAGCCCAGCTCCCGTGAGCGCTGCGACGTCGGCAATTTCGGGCTCCCCATGCAGGCCCCACACGTCGTTGATGATGTGGGCACCAGCATCGATCGCCATGCGGGCGGTGGCGGCGCGATAGGTATCGACCGAGATCAGCACGTCCCCCGCCCGTGCCAGGTCCTCGATCACCGGCAGGACGCGGTCCTGTTCCTCCTGAGCGCTCACCGCGGCGGCGCCGGGCCGCGTCGATTCTCCCCCTACATCGACGATATCGGCGCCCTCGCCGATCATCCGGCGGGCCTGCGCGAGTGCGCTGGCGCGTTCCACAAAGCGCCCGCCGTCGGAAAAGGAATCCGGCGTGACATTCAGTATGCCCATTACGATCGAGCGTGCGCCAAGTTCCAGGGCCCTCCCATGAGCAAGCTGCCAGCGCCGGTGCGCCATGATCGACCCTCGTGCTTCGTCGCGCGGGTTGTGCTGCCGCCGGCTCGGAAAATCAACCGGGAAGCGGCCGTGCCGCGGCGGCCTTCCCGTGCGGCACCAGAATTCGATTGCGCCGGTCTGCGCGCTCGCGCAATCTCGAACCGGAGGTGCCGATGGCCAGATTTCTTCTATTCGTATTTGCGTTCGCCACAGCGTTCCCGGCCCAGGCAGCCAGCCTTTCCAAGACCTACAGCTATTTCAACATCGGCGGTCTGACGCTCACCGAGATCGAGAAGGAACTCGAGCGCCGCGGGCCGAAGCTGAGCGGAACCGGCAAGCGGCATCCCGGTGCAACGCGCATGGAATTCAACACGCGGCTCGGCTACCGCGAGCGCAACGGCCGTTGCGCAATCACCGAAGCGCGGGTCACCGTCAAGGCGGACGTAATCCTGCCACGCTGGCGCCAGCGCGGTGCCGAAAGCGACGTGCGACTGATCTGGGAAACACTCTCATCCGACATAAAGCGGCACGAGGAAAGCCATGTCATCATTGCCCGGAACTACGCACGTGAACTGGAGGACGCGCTGAAGGCGGTACGGCCTGAGCGGACCTGCGACCAAACGGCCGCCAAGGCCAAACAGGTCAATGACCGCATCCTTGCCAGGCATGATGCCGCGCAGGACGAGTTCGACCGCATCGAGGGCATCAATTTCGAATCACGCATCCTGCGGCTACTGGAGTACCGGCTGGACTCACAGGCCCGACGCTAGTTCAATTCTCTACTGTAACGCCGTGTTTGATATGCGCAATCAAACCGCCGCTAGAGTTCAGCCCTGGCGTTCCGGTACCTGAACCACAAGACCGTCGAGTTCGTCGCGCACCCTGATCTGGCAGGAAAGCCGCGATGTCGGGCGCACGTCGTAGGCGAAATCGAGCATGTCCTCTTCCATCGCTTCGGGCCGGCCCACGGCTTCAGCCCAATTCTCATCGACATAGACATGACAGGTGGCGCAGGCGCAGGCGCCTCCGCATTCCGCTTCAATCCCGGGCACTCCGTTGCGGATGGCGTTCTCCATCACCGTGGAGCCGCTTTCGGCGTCCAAATCGAACTTCCTGCCATCGGAAGCTATGAATGTAATCTTGGCCATGAATATCCCAGGATAGGCGCGGGAAGCGCGGGGCAACCGGGGAGATACCTGCTCCAGACGTGTTGTCAACCGCGCTGTATACATCATCGCTTCTCCATTGCAGCGATGAACTGGACGACGTCCTCAACCCGCTGCAGGAGTGCCGTTGCGGCATCGCGGTCGTCTGGGCTTGCCTCGAGGTCCGCGGCGCAGGCTGCGATGGCATGGGCGCCTATGCCAAGGGCGGCGCCCTGCACCCTGTGGGCTATCCGGGCGCGGGTCTCGCCCGCGCTTTGGCTCAGTTCCGCACTGAGCGACGCCGTCTGGCCGACGAACATGGCGAGTACCTCATCTCGAACTGTGCGGTCGCCCAGCGTCTGCCGATCGAGATGGGCCAGGTCTATCGGCGCTGTCCGGATCATCGAAAGCTCCATCGGGAATGGTTCCACGCTACCTTGGGCCGCGTGCAAAAGCGGTTAACCGGGAATGAGCCGCCAGCCGGGATTTTCTGCAATCGCCTCCGCGCGTTAACCCTATGTTTAAAGTTTTACACATGTCCGCGAATGCATGTTCCCTTTGCCCCCGCCTGCCACTACGATGCAGCCCGGTAGATAATGTCCGGTTTCTGCGCGCGGAATCGAGGACCCCCTTGGGGATTTCCGCGCCAAAGTACAGGGTTTGAGCGGCATGGCGCGTAAAAGTTCGACGACCCAGATCAGCGACGATGTGGCGAAGGAGCTCGAAGAAGCTCTTGATATCGACCTGACCATGGAGGAACTCGAGCCGGAGGGTATCAGCGACCTCGATATCGCCGCCTCGATGGAGGACCTGGAGGCTCAGATCACCAAGGCAGCCGACGAACTGGTGAAAGAAGGGCGCGCCGCGGAAACGACCGCGGCCAAACCTGTGGCGGCAGCGGCAACGAATGCGAGGAAGGCGCCCGCGAAGCAGCCGACCTCCACCGCAAAGCCCAAAGCCGGCGCCGCGCATGACGAATTGCGACCGGCCGAGCCGGAACCCTCGACCCGCCCGACCCCATTCGCGCCGGCCAACGACGACCGCCAGCGGGACTATCGTCTGGTCATGCAATCCATGTCGCGCAAGGTGCCTACGACGATCTACTGGGCGGTTGCGCTTCTTTCCGTGCTGTGGGTCGGCGGCGGCCTGCTTCTCGGCAACATGCTGTTTGCTCCTGCCATCTGGCAGATAGGTTCCGTCGGCGAGCTGCTCGCCGCGCCCTACGCGATCGGCCTTGCCACCGGCATCATCGTGCCTGTCATCCTCTTCTGGGGCTTCGCCGTGATGATCCGCCGCGCGCAGGAGATGCGCATGGCCGCCCGCTCGATGGCCGAGGTGGCCATGCGGCTGGCCGAACCGGAGAACCTGGCGCAGGATCGCGTCATGACGGTCGGCCAGGCCGTTCGCCGCGAGGTCCAGGCAATGGGCGAAGGGATCGAGCGGACGCTCGCGCGCGCCGTCGAACTCGAAACGCTTGTACACGCCGAGGTCAGCGAACTCGAGCGCGCCTATTCTGACAACGAGATTCGCATCCGCACGCTGGTCGACGGGCTCGGCGCCGAGCGCGACGCCGTCGTGAGCCATGCCGAAAGGGTCCGGGCCTCAATCGCGGGGGCGCACGAAACCCTCAAGGAAGAACTCGAATCAGCCGGCGACGGCCTTCGCGCGAACATCCTCAATGCTTCAAGCCAGTTGACCGCGACGGTCACCCAGTCGGGAGACGCGCTCGTCGACCGGATCAACCTGTCCAGCTCGTCGATCTACGATGCCATCGACCAGCGGCTCGACCTCATTTCCGACCGCATCAGCACATCCGGCGAGGCCTTCGCGAGTCTGCTCGACACTCGCATTGTGACGCTGACGCGCAGCACCGACGAGGTCACGAGCACGCTGTCCAACATGCTGGACGAGCGCACCAGCGGCATGGTTTCCCTGCTGGGCGGCGCCACGCAGGCGTTGACCGAGCAGTTCGACACGCGACTCGGCGACATCGAACGCGTGCTCATGGAACGAGGGACGGCGCTGATCGGCGAGTTCGAGACGCGCGCCCAGGCGCTGGATTCTGGCGCCAAGCGCCTCAATTCCGCTCTCGAGGACCGCGCGCGCCAGATCAACGAAACCTTGGTAGAGCGCGCCCGTGAGATCGCCACAACCTTCAACGAGGCGCGCCACGACATCTCCTCGGTGATTGACGAGGGCAAGGCCAAGATCGGCTCCGACATGGCGGAACTGATCATGTCCACCTCGACCATGCTTGACGGCCGCGCGGAGGAGTTCACATCCCGTCTCGCGGCGAACCGCGACCAGATTGCCGAGGCGCTGCAAGCGGACCTCGAGAAGCTGTCCGAGGCGCGCTCGAGCATCGACACCGTTGTCCACAGCCATGTGGAGAAGCTGGCCGAAAGCCGCAGGCTGATGACGAGCGCATTCGAGGACGACCTGGAGAAGCTCACAGCCAGCCGCAGCGAACTCGATTCCGCGATTGCAAGCCATGTCGACCGTATTACCGAGCGGCAGGGCGAGGTTGCAGCCGCGCTCGCGCTCGACGTCGAACGCATCGAGGATGCGTTCCAGCGCCAGACCGGTGTTATCGAAGAGCGCACGCAGACGATGGAGCAGGCGCTGCGCGGCGGCATCGACAACATCCGCACGGCTCTCGAGGGCAGCGCCGTGGTCGTCGCCGGCGCGTTGCGCGAGAAGGTTGTCGAGGTCACCTCGTCGCTCAGCCTGGAGGCCGAAAGGGCCTTCGCAGACGCGGATCAGCGCATCGCAAGCCGGGCGGAATCGATTACCAATTCAATTTCCACCCATGCCGATGAGATCGCGCGCGTGTTCGAAGACAGCGGGCAGCGGATGGGTGAACGCGCTGCCGATATCGCGCGCGTGTTCGAGGACAGCGATCATCGGCTCGCGGCGCGAGCCTCCGAAATCGCGACCGTCTTCGAGCAGACCGATCAGCGGATCATCGCCCGCACGGCAGAGACAGCAGCCGAACTGGAAGCGCGCGCGCGCCAGATCGCAGAGGCGCTGGCCGATGCCGACGGCCAGCTGGCAGCCGGAACCGAGACCCTGCTCTCGCGCATTTCTGCGGGCCTGGGCGAGGCCGAGCAGCGGATCATTGTCCGCGCGGACCAGACGGCCGGAGAGTTGGAGGCACGCGCACGTCAGATCGCCGAAACGCTATCCGGCGCCGACAGCCAGCTGGCAGCCGGAACCGAGACCCTGCTCTCGCGCATATCGACGGGCCTGGGCGAGGCCGAGCAACGGCTGGCGCAAGGCGCCGACCGTGTCGGCGAGCACCTGCACGAACATGTCGTTCAGACCGAGGCGCGGCTCATGGCCCGCGCCAATACGATCGCTGGCACCTTCAGCTCCGCCACCGAGGAAATCGGCCGGCATACGGATGAGGCATCCAGGACCATCGCGGAGCGTACGCGCGAACTCAACGAGCTCCTCGCGTCGCGCTCGAGCGAGATCTCGCAGATACTCGACGAGACCGCACGTCCTCTGGTGGAGCAGTTCGCCGCGAGCGGCGGCGAACTTCAGAAGACGCTCGAGAAGGCAACGCAGAGCGCCACGGAGCGTCTCCGCGCCGAGAGCGCGGCCATGGTCAAGGCACTCGCCACCCGTACTGCCGAAACCCTCACTGCGGTCGAGAGCGCCAAGTCGACCCTCGCCGACGGCGTATCCGACCTCATCGACCGGTTGTCGGCTTCCAATTCGAAGCTTGGCGAACTGATCGACATGGCAACAGTGAATCTTTCCGGGCTCGACTCAAGGCTGGGCGAGACGACGGAGAGCTTCGCCTCCACCGCCGAGAAGGTGGCGCAGTCCTTCGCGACTTCGGCACGCCTCATCGACACCAATGCGGGCCGGCTGACCGAGCTGTCATCGACGACACTGAAGGATGTCGCGGCGATCGCCAGCCGCTTCGACGAGCACAGCAAGCTGCTGTCGTCAGCGTCCGACCTGCTCGGATCGGCTCAGGGCAATCTCGCCTCCACGCTCGACGAGCGCCAGCACGCGCTGGAGGAACTCGCTGTCGGCCTGGTCAAGAAGTCGGAGGACATCGAGAAGATCATGCGGTCCTTCGAGGGCCTGGTCGAGAACACGATCGAGAAGGCAGAAGGCCGGACGAAGGCCTCGTCCGATCAGATCCGCATGGCGATTTCCGAGGTCTTCGAGACGGCCACCCGCCGTTTCTCCGACGCCACCGACGAGCTTCGCCGCACCGCCGACGTCATCCGCACCGAGTTGGAAGACACGCGCGCGGAGATCAAGAAGGGCGTCTTCGAGCTTCCCGAAGAGACGCGCGAATCGACTTCGGCCATGCGGCGCGCGGTCACCGAGCAGATCAATGCGCTCAAGGAGCTGTCCGACATCGTCGCCAAGTCCGGCCGCATGCTGGACGTTTCGGAAGGCCGTCAGGCTGCAGCGCCCCGCACCCCTGCGCGCCAGCCCGAGGCGCCGCGCCGCCCTGCCCCGCAGCCGCCGCGCGCCGCGGTCCCAGAGCCGACCTTCCGTCCCGCCGAGCCGGTGGCACGCGTGTCTGAGCCCCCGAGATCGCGCGAGCCTGCCACGCAGCCGCAGTCCGGCGGCTGGGTCCGCGACCTGCTTCGCGGCGCATCGCGCGAAGAGGGCGACGTTACGGAAGCCGCCCGGCCGGCTACGCAGAACCGGTCGCCGCTGCATGTCGTTGAATCGCTCAACTCGCTGTCGGTCGACATCGCCCGCGCCATCGACCACGATGCCGCGATCGAGCTGTGGGACCGGTATCGCCGGGGTGAGCGCAACGTCTTCACGCGCCGGCTGTACACTCTCAAGGGCCAGCAGACGTTCGACGACATCCGCCGCAAGTACCAGTCGGACGCCGATTTCCGCTCAGCCGTCGACCGCTATTGCCAGGATTTCGAGCGCCTGCTCGACGATGTCGCGCGCAACGACCGCGACAGCATGATGACCCAGACCTACCTCTCATCGGATACCGGCAAGGTCTACACCATGCTGGCGCACGCCAGCGGCCGGTTGAGATAGGAACGGAATCGGCGACGGAAACGCCGCCGATTGTCCTGTTGGCGTTTGCGCCCAGAGCCGCCAGGCCGCCACTTGCGACCGGCCACAGCGGTCTCGGTTCCGGTCGAGCCAGGCGTCGAACCGGTGCGTTACCCCCGCAGAAGGCTCTCTCCACAACGGCGGTCCGCGCCAATCCGCCGCCATTGGACTTCCGCGCTGCGGGCGCTATGAGTGCCCGACGCCGCAGGAACCCGAGCATGACCGAGCCGCTTCTCACCGATCTCTTTCCGCTTGCCGCCGACGCCACGCCCTACCGGAAACTCACCTCCGACTTCGTCTCGGTCGACAGCTTTCGCGGACAGGAAGTGCTGACCGTCGAGGAAGAAGCGCTTCGCCTTCTCTCCGAGACCGCCTTCGCCGATATCAACCACCTTCTGCGGCCGGGCCATCTCAAACAACTGGCCTTGATCCTGGAAGACCCGGAGGCGACTGACAATGACCGCTTCGTCGCCTACGACCTGCTGAAAAACGCCAACATCGCGGCCGGCGGAGTGTTGCCGATGTGCCAGGACACGGGCACGGCGATCATTATGGGCAAGAAGGGCCGGCGGGTCTGGACCGAAGGCCGCGACGCGGCCGCCCTCGGCCAGGGCGTGCTCGACGCCTACAACCGGAAGAACCTGCGCTACTCGCAGCTCGCGCCGCTCTCCATGTTCGAGGAGAAGAACACGAAGAACAACCTGCCGGCACAGATCGAGATCTACGAGGAGGGCGAGGACGCCTACAAGTTCCTCTTCGTGGCCAAGGGCGGCGGCTCGGCCAACAAGACCTTCCTCTACCAGGGGACGCCTTCGCTGCTGACGCGCGACCGCATGTTGGACTTCCTCAAGGAGAAGATCCTTACGCTCGGCACCGCCGCATGCCCGC
>JAEYRU010000133.1 GCA_023435335.1 Pseudomonadota bacterium
CCAAGGAAGAGCGCATGCTGCCATAACCTCCGGAACGGGGGAACGGAGGTCGGCGAGAGGAACCGCCGGCTTCCAATCTTTCGCACGGGTGCATCACAACATGGCACATCCCCTCGTCACCATCTCCGATGTCGACATGCGCTACGGCGGCCCCGAGGGCCTGCTGGCCGTCGAGGGCCTCACGCTGTCGGTCGGCAAGGGCGAGTTCGCGGCCGTGGTGGGACCGTCCGGCTGCGGGAAGTCGACCCTTATGAAGCTGGTCACCGGGCTGCACCTGCCGCAGAAAGGCGAGGTCGCGGTCGCCGGCGAGCGCGTCACCAAGCCGGTCTCGATCGTCGGCATGGCGTTCCAGAACCCGACGATGCTTCCGTGGCGCACGACGCTCGACAACATCCTGCTGCCGCTGGAAGTGGTGGACAAGCACCGGCACCGGCTGCGCGCCCACAAGGCCGAATACGTCGCCAAGGCGGAGAAGCTGCTCGAGACGGTGGGCCTGAAAGGCTTTGGCCAGAAATATCCCTGGCAGCTCTCCGGCGGCATGCAGCAGCGCGCGAACCTCTGCCGCGCGCTCATCCACGAGCCGGACCTGCTGATGCTGGACGAACCCTTCGGCGCGCTGGATTCCTTCACCCGCGAGGAGTTGTGGTGCGTCATCCGCGACCTGCACGCCGCGCAGGGCGTCACCGTCGTGCTCGTCACGCACGACCTGCGAGAGGCCGTGTTCCTCGCTGACCGCATCTTCGTCATGAGCGCGCGCCCCGGCCGGATCATCCGCGAGGCGGAAGTGCCGTTCGCGCGCCCGCGCGACCTCGAGATCCTCTACGAGCCCGCCTTCAACGACATGGTGCACGAACTGCGCGGCAACATCGCCGAAGCGAGGAAAGCGGCATGAGCGCATCGCGCAAGGGCTTCGATTTCGTGCGCGCCGCGCCGTGGATCTACACGGCGGCGCTCTTCATCATCTGGGAAGGCGCGGTCCGCATCTTCGCTCTGCCGCAATACATCCTGCCGGCGCCCAGCGTCATTCTCGGCGCCATCATCCAGTACTGGCCGGCGATCTGGAAGAACTCGCTGCAGACGCTCTACACTACCACGGTCGGGTTCGGGCTGGCGGTCGCCGGCGGGCTGGGTCTCGGCATCCTGGTCGGCTGGTCGCGCTCCATCTATGCGGGGCTCTACCCGCTGATGGTCGGCTTCAACGCCATCCCCAAGGTGGCGGTCGTTCCGATCCTCGTCATCTGGTTCGGCATAGGCACCATTCCCGCGGTGCTGACGGCCTTCCTCATCGCCTTCTTCCCGATCGTCGTGAACGTCGCCACCGGGCTCGCCACCATAGAACCCGAGATGGAAGACGTGCTGCGCGCGCTCGGCGCCCGCAAGATGGACATCATGCTGAAGGTGGGCATCCCGCGCTCGATGCCGTATTTCTTCGGCTCGCTGAAGGTGGCCATCACGCTCGCCTTCGTCGGCTCGGTCATATCCGAGACGGTCGCGGCAAACTCCGGCCTCGGCTGGCTGATGTCGGCGGCGCAGAGCCAGTTCAACGTGCCGCTAGTGTGGGCCGGCCTCATCATGCTCGCCGTCGAGGGCATCGCCATGTACGCGCTCATGGCATGGCTGGAGATGCGCATGACCGGCTGGGCGCACAGGAGCCAGATGGCGCAGGCTTGAGGTCCTCCGGGCGTCGGTTGTTCTTCCCCTGCGTCAACGCCAGGTTGCGACATATCCGCACTTATCGACCGATCCTTAACGGGTTAAAAAGGCCTGCGCGCGTAGCGTGACTGGCCTGAACCGGTCGGAAATCATGGAAAAAGAACCGAAATCGGCGCTCACGGGACAGATCACCCTGGCGCTCGTCCTTCTCGCCTCCTTCGCCATCGCCCTTGTTGTCGGCTTTGCATGGCTGGCCGCCTCGACGGCCGACGAGGCCGCGATAGAACGGCAGAAGAGCTTCGTCCGCCTCGGCCTCGCCGAGGAGATCGCGACCCTGGCGCGCGAGCAGGAAAGCGTGACGATCTGGGACGATGCGGTGATCTTCGCGCGGGACGGCGACCAGCTCTGGATGTCCGAGAACCTGGGCGAGTGGATGTTCACCTATTACGGTCACGACCGCGCCTACGTGCTCGACGAGCGGGGCACGCTCGTGCACGCGATGCGTGACGGAGAAACGATCGATCCGCCGGTTTTCGCCGGCGACGACCGGCTCGCCGGCGAACTCGGGGCCGAACTGCGCGGCGCAATAACGGCGGCTGCCGACGACCCCGACGCCGTGATCGGCGAACTGAGCGTGACGCGCGTGCTGATGCTGGACGGCCGGCCGGCGATTGCCGCTGCCAGGGCGATCGTTCCCAGTTCGGACCGCCTGACGGTCGACCCCGGCGCCGAATACACGCACCTGCTGGTGCAGTTCATCGACAGCGAGCCGCTGAAGCGGATCGCGGAGCGGTACCTGCTCGAAAACCTGCGTTTCGAGGCCGGCGGCGACCCGACGCGTGCAAGCGCTGCGGTGACCGCCAGTGATGGCGCGGTTGTCGGCCGGATCTCATGGGAGCCGGACCTGCGGGGTCTGGCGCTGGTCAAGCAGGTCGCCCCGGCCTTCGTTGCCTCCCTGATGCTTTTCGCCGGCATCGCCTTCGTGCTGGTGCGCATCCTGCGCCGCGCATCGCGCGCGCTGCAGGAAAGCGAAGGCCGCGCGCGGCATTCGTCGCTCCATGACGCGCTGACCGGCCTGCCCAACCGCGCCATGTTCGAGGTGCGGCTGGCGGACGCCATGCAGGCGGTGCGTGCGGGCGAAGGTCAGGTGGCGGTGCTCTACCTCGACCTCGACCGCTTCAAGAACGTGAACGACACGCTCGGCCATCGCGCTGGAGACGAACTGGTGCGTCAGACCGCCCAGCGCCTGTGCGAGGGTGTCGAGGGGAAGGGGACCGTGGCGCGCGTCGGCGGCGACGAATTCGCGATCCTGCTTTCGGCCCCGGAGGCTGCGGAAGCGGCAAAGGCGCTCGCCGGCCAGATGGTCGAGCGGATCATGATGCCGTACTGCCTGGACAAGGATCACCCGGAAGATCAGGTGCATGTCGGCGTGAGCATCGGCGTCGCAGTCGCGCCCGAGGCGGCCACCGAAGGCAGCGATCTCGTGCGCAAGGCCGACATCGCCTTGTACGAAGCCAAGAAACGCGGGCGCGGCTGTTTCCAGGTGTTCGCCGAAGGCATGGACGACGTGCTGAAGCAGCGCCGCATGGTCGAAGCCGATCTGCGCGAGGCGCTGGCGGGAGGCGAAGGCCTGCAGCTGCACTACCAGCCGCTCTATGCCAATGGCGGGCGCCGCATGATCGGTGCGGAGGCGCTGCTGCGCTGGGACCATCCCGTGCACGGGGCGCTGGCTCCCGACTTCGTGGTCAGCATCGCCGAGGAATCGGGCCTCATGCTCGCTCTGGGCGACTGGGTTCTGCGGGAGGCATGCAAGATGGCGGCCGCCACCGATGTTCCCTGGATCGCGGTCAACGTTTCGCCGACGCAGTTGCGTGACGACGGCTTTGCGCGCCGCGTGCTGGCGATCATCGCCACCCAGGGCATCCGCCCCGGCCAGATCCAGATCGAGGTCACTGAAACGGTGCTGATGGCCGATCCGGTGGTTGCAGAGGCGGCGCTTAGGGAACTGCGGGCCGCCGGCGTGCGCATAGCGCTCGACGATTTCGGCACCGGGTATTCCTCGATGAGCTATCTGCGGCAGTACTCGATCGACAAGCTGAAGATCGACCGCTCGTTCATCCGTGGACTGGACGATGCGGACGGCCGCGCCATGGTGGCGGCGATCGTGGACATGGCGCATGCGCTGAAGCTCGACGTCACCGCGGAAGGCGTCGAAACGGCGCAGCAGCGCGACGCGCTGTTCACGCTCGGCTGCAACGAGATGCAGGGCTACCTCTTCTCAAAGCCGCTCAGCGCCGGCGACTTCGTCTCGACGGTCGGCCGCAAGGCCGCGCCGCTACGCGCCTGAAGGCAGCTGCCTCTCTACGGAGGACGCGCCAGCCCACACGCTGTCATCCTCTTTCAGCGATTTCGCGCGTGATGCATCCGGTTGCCTGTCGTGCGGACTTGCTCGACAATATGCGCGCTTGGCCGAAGGCCGGCCGCGCGAATGCTTCGCAGGCAAGGTTTCGGCGAAACCCCGCCCACTCGGTGCGGTGGGTCAGTCAAGGCGGGAGATCGAATTGGAAGGCTACTGCACCTGCCGGCATATCCGCTTCCGGATGACCGATCGGCCGCTATTCGTGCATTGCTGCCATTGCCGCTGGTGCCAGCGCGAAACGGGCTCCGCTTTCGTGCTCAACGCCCTGATAGAGGCGGACCGGGTCGAGCTTCTCGCGGGCGAGCCGCTGGTGGTCGATACGCCGTCCAACAGCGGCAAGGGGCAGAAGATTAGCCGCTGCCCGCATTGCCACGTCGCGCTGTGGAGCGTCTATGCGGGCGCCGGGCCGCGGTTCCGCTTCGTGCGCGTCGGCACGCTCGCCGATCCCGATTCCTGCCCGCCGGAGATCCATATCTTCACCGAGAGCAAGCAGCCCTGGGCCGTAATCCCGGACGGCGTGCCGGCGGTGCCGCAATACTACAGCCGCGACGAGTTCTGGCCGCCCGAGAGCCTCGCGCGGCGCCGGGCCGCGCTCGAGGCGGGGTAGAGCTCCGCGGCTACGATAATCAGCCTATGCCGGTGCGTCGGCCGTGTCGGAGCCGGGAGACATCGGCACCCTGCCTCCGCCTTTCATCGGGCTGGCGTTGCCGCGAGCTTCCGACGTGGTCCGCAGTTCATCCCACGTTCCCAGTGGAGCGTGACAATGCGAGCAGTGTACGCCGAGGGTCATCGGCAGGTCCGACGCGTGGATATCGTTGCGATGCGAGCAATGCGGACAGGTAATGTCTATATGGGGCACGATTGCGCCTCCTTCGTCCGGCGACGGGAGCGCGATCCTGATGTGCGGGAAAGAAACTCTCGAGCCGGCTGTCGCGTGCTGCTGCGCCGGCGATACAATCAATGTAGGGCAAACGGCGGCAATGTCGACTCGAATTCGGGAGGGGGAGGACACCAATCCGTCATCTGCCCTTTGGGTAACCTGCGTGCGCACACCGGACATCTGTCTTCGTAGGTGTGAATAGGGTGGCACCTCTTTTTTCCTCAACTCATTGAACTTCCACGACAATCGAAGAAAGTTCATCCCCAGCTTTCGCGCCGGGCGCATAATGGCCGCATCGCCCTCGCGGGAACCCGGTGCGCACCGGGTATCGGGGAGGGCGGCGGTGCCGGTTGGGCCGCGCTGCGGTAGCGCGGTTTGGGCGATGAGCCCCCACATCCGGGCCCTAAAGGATGGACGCGCCCCGCCATGAGGCGGGCGGAAGGGGTGAGAGACCTTCCGAGAGTCGTCCCGCGAAGCTCCGGAAGACCGGAGTTGAGCGGGATCCACGGGCATCCGGGGCAAGCCACCGGACGGGCGGCCGCGAGGTCGCACGTATTAAACTAGATGAGCGTCCGAACGGCCGCCCGTCTTCCCAGCCTGATCGCGAGAGCGATCATGGCAACAGCGCCCGGCGGGATTCGCGCAGCGATCCTCGCGAAAGGCGCAACTCAATGGCCAGACGGCTGAAATGCCGGGCGTGGCGATGAAGAGGTACGGCCGCAGACCAAGCGCGCGAACGCGCGCCGGGCGACGTCTCGCCCGCCCCCGCTGAGGGCCAGCGAACGAAGTGAGCGATGCGGCCCGTGAGCGAGAGCATGCTATGCCGGGCGTGGCGAGGATGAAGTCTTGCCCGAATGTAAAAGCACCCTCGGCTTCACGATTGCGTTCCCGCCTCGCCTTCGCCGTGTTTGGTGCTATCTTCTGAAGGCGAAGCAGTGCCTGCGGGCCGCTCCACCCCGACCTGGAAGGGCTCATGGCTGAAAGGCCCAGCGATACGCAGACCCCCACGACCGGCCTCATCCCGCGCCTGGCTCGCACGCGCGCGGCAACCCGCGCCGCCATCGTGGTCGAGCGCCTGTGGCCGCTGGCGCTGCCGCTCGCGGTCGTGGTCGCACTCTTCCTCAGCGTCTCGTGGTTCGGCCTGTTCCGGCTGATGCCCGACTGGCTGCGGCTTTCCGTCGCCGCACTGTTCCTCCTCGCTTTCCTCGCCTCGCTCGTCCCGCTCCGGGCGTTCCGCAAGCCGCTGCCCGCCGAGATCGACCGGCGCATCGAGCGCGCCAACGCGCTGGAGCATGCTCCGGTCACGACGCAGACCGACCGGCTGGCGGGGGGAGACGGCTTCGCCGCCGCACTCTGGCGCGAGCACCAGCGGCGCATGGCGGACCGCCTCGGCGCGCTTGCCAGCGACCTGCCGCGCACGCATGTGCCCGAGCGCGACCCGTGGGGCCTGCGAGCAGCGGCGGCGCTGCTGCTCGTCGTCGCCTTCGCCTTCTCCGGCAGCCCGCTGGGCGGCCGGCTGACCGACGCCTTCCAGTGGGCGGCCCCGGGCGCCGCCATGCAGCCGCGCATCGACGCCTGGGTCACGCCTCCGGCCTATACGGGACGCGCGCCGATCTTCCTGACCTCCGACGCCAATCGCGAACGGCGTCTGTTCACCGTTCCGGCCGGCAGCGAATTCGCGGTGCGCGTCACCGGCGGCAGCGGCGAGGAGACGTTGGCTCTGATGGACGCCGAGGGGACCAGCACGGTCGAGGCGGGCGGTCCCCCCGTGGCTTCCGGCAACTCGGCCGCATCGCGCCAGTTCACAGGCAAGCTCGCGCGCGACGGCATGCTGTCGCTGATGCAGGGCGAGGCGGAGGTGCAGAACTGGGCCTTCCAGGTGACGCCGGACAACCCGCCGGTCATCCGCTTCACCGACGATCCGAGGCGCGCCGTCAACGGCACCCTGGAACTGAACTACGAGGTCGAGGACGACTACGGCGCGGTCTCCGGCACGGCGAAATTCGCCCAGGAGAAGGCCGATGCCGAGGGTGCGCGGCCGCTTTATGAGGCGCCGGAGATGCCGCTTTCGCTGCCGCGCCGCGGCGGCATCGCAGCCAAGACGTCGCGCGACCTGAGCGAACACCCGTGGGCAGGGGGCGAGGTCGATCTCACGCTGCACGCCACCGACGCCGCCGGGCAGGAGGGGTTAAGCGAGACCAAGCGCATTGTCCTGCCGCAACGGCCCTTCTCCAACCCGCTGGCGCGCGCGGTGGTGGAACAGCGCCGGCTGCTGGCGCTCGACGCCAACGCGAAGACGCATGTGCTCAGGCTCATGGACGCGATCACGCTGCGGCCCGAGGACACGATCGAGAACCTGAGCCACTATCTCGGCATCATGACCGCGCGCACCCGGTTGAAAATCGCCAACGAAGACGAGCAGCTGCGCGAGGTCGTGGACTATCTGTGGGAGATCGCGCTGGCCATCGAGGATGGCGATCTATCGGCGGCCGAAAGGCGCCTGCGCCAGGCGCAGGAGGCGTTGCGCGACGCGCTGGAGAACGGCGCCAGCGACGAGGAGATCGAGCGGCTGATGGCAGAGCTGCGCGAGGCGATGAACGATTTCCTGCGCGAGTTCGCCGAGCGCGCCATGCAGAACCAGGACATGGCGCAGCAGATGCCGCAGAACGGCGAGGAGATCCGCCAGAGCGACCTGCAGCGCATGCTCGACCAGATCGAGGAACTGGCCAAGTCCGGCGCGCGCGAGCAGGCGCAGGAACTGCTGCAGCAGCTGCAGGACATGATGAACAACCTGCAGACCGCGCAGCGCCAGCAGGGCCAGCAGGGGCAGAGCGGCCAGCAAAGCCAGATGCGCCAGCAGATGGACCAGCTCGGGGAACTCATGCGCCGCCAGCAGGAGCTGATGAACGAAACGTTCCAGATGGACCAGATGCAGCGGGGGCAGCAGCAGCGCGGGCAGGATCGCTCGCAACAGCGCGGCGAGGGCGGTCAGCAGGGGCAGCAGGGGCAGGGAAACCGGCCGATGTCGCCGCAGGAACTCGCCGAGGCGCTGCGCCAGCTGCAGGAGGGCCAGGGGCAGCTCGGCCGAGACCTGGAGAGTCTCATGCAGGGCCTGCGCGGCATGGGCATCGAACCGGGCGAAGGTTTCGGCGAGGCGGGCGAGGCGATGGGCGGCGCCGAGCAGGCGCTCGGGCAGGGCGAGGGCGAACGCGCCACCGGCGAGCAGGGACGCGCGCTGGAGGCGCTGCGCCGCGGCGCCCAGGACATGATGCAGCAGATGCAGCAGGCGATGCAGGGCGAGGAAGGCGAGACCGGCGAGGGCGGCCGCAGGCAGAGCTCCGACCGCGACCCGCTGGGGCGTCCGCGCGCCACCACCGGCCCGGATTTCGGCGACAGCGTGCAGGTGCCCGACGAGATCGACACGCAGCGCGCGCGCCAGATCCTCGAAGCGATCCGCAAGCGGCTCGGCAATGCGCTCAGCCCCGAGATCGAGCGCGAATACCTGGAGCGGCTCCTGCAGATGCGGTGATGACGGTCACCGCATCGCGCGGCTGACCTGGTCACGGATCTGCGGCAGCGTGAAAGGCTTGTTGACGACGCCCACCACCACGCCCTCGAGTTCGGCCGCGCGCTCACGCTGCTCGGCATAGCCGGTCATCAGGAGGATGCGCATGGACGGAAAGGCGCGGGCCGCCTCCCGCGCCATCTCGATGCCGTCCATCACCGGCATGCGGATGTCGGAAAGGACGAGGTCGTAGGTTCCGGCGGCGGCGGCAATCTTCTCCATGCCCTCGGCGCCGTCCTCCGCCGTCTCCACCGTATGGCCGGCCGACTGAAGCGCCCGCGCGGTGAAGGTGCGGACGGATTCGTCGTCCTCGACGATCAGGATCCTGCCCATCGCGTCCCCGGGTCAGATATCCGGCGTCCAGGCATCGCCCTTGACGATGCCGACGAAGGGCAGTTCGCGAAAGGCATGCGCCACGTCCATGCCGTAGCCGACGACGAAGTAGTCGGGGCACTCGAAGCCGACGAAGTGCGCGTCGAGATCGGTCTGGCGGCGCGAGCTCTTGTCGAGCAGCACGGCGATAGACACGCTCCTGGCGCCGCGCGACAGCATCAGTTCGCGGGTGAATTTGAGGGTCTTGCCGGACTCGAGGATGTCGTCGATTAGCAGCACGTCGCGGCCCGCGACCTCGTTGTCGATGTCGCGCAGCACCTTCACCTCGCCACTGGTGGTGCCGGCGCCGTAACTGGAGATGAAGATGAACTCGACCTCGGGCGACAGGCCCGTGTCGTGCATGGCGCGGATGAGGTCGGCGGCGAATATGAAGGAGCCCTTCAGGATCGAGATCACCAGCAGGTCGTGATAATCGCGCTCGGCGATGTCCTTGGCGAGTTCCAGGTTGCGCCGCGCGATCGCCGAAGCGCTGAACAGCACCTCGATTTCCTTGTTGCGAACGACAGGCATCAGCCTTCCTTCCTGAAATCCACGGTGACGGTTTCGACTCCGTCCTTAGGAGCTTCAAGGCGGCTGGAGAAGGTGAAGCGCCGGCCGGGTTCCAGCGGTGTCCGGCTTGTCCCCAGGAAATAGCGCGTGGTGCGGCCGTCCTTTCCGGCTACGCTGATCTCGAGACCAGGCAATATCGCGTTGGCGCCGCCGTCGTTGGCGACCTCGCCGTCGACCAGAAGGAAGGAGCGTCCGCCCTGCTGCTCGATGCGGCTCGAAACGCCGGTGATGCGGAGCGCGCTGCGCGCCGGCGGGCGTGCGTTTTCTGCAACGCTCGCCTGCTGCCGGAGCACAAGGGCGTGGCCGCCTGAAACCCAGAAGGCTGCAACCACCAGGCAGAGGCCGAAAGCCCAGAACAGCGGGCCTCCGCGCTGCGTGGTGCGCTCGCCGCCGCCCTTGAGGAAGTCGATGCCCGCGGATGCCGCGCCGCGTGGCGGGGCCTGTTGTTCGCGGTCAGGCCGCGCGTCCGCCGCACCGGGGGCAATCGTGACGAAATCGGCGTCGACGACGTCCGGCGCCTGTCGTCTTTCGCCCGTGCGCCGCTCGCCCATGCGAGGCTCCCCGTCGCGCCGAGCGTCGGCAATGATTTCGCCGGAAAGCGGGCGTGCCGTGCGATCGTCGGTCATATCGGCCTTTCGGGGACCCCACGCTATGGGGTAAAGGGAAATGGTTAAGGCTTCGCGACCTGCCAGAAGCGTTAACTGCCGATTAACCATAAGAGCCGGAAGCTCCGGCCCACGCCCGCAGCGGCTTCCGCGCCAAGCCCGAAATCGACAGGACTGCCTGCCGTGATCCGTTTCGAAAATGTCGGCCTGAGATACGGCATGGGT
>JAEYRU010000086.1 GCA_023435335.1 Pseudomonadota bacterium
CGCACAAGACCGGCGTTGTCGAGGATCCTGAGATGGGCGGACATGGTGTTCTGCACTGTAGCAAGGCGCGCGGCAATCTCGCCGGCCGGCACGCCTTCCGCGCCCGCGCGCACGAGCAGCCTGAAGACCTCCAGCCGCGTGTCCTGTCCCAGTGCGGACAACGCCGCCAGCGCGTTCTTCTTATCCATCTATCCAGAAATCCGGATGCGTTGGGCGTGCGTAACGCCGGATGGAGGAGAAGTAAAGCGAGGATATTGCAGGGATGTGACAGGACCTCACCCTCGCCACGTGTCGAGGGGCGGAGGAGAAGGCCAACCGACAGCTTCCGCACGCGGGTCCTTTCGTGTCAGATGCGCGGGGCGGGCAGCCACGCGCGCGAGCGAGCGAGGGAGATCGATGATCGAGGTCGAGGATCTCAGTTTCACCTATCCCGGCGCCGCAGCACCCACGCTCGACCGGCTGAGCTTCTCTATCGCGAAAGGCGAAGTCTACGGCCTGCTCGGCCCGTCGGGAGCCGGCAAGTCCACCACCCAGCGCATCCTGATGGGGCTGCTCTCGGGCTTTTCGGGCAGGGCCCAGGTATTCGACAGGCCGGTGGGGTCGGGCGGCCGCGCCTACTACGAGCGCATCGGCGTCAGCTTCGAACTGCCGACGCTCTACCTGCGGCTGACGGCGCGGGAGAACCTGAAGCTGTTCGCCGCGCTCTACGATCGGCCGACCCGCGATCCGATGGATGTGCTCGCGCTCGTCGATCTGGCCGAGGCGGCCGACCACCGCGTCGAAACCTTTTCCAAAGGCATGAAGATGCGGCTCAATCTCTGCCGCGCCTTGCTGCACGACCCGGAACTGCTGTTCCTCGACGAACCAACGACCGGGCAGGATCCGGCGCGCGCCAGGCTGACCAGGGAACTCGTCCTGCGCCTGAAGAACGAGGGCAAGACGGTCTTCCTCACGACGCACAACATGGCCGAAGCCGCCGAGATCTGCGACCGCGTTGGCTTCCTGGCGCGAGGAGCGATACCGGTCACCGGAACGCCGCTCGCGCTCATGCGGGCATACGGCCAGCGCCTGCTTGAGGTGACGACCGCGCGCGGGGACGGCATGGAAACGGAGCGTTTCCCTATGGACGGCATCGGTCGCAACGAGGCGTTCCTGGCGCTGATCGGCTCGCGCGACGTCGTCGCCATGCACACGCTGGAGGCGAGCCTCGACGAGGTCTTCATCCGGGCGACCGGCATGAAGGGCGGGGAATGAGCGCGCGACTGGCCACGCTGCTTGCGCTCGATGCGCGCCTGCAACTGCGCTACGGCATCTACTACGCCTATGCGGTGGTGGTTGCCTTCTATGTCGCGGCGCTTGTCTGGCTCTCCCCGTTCCTCCCGCCTCAGGCAGCCGCCGTCATCATCTATTCCGATCCGGCCGTGCTCGGCTTCTTCTTCCTCGGCGCGCTGATGATGCTGGAGAAGGGCGAGGCGGCACGCAGCGCCCTGGCGATAACGCCGGTCTCGGCCGCCGAGTATGTCTGGTCCAAGGCGCTTGTCCTGACCGCCCTGGCCGTCGCGGCGGTGGCGGCAATCGGCGCGGCTGCGCCCGGTAGCATGAACTGGCCGGTGCTCATGGCCGTGACAGTCCTGATCTCGTTCCAGTTCATCGGCATCGGCGTGCCCATTGCGCTCAGGTTCCGCACGGTGACGGGTTATCTCATCGGCTCGGCCGGCCTGTTGCTTCCCATCGTCCTGCCGGCAGGGCTGGCGCTGTTCGACCCAATGCCGGCCTGGGCGATCGTGGTGCCGGCGGCCTCGCAACTCAGGCTGATCCTTATCGGCACAGGGGTGGCGGCCGGCGGCGCGGCCGAGATCGCCGCCATGCTGGCGGTATCAACCCTGGCCGCCGGGGCCGGCCTGTATGCGGGAGTGCGTGACCTGCAACGGAAGTTCGGCAAATGAGCGCGCCTTCGGTCTTCGCCGCTCGCCGCGTTGGCCGTCTCTTCGTTTCCGATGCGCTCAACATCGCGCGCGACCCGACGCTCGTCTTCGCCACCCTGTTCAGCCTGATGCCGGCCATCGCCTTCTCTTTCGGCAAGGCCCCTATGGACGATGCGGCAGAAGCCGCATTCGGGATTGCCGGCTTCTCACGCTACGTCGCGCCGCTTGCGCTCTGCCTGCCGGCCTATCTGATCGGCTGGGTGACCGGGTTCCTGTTTCTGGAGGACCGCGACGAGGGGACGCTCATGGCCATCGACGTGACTCCCGTCGGCAAGGCGGGCTTCATGGGCTATCGCGTGGTGGTGACGGTGATGATCACGATAGCCGTCACCGTGTTCGGCGCCAGACTGGTCGTCCCGGAAGCGGGCTGGCCAATGACGGTGCTGATCTCGGTGCTGGTTGCACTGCAGGCGGTGCAGGCCGCCTTTATCTTGCCCGCGCTGGCGCGCAACAAGGTCGAAGGGTTGGCCGTGACGAAGCTCGTCAACTTGCTGGCAGTCGCTCCGCTCTTGGCGGCGGTAGCGTCGCCATGGCGCTATCTGGCCGGAATCGTACCGGCCTTCTGGGTGGGCGAGCTGTTCAACCTCTCGAGCGCCCCACACTTGCCCATGGCGGCAACGATCACGCTGGCGCTCGTGACGCATCTCGGCGTCGCCGCGCTGCTCTGCCGGTTGATGCTTCGCAGGGCCGGATAACAAAGAAAGGCCCGCGCGGGCCCTTCTTGTCTTCGACAGGACAGGCGGCCCTCAGGCGTTCGCCGCAGCCACAGCGCGCTTCGCCATCACCGCCACCAGGTTGGCGCGGTATTCCGCTGACGCGTGGATGTCGCTCATCATGTTCCCGGCCGGAACCGACACGCCGTCGAGCGCGGAAGGCTCGAACCTCCCGGCCAGCGCCGATTCCATCTGCGTGGCGCGGAACACGCCGTTGTCTCCAGCACCGGTGACGGCGACGCGCACTTCGCCGCCGTCGGTCCTGGCGACGAAAACCCCGGTCATCGCATAGCGCGAAGCGGGATTCGGGAACTTGGCGTAGCCCGCTTTCGCCGGCGCCGTGAAACTCACCGCAGTGACGATCTCGCCATCCTCCAGCGCGGTCTCGAAAAGGCCGGTGAAGAACTGCTCAGCCGGGAGCTCGCGCCTGTCGGTGCGGATGGTGGCATTGAGCGCCAGCATCGCCGCGGGATAGTCGGCGGCCGGATCGTTGTTGGCGACAGAGCCTCCGAGCGTGCCCATGTACCTGACATGGGGGTCGCCGATGTGGGAGGCGAGCTGGCACAGCGCCGGGCACACCGCCATCAGTTCCTGGCTCGTCGCCACCTCGAAATGCGTCGTGCCGGCGCCGATCGTCACGTTCCGGCCGGAGACGGTGATGCCCTTGAGCTCGGCCACATCCCGCAGGTCGATCAGATCGGACGGCGCCGCCAGCCGCAGTTTCATCGCCGGGATCAGCGTCATGCCGCCGGCCACATACTTGCCGTCGCCTGCAGCCTGCATCTTCGCCGAGGCGTCGCCGAGCGAGGAGGCGCGGTGATAGGTGGTCTGGTACATCGTGTCTGCTCCTCAGTGCCTGGTTGCCGCCTTCAGCGCCGCCCACACCTTCTGCGGCGTGGCCGGCATGGCGAGATCGTTGTTGCCGATGGCGTCGGTGATCGCGTTGATGACGGCCGGCGGCGAGCCGATCGCGCCGGCCTCCCCGCAGCCCTTGATGCCGAGCGGGTTCGAAGGGCAGGGCGTGTTCGAGGTCGAAACCTTGAAGGACGGCAGGTCGTCGGCGCGCGGCATGGTGTAGTCCATGTAGCTCGCGGTCACCAATTGGCCGGAGTCGTCGTAGCGTGCGCCTTCGAGCAACGCCTGGCCGATGCCCTGCGCGAGCCCGCCATGCACCTGTCCCTCCACGATCATCGGATTGATGATGTTGCCGAAATCGTCGGCCGCCACGAACTGAACGATGTCGGTCTCGCCGGTACCCGGATCGACCTCCACCTCGCAGATGTAGCAGCCGGCCGGGAAGGTGAAGTTGGACGGATCGTAGAAGGCCGTCTCCTTCAGCCCCGGCTCCATGTCGGCGGGCAGGTTGTGCGCGGTGTAGGCGGCCAGGGCCATCTGGAACCAGGGCACACTCTTGTCGGTGCCGGCGACCTTGAGCTCGCCGTTCTCGATGACGATATCGCCCTCGTCCGCCTCCATCAGGTGAGCCGCAATCCTGCGCGCCTTGGCCTCGACCTTATCGAGCGCCTTGACGATGGCCGACATGCCCACAGCTCCCGAGCGCGAACCGTAGGTGCCCATGCCCATCTGCACCTTGTCGGTATCGCCGTGCACGATCGAGACCGAATCCAGCGGCACGCCGAAACGCTGCGATACCAGCTGGGCGAAGGTGGTCTCATGGCCCTGGCCGTGGCTGTGCGAGCCGGTCAGCACCTCGATCGTGCCGACCGCATTCACGCGCACCTCCGCGCTTTCCCACAGGCCTACGCCTGCGCCGAGCGAGCCGACAGCCGCCGATGGCGCGATGCCGCAGGCCTCGATATAGCAGCTCATGCCAATGCCGCGCAGCTTGCCGCGCGACCTCGCTTCCTCGCGGCGCTGCGCGAACCCCTTATAGTCCGCCGCCTTCATCGCCGCTTCGAGCGAAGCTTCGTAGTCGCCGGCATCGTAGTTCATGATGACCGGCGTCTGGTGCGGGAACTGGCGGATGAAGTTCTTGCGCCGCAGCTCTGCGGGGTCGACGCCAAGTTCGCGCGCGGCAGTCTCCACGGTGCGTTCGACCAGGAACGTCGCCTCCGGGCGTCCTGCGCCGCGATAGGCGTCGACCGGCGCAGTATTGGTATAGACCGCCCTGACGTTCGCGTGGATGGCCGGGATGTCGTACTGGCCCGAAAGCAGCGTCGCATACAGATAGGTCGGCACCGAGGA
>JAEYRU010000242.1 GCA_023435335.1 Pseudomonadota bacterium
GATGAAGGCGGCGAACGGCAGGGCGTAAATTCCCATCGCGGCGGCCAAGGGCGCGAGCACGCCCCCGCCAAGCACGATCATCGCAATCGCGCCCAGACCCGCGCCGGCGGAGACGCCGACGATGCCGGGATCGGCGAGCGGATTGCGGAACAGGCCCTGCATCGTCGTGCCCGCCACGGCCAGCGCAGCACCTACGAGGACGCCCATGACGACACGCGGAAGTCGGATGTCGTAGACGATGATGCGGTCGCGCTCTGACATCGCGTGCGTGCCGGCTCCAGCCAGCCAGTCGCCGAGCACGGCGGCCGCAGACGCGTCGGAGGCGCCGGACGCGAGGCTGAAAAGCGCGGTGGCGACAAGCAGCAGCGCTAGCAGGAGGATGACGAGGCGCGCGCGCCGGCTGCGGTCACCGTTCCCGGCGGCGCGGCTGAAAGCTGTAGGCACGGGTTCCGCGTTGGCAATGGCCATCGGCGGCGCCTCAGTTGCCGACAACGGACGCGCCGTAGAGCGCGGCGGAAAGCTCCCGAACGGCCGATGCCGTGCGGGGGCCGAACCCGAGGAGCCACGCTCCGTCCATCTTGATCAGCGCCCGCGCCCCGGCGGCCGGCGTGCCCGCCATTGCGGGATGCGCAAACAGCTCTCCGGCGGTTGCGGCATGGTCCCCCTCACGGTCCATCATCAGCACCACGTCGGGCGCCGCCTCGTAGACGGCTTCGTCGGAAAGCTGCTTGTAGCCAGCGAACTCTTGGACCGCGTTCACGCCCCCCGCCATCGCAATGATGCCGGCGGCAGCCGTGTCGGAGCCGGAGGCAAGCAGCCGCCCGCCCTGCATGCTCAGCACGAACAGCACCTTTTTCGGCGTGGCGACGCCGGCCGCGGCCGCCTCAGCCGCAGCGAGGTCGGCCTCGACCTGCGCGGCGAGCGCGTCTGCCTTCTGCTCCACGCCGAGCGCCTGGCCGACGATGCGGATTTTCTCCGCGATGCCTTCACTCGTGTAGTCGTCGGGGACGGTCACCACGGGGATGGAAGCCTTGCGGATTACCTCGACGGCCTCGGGCGGCCCGCTGCCATCGAGCATCAGGATCGCGCTGGGATCGACCGACATGACGCCCTCCGGCGAGAGCTGGCGCATGTAGCCGACATCCCGGAGCGCCATCGCCTCGGGCGGGTAGACGGCGGTGGAATCGCGCGCGACGAGCTTGTCCTGCTCGCCCAGCGCATAGACGATCTCGGTGAGCGAGCCGCCGATCGCGACGAGACGCGAGGCGTCGGCGAAGCGCTCGGCATCCTCGGCCGCCGTGGAGAAGGCCGACCCGGCAACGAGCACCGCAGTGGCAAGGGCAGTTACGAGGCGCCTTGGCGCCCAAGGCATTCTGGTCATGGGATACCCTTTCAGGCTGCGCTGGTGCGCGCGATACGCGGCAGGCCTTCGGCCAACATGCGCCAGTCGGGACGTTCGACCCCGCCCTCGCTGCGCTGTCCGAAAAACTGGATGATCATACTCCGGTCCTCGCCATAGGCCTCGAGCGAGGTGACGTGCCCGTCCCTGGTCGGCTTGCGCACGGCCCATAACTCGCTGATGTGGTCCATCCTCAGATGCAGGTGGAATGTGGGATCCATGATGTTGATCCACGGGCCCATCGGCTTGACCGTGTGGATGGGACCGGAATGGATCTGGATGCAGCCGCGGTTACCCACGAAGCACATGATCGGCAGCTGTTCGTTGACCGCGTGGGCGAACATCGCCTGCAGCGCATCGAGGTCCAGCCTCCAGGCGAAATCCTCGCCGATCGCATTCACCGCCTGATGCCGGGTCAGCTTGAGCGAGCGCAGGATGCCGTGGAACTGATGGACGTCAGTCATTGCGGTCCATCGGTCGCGCAGCTCCGCCGCATCGGCGGGCTCGGCTGCGCCCCCTGCGACTGTGTTGTCATTGCCGGCTCGGGTAACAGCCAGTTCGGCCGACTGGTCGGCGGACGTCATCCGCGCGACCAGCGCCTCAAAGGCGGAAACGTCGGATGCCGGACGCAGGTGGACCTTGTGGATGGCCTCGCCGGCGGCATCGAAGAACTGCAGGCTGCGCCGGACCTCCTCGCCGTCGCGCTTCTCCACCGCGTAGCCGTGCGCCCAGACCCTCGGGAAGATGCGCAGGTCGATCTCGTCGCCCAGCACCATCGCATTCTGGCTTCCGGTATGCACCTTGTCGTAGACGCCGATCTTCTCGTGCACGGCGCTGTCGTTGCGGGTGAGCGCCATCACCTCTCCGACCGCTTCGAGCCCGTTCAGCAGAACCGTCACATCCGGTTCGATACGAACGACCCCCTCGCCGCAATGTGCCGCCACCAGCTGCGCCTCGGAGATGCCCAGCTGGGCGGCGAGGTCGCGTTCGCGCATTTTCGAATTCTCCCGCCGCGCGCGGCGGATGTCGCCGGGCGCCAGCGTGGCACGATGGTCCATCATGTCACCTATTTGTTGAGGATGAGCTTGCCCTGGCGGGTGATCTTAAGCCGGTAGATCGATCCCTGGTGATCGATCGCCACCTCGGTCCTTCCGCCGAATAGAGTCTCGCTGGAGATCGTGCGGACCGGAGCAGGCTTGCGCTCGCCAGCCTGATCAATCGCGCCAGCACGGAACCGTTGTTCCACGGGGATATGGCTGTTCACGGTGTCGAACCCCTTGAATGGTGCCGGGCTCGCGGATGCTGGCTGGGCTGCGTCGTGAATCTGCAAATGAATTGTTGACACCTAATATCAGCTTTAATACGGAGTGCAATACCGGAGTAAACAACTCAACTTAAAAGAGCGCTCCGGCTTTCAACCCGCCAGCAAGCCGCTTTCGGCCAGCCAGCTTCGATATATTTATCAGGAGTTTGGACATGGGGCGGGTAACCCGTAACACGGCCGTGCTGCTTTGCGGAGCGGCACTCACAACGATCTTCGCTAGCACTATCTCAGCGCAGGAATCGACTCCCACGCAGCCGCGCGCGACGCTGCTCCAGCGTCTCGTCGTCGGGGCCGGCGCGGCCGAGAAGGTGGCTATCGACACGCCGCAATCGGTGTCGGTGATCGAACAGGAAGACATAGACCGGGAGCAGCCGTCGACGATCGGCGACGTCATCCGCGACATTCCGGGTGTCAACGTCACCGGTTCCGACCGGCTTCTGGGGCAGAGCTTCAACATTCGCGGCATCGGGGCGCCGGAGAATGCCGGCGACGGCGGCCGCATCATCGTCAATGTCGACGGCGTGCAGAAGTTCTACGAGCAGTACCGCATGGGCTCGTTCTTCTCCGATCCGGAACTCTACAAGCGGGTGGAGGTCCTGCGCGGGCCGGCCTCGTCCACGCTGTACGGCTCCGGCGCGCTCGGCGGCGTGATCAATTTCGCCACGAAGGACGCTTCCGACTACATCGCCGACGGTGAAAGTGGGGCGTTTCGGCTGAAGGGGTCGTACAGCAGCAACGGAAGCAGCTGGCTCACCTCCGCGACGCTTGCCCAGCGCATGGGCGGCAACGCGGAGTTCCTCCTGAGCGGCAACTTCCGGGCCGCCGATCCCTACACCACCGGCAACGGAACCGTCCTCGTCGGCACCAACTTCAAGGCCTGGTCCGGCCTGGCCAAGGGCACGTTCCGGGTCGGTGACGAAGGCACGCTACGGGTCTCGTACCAGCACTGGGATTCCGATCTCGCGCGCCAGCAGCTGTCGCAGACCAGCACCGCGACCTTCTTCGGGCTTATCGACCGCCATGTCGTCGACCGGACAGCCATCGCCTCCTACGAGAACCCATTCTCCGACAACGACATGCTGGACGTGAAGCTGTCCGCCTCCTACTCCGACACCAGCAATTCGCAGCGCAATGCGGATCTGCGCGCCGCCTGCAGCCCCGGCAGTTTCGCCGTGGTCTGCGATTCCGACTACGCCTACCGGACCTGGCAGTTCAACGCGCAGAACACGATGCAATGGCGCGGCGAAAGCTGGGAGAACTACTTCACGCTCGGCTCCCAGACTGCTTTCCAGAACCGCGTCGCGGACACCCGGCTCAACAGCGGGGCGCTGTTCCCGGTCACCTTCCACCCCGAAGGCAGCGACGTGCGTACCGGCGTCTTCGCCCAGAACGAATTCATCTGGAACGAGCGGCTGACGCTGATCCCCGGCGCGCGGCTCGACTGGCGCCGCCTCACGCCCGACGCCGCCCTCGCCGCCCCGTCCACCAGCGACTGGGCGTTCTCCCCGAAGATCGCGGCCCACTACAAGCTGACCGACGCGGTCGCGGTGTTCGGGTCGGTGGCGCATACCGAAAGGTTCCCGACGCTTGACGAGATGTTCTCGACCAGCAGCTCGGCATCCACCTTCCCGCCCAATCTCGGGCTGCGAAAGGAGCGCTCGAACAATTTCGAGGCGGGCTTCGCGCTCTCCGGCTACGACATGCTGCAGGCCGGCGACGCCGGCCAGCTGAAGGTGACCGGCTTCTACAACGACGTGACCGACCTGATTGCGCTAAACCCGGCGCTGACGCCCGGCGCGAATGCCGTTCCGGGATTCATCAATATCGACCAAGCGGAACTCTACGGCTTCGAGGTCGAGGCGGCGTACGATTCCGACTATGTCTTCGCCAACCTCGCCTATTCCAACGTGGCCGGTCGCGACTGGAGAACCGGCGCCTACCTCACCACGATCGCCCCGCACGAACTGGCGCTGACCGTCGGGGGCAAGCTGCCCGAGCACGACGTCACCTTCGGATGGAAGGCGCGTATCGTCGCCGCGCCGCAGGATCCCGCACGGCGCACCAGCGCGCCGATCGGCACCTCGACGCGGTTCGCCCAGGCCTTCAACGTGCATGACGTATTCCTGACCTGGAAGCCGCAGGAAGGCTCCTTCAAGGGCTGGGAGGCGCAGCTGGGCGTCGATAACGTGTTCAACGCCCAGTACAAGGAATTCCTGAACAACGATTTCGCCATGGGCCGGACGTACAAGGTGTCCCTGTCGAAGCAGTTCGGGTGGAACTGATGGCGAGCGTGCGCCTTCGGCGGGCGGTCCTCGCCATCCTTGCCGCGGCGGCCGCCGGCCCGGCCGACGCCCAGGAGGCGGACGCGCGTTCGCTGAGCATCGAGCTCAACGCGCTGCAGCCCTCGGAAGGGGGCTGCCGGCTGTCCTTCGTGGCCACAAACGGCCTCGGCGCCGACATCTCCGGCGTCAGCTTCGAGACGGTGCTGTTCGACAAGGCAGGGTTGGTCGAGCGCATGAGCGTGCTCGACTTCAGGGAGATTCCCGCCGGCAAGACGCGCGTGCGCCAGTTCGACCTCGTGGGCGTCGACTGCACGAACATCTCGCGCGTCCTGATCAACGACGCCAGGAGTTGCGAAGGGAGCGGCCTGGCGCCGGGCGACTGCTCGCGCCGCCTACGCACGACGGGCAAGGCCGACGTGCCGTTCTCGGATTGACAAACCTTGGATACGGAACCGACACGATGAGCGACACCCTCGACAACATCCGCGGCTTCCTTGAACTGGGCGGTCCCGTCGTGGCGCTGATAGCGGCGCTCTCTGTCTTCGCGGTCGCGCTGATCGGGCTGAAGCTGGTCCAGTTCTGGCGCGAGCGAGTCGGCTTCCACAAGCGCGCCGAGCGCGCCCTGCATTCCTGGCACCATGGCGGTTACGGAGAGGCGCGGGCGGCGCTGCAGGGCGATCGCTCTGCCGTCGGCGCGGCGCTCGCGGCCGCGATGCGTCTCGCCGCAAGGCGGATGCCGCAGAAGGCGATCGAGGACGAGGTACAGCGCATCGCGGTGACGCGACTGCACGACCTGCAGCGCGGTTTCCGGGCCCTCGACGCCATCGTCCAGATCGCACCGCTGCTCGGTCTGTTCGGAACGGTGCTCGGCATGATCGAGGCTTTCCGCCAGTTGCAGAGCGCGGGGGCCGCCGTGGACCCGTCAATACTGGCGGGCGGCATCTGGGTGGCGTTGTTGACCACTGCCGCCGGGCTAGCGCTCGCGATGCCTGTTTCGCTCGTGCTGACATGGCTGGAAACGCGGCTGGAAAACGAACGCGTCGCGATCGAGACGCTGACGTCGTCGCTGCTCGCGCAGCGCGCCGCCGGCGAGGCGCGCGATGCGCGGGACGCGGTCCACGCCGAGAAGGCATTCGAGGACCGGAGCCATGCGCATTGAGATCGCCCAGCGCCGCCGCAGGCCGCTGTCGCTCACCTCGCTGATCGACGTCATCTTCCTGCTGCTGCTGTTCTTCATGCTGTCGTCCACCTTCACGCGCTTCGCATCCGTGGACGTGGCGGGCGGCCGGGCCACGGCCGGCGCGGGGGAGCGGCCGGACGTGCTGATCCGGCTTGAGGACGAGACGTGGTCGGTCAATGGCCAGCCGTTTCAGCCGGAAGCGGCGACGACGGAACTCGAGCGCCTCAAGGCGACGGGGGCCGAAACCGCCGTGATCCTGGTTCGCGGCAACGTGACTTCGCAGGCGCTGGTTGCCGCGGTCGAGCGCATAAGGCGGCAGACCGGGCTGACGCTCAGCGTGGCGAGATAAGCGATGATACGGATCCCCCGCCCACAGACGCAGAGACAGCGCGAAGGCACGATCGCGCTCATCAACATCGTGTTCCTGATGCTGATCTTCTTCCTGATCGCCGGCACGCTGGCCCCGTCTGTCGATCCCGACGTGCGGCTGATCACGACCACCGACTCCGAGGCGAGCGAACCCCCGCAGGCACTTTACGTGACGGCCTCCGGCGAGTTGAGGTCGGGCGGCGCGGCCGTGACGGTCGAGGCCTACATGGCGGGGCTCGGCGGGGCGACGCCCGTCGTGAAGCTGGCAGCGGACCGAGACCTGCCGGCGGCACGGCTGATCGACGTGATCGGCGAACTGCGTCGCGCCGGCGCCGGGCGCGTCAGCGTGATTACGGAGCGTGCGATCCGATGAGGTTGCGCAAGCGACACTGGACGGGGGCCTTCGTCCTTTCGCTGGCCGCCCACGCGGGTGCGGCGGCCCTGCTCATGCAGGGCGACGGCGACGAGGTGCGGATCGCCGGTGGCGAGCAGTTCGAAATCGCGCTGCTCGGCAACGCGTTCGAGGATGCAAGCTCGGCGGGGACGGAGAACGGGGCCATGGAGCCCGCGATCCGGCCCTCCCCGGCCGCCGCGGAGCCCCTCCAGCCGGTCGAGCAGCCGGTGGCCCCCGTACCAACGGCTGTGACGGCCCTCCCCGCACAACCGGACGTGACGCAGCCCGTCCTGCCCGACGAAGTGGCGGCAACGCCCCCCGAGACGCTCAAGACTACCGAAGCTACCGAAAGCGCGACCATCGACCCGCGGTCGGCGGACGAGGTGGAAGTCGAGCAGACCATCGCCGCGCTGGTGAACGTGCCGGTGCCGACCGCCCGCCCCTTCGAGACGCCGCAGGTGATCCAGCCCGCCGAGCGCCGGCCGGCCGACGTGCAACCCGCCCGGGGAGAGGAGGCGGCGCGGGCCACGGTCGAGACGCCGCGCGCGGAGGGCAAGCGCAGGCAGCAGCCGAAGGCCCTGCAGGCGGCCGGCAATGGCGGCAATTCGCGGGCTGATGCCCGCAGGGGCCAGGCGGACGGCGCCGACCGGGGCAGGCAGGCCGCTACCGGAAGCGCCGGCCCCGGCCGCGAGGCCGGCAACGCCGCCGTCTCCAACTACCCCGGCAAGATCGTCTCCAAGCTGCGCCGCAGCCTGCGCTATCCTCCCGCCGCGCGCCGCGACAGGCTGCGCGGCGAAGTGCATGTGGCCTTCACGGTGACCGGCGGCGGCGGTGTGGCGGGCGCACGCGTGGTGCGCAGCTCGGGCTATCCCATGCTCGACGAGGCCGCGCTGGAGACGGTGCGGCGGGCCGCACCCTTCCCGCCCATCCCGGACGGCCGCGCGGACTGGTCATTCACCGTGCCGCTCGCCTTCACGCGTTGACTTGAAACCGGCCAGCCGTGACAGACATCACACCAGGACCTACAGCCAGAAGGACGCAGAAAACGATGTACATCGCCATGAACCGCTTCAAGGTGCAGAAGGGCTCTGAGGAGGCCTTCGAGCAGATATGGAAGAACCGCGATTCCAAGCTCGGCGAAATGCAGGGCTTCCGCGAATTCCATTTGCTGAAGGGACCGGAGAACGAGGCGGAGGGCTATACGCTCTATGCCTCGCACACCGTGTGGGCCAGCCATGACGACTTCGTCGCCTGGACGAAGTCGCAGAATTTCCGCGACTCACACAAGAACGCCGGCAACAAGGGCCCGGCCGCGCCGACCTATCTCGGACATCCGCAGTTCGAAGGCTTCCAGGTGGTCGAAGGAGCGTAGGCCGCTTGTAACCGCATCTCGGGCCTTCCCTCACCTCTGGCAGGTCACTCCGCTGCCGCGAGCAGGCTCGCATTGCCGCCGGCGGCGGTGGTGTCCACGCAAATCGCGCGCTCATGCACATAAGCTGCCGGGTCGATGACGTCGGTCACCAGCCGCACGATCGGCCCGCCGCGCTCCGACAGGGCACGGCGCACCGCGCTCAGCGTCTCCGGATCGGCCGACATCGCGACGACGTCTATTTCGAGATGGCCGAGGTCGGCCGGATCGACCGCGCCGTCGTGAACCGCCAGCGGCAAATCCTTGCCCGCCAGCGGCTGAAGCGCGGCCTTGGCCCCAGGCGCCGCTGCGATCACGGCGTTGCCTGCCGCGAGCGCCTGCACGACCTGCGCGATTAGTGTCTCGGCGTCGGTGCCGAGGCAGAGCACCCTGCCCCGCGGCGCGAGCAGCAGCGAGTTCGCCTCGCCGGTCGGCCCGGGCAGGTCGACGGGCCCGAAGTCCAGCGAGGCAGCAGCGGCGATGGCCACAGCCGCCTTGCCCCGCAGGTGCTTGCGCAGGACGGCGATGCGGTCGGAACGGGTTGACCAGCCATCGTGCGCCGGATCGGACAGGTCGCCCTCGATCAGCGCCAGAGGGCCTGAAGCCGCCATTTCGGAGGACGGCGCGGCCACCGGCTTGCGGAAGCGCGGCAGATAGAGCGGCCCGCCGGCTTTCGGGCCGGTGCCGGACAGCCCTTCGCCGCCGAAAGGCTGCGCGCCGACCACCGCGCCGATCTGGTTGCGGTTGACGTAGATGTTGCCGGCATGGACGCGGTCGAGCACGTGCTGGACGCGGGCGTCGATACGGGTGTGCAGGCCGAAGGTGAGCCCGTATCCGCGATCGTTGACCGCCGCGATCACATCGTCAAGCTCGCCGGCCTCGAAGGTAGCGACGTGCAGCACCGGCCCGAAAACCTCGCGCTCGACGTCCGCTATGCCGGATACGCGGAAGATGTGCGGCGGCACGAAGCGCCCGCTGGCCGGGGCATCGAGCTTCGCGATCAATCGCCCCTCGGCTTCCATCTTTGCGCAGTAGGCCGAAATTCCCTGTAGCGCCTCGTTGTCGATCACCGGACCGATATCGGTGGCCAGTTCCCACGGATCGCCCAGGCTCAGCGCCTGCATGGCGCCGGTGAGCATGGCGAGCACTTTCTTCTCCACGTCCTTCTGGACGTAGAGGATGCGCAGGGCCGAGCAGCGCTGGCCGGCGCTCTGGAAGGCCGAGGCGAGCGCGTCGCGCACCGCCTGCTCAGGCAGCGCGGTGGAATCGACGATCATTGCGTTGATGCCGCCGGTCTCGGCGATGAGCATGGCGTCCGGCGCGGCTGACTTCGCCAGTTGCCGCTCGATCAGCCGGGCGACTTCGGTGGAGCCGGTGAAGCAGACGCCTGCGATGCGGGGATCTGCCGTCAGCGGCGCACCGACACTCTCCCCGTCGCCCGGCAGAAGCTGGATCACGTCCTCCGGCACGCCTGCCTCGCGCAGCAACTGGACCGCGCGGAAGGCAATCAGCGGCGTCTGCTCGGCCGGCTTCGCGATGACGGCATTGCCGGTGACGAGCGCGGCGGCAACCTGGCCGGTGAAGATCGCGAGCGGGAAATTCCAGGGCGAGATGCAGACGATCACACCGCGTGCGGCTGTATCGCGCTCCGCCTTCGGTGCCTCGGCGGCATAGTAGTGCAGGAAGTCGATCGCCTCCCGCACCTCGGCGACCGCGTCGGCGAGGTTCTTCCCCGCCTCCCGCGCGCACAGCGCATAGAATTCTTCGGCGCACGCCTCATACAGCACTGCGGCGCGCTGAAGGATCGCGGCGCGCTCCGCCACAGGCCTTGCGGCCCAGGCGGGTCGCATCTCGGCTGCGAGGGCTACGGCTTCGGCGACCTGGCCGGCGTCGGCCTCGACGACGGAGCCGACGATTTCGTCGATCCTTGCCGGATTGACGAGTTCACGGCGTCTGCCACTGCCCTTTGCCCGCGTCAGCGGGGCCGCTTCCCACCGATGGGGCTCCGCAAAGGCAGCGCGTGCCGTGTCGATCGTATCAAGCGTTACATGGTCCGAGAGATCGCGGCCCTGAGAATTGAATCGCGTCGGTATGAAGATGCCCGAAGGCATTGGAATCGCAGGATTATAGGCCTGCTCCTGCGCGGTGACGGCCTCGAAGGGATCGCGCGCGATCGTCTCCGGGCTGACCTCCTCGTCCACGATCTGATGCACGAAGGACGAGTTGGCGCCGTTCTCCAGCAGCCGGCGCACGAGATAGGCGAGCAGGTCCTCATGCGCGCCGACCGGCGCGTATATGCGGCAGCGCGTGCCTTCGATGCGCCGCACCTCCTCGTGCAGGGCCTCACCCATGCCGTGCAGCCGCTGGAACTCGAAGCTCGTACGGTCGCCGGCCATCGCCAGCACGGCAGCGACGGTGTGCGCATTGTGCGTGGCGAACTGCGGATAGATGCGGTCGGTCATCGACAGCAGCTTCCGCGCATTGGCGATGTAGGAAACGTCGGTGTTGGTCTTGCGGGTGAAGACCGGATAGCCGGGCAAGCCGAGAACCTGCGCACGCTTGATCTCGCTGTCCCAGTAGGCCCCCTTGACCAGACGGACCATGATGCGCCGGTCGAGCTTTCCCGCAAGCGCATGGAGCCAATCGATCACAAGGCCTGCCCGCGGCCCGTAGGCCTGCACCACGACGCCGAATCCGTCCCAACCGGCGAGCGTCGGGTCCGAAAGCACCCGCTCGATGACATCCAGCGACAGGTCGAGCCGATCGGCCTCCTCCGCGTCGATATTGAGGCCCATGCGTGCCGACTTGGCGGCGAGGCACAGGGACAGCAGCCTGTCCGCCATTTCCGGCAGCATCCGCTCCTTCTGCGAGACTTCGTAGCGCGGATGGATGGCCGAGAGCTTGACCGAAATGCCCGGGTTCTGCGCGATGTCGTCGCTCTTCGCCTCGCCCGCCAGCGCCGCGATCGCATCGGCATAGGCGCGGTGGTAGCGCCGGGCGTCGGCCTCGGTGCGCGCGGCCTCGCCGAGCATGTCGAAGGAGTAGAAATAGCCCTTGGCGGTCATCGGACGGCCATTCTTCAGAGCCTCGGCGATCGTGCGGCCGAGCACGAAGTTCTCGCCGAGTTCGCGCATGGCGGCGGCCACCGCGCGGCGAATGACCGGTTCGCCGAGGCGGCGCACCAGGCCCCGCAGGGTGCGCTCTATCCCGCCCTCGCCCTCGTCCAGCACCCGGCCGGTCAGCATCAGAGCCCAGGTCGAGGCGTTGACGAAGATCGATCCGGACTCGCCGGAATGCGCAGACCAGTCGTGCGGCGCGATCTTGTCCCGGATCAGGTCGTCCATCGTTTCGGCGTCGGGCACGCGCAGCAGCGCTTCGGCCAAGCACATCAGCGCCACGCCTTCATGCGAGGAGAGACCGTATTCGGAGAGGAACGCCTCCATCAGGCGCGGATCGGACGATGCCCGCACGGCCCGAACGAGCTTCGCCGCATGCGCGGAGACCGCGCGCCGCTGCTCGCTTTCCAGAGCGGCTTCCTTCACGAGCCGGGCCAGGACGGCCTCCTCGTCGGGCAGGTAGGAAGAACGGATCTTCGCACGACGCTGGGCGAGTGTGGGCATGGCGCCTTCCGTGTTCGGGGTCTGCTCAAGCGATACCATAGCGCTCGCGTCGCCATCGACCGAATTGCTCGACAGCGCAGTTCAATCGGGCTAAAATATAAGAACTTAACAAGTCATATGAACTCGTGGACTCCCAATGGCAGGCGAACTGGACCGCATGGACCGCAGCATCGTGGCCGCGCTCGCGCGCAACGGGCGCCTTTCGATGGCGGAACTCGCCGCGCAGGTGGGATTATCGAAGACGCCCGTGCAGGCGCGCGTCAGGCGGCTCGAGGCAGAAGGATATATCCGCGGCTACGCCGCCATCATCGACCGGGAGCGCATGGGAGAGGGCCACGTGGCCTTCGTGCAGGTGACGCTGTCGGACACCCGCTCGGCCGCGCTCGATGCCTTCAACCGCGCGGCGATCGCCATTCCCGAAGTCGAGCAGTGCCACATGATCGCGGCGAGTTTCGATTACCTGCTCAAGGTGCGCACGAAGGACATCGCCTCCTACCGCCGTGTGCTCGGCGAGCGCATCTCGGCGCTGCCGCATGTGGAGCACACTTCGACCTTCGTGGCGATGGAGACGGTGAAGGACCGCTAGGCGCCGGCCTACTCCAGCGTCTTCAGGAAGGCGATCAGCGCCGCCCTTCCCCGATCGGTGAAAACGATCGGCTCGATCTCCGAATGCCCTGCCGGGGCTTCCGGGGCGCGGGAATAGTGGTCGATGACCTCCTCCAGCGTTCCGATCTGCCCGGAGTGCATGTAGGGCGGGCGGGAGGCGGCGCCGCGCAGCGACGGCGTCTTGAAGGCGCGTTCCAGCTCGTGCCCGTCGCGGATCATGAAACGCAGTTCGTCGCACTTGTCCGGAGCATCGCTGTAAGGTCCCTCGCAGTTGAAGGGATCCGCCAGCACCTGTGCCACAGCTTGCGCGCGGCCGCGGTCCTCCGGCAGGCTGGGCACCGCGGGAACGCCCGTATTGTGGAAATGGTCGTCTGTGAAGCGCGGCCCGTTATGGCAGTTCACGCACTGCGCCTTTCCGATGAACAGCTTCAGCCCTTCCGTTTCCAGATCGGAAAAGGCGGCGTCGCCCTGAGGTTCGCGACCCTCCGCGAGGGCGGCGGCGAAGCGATCGAAACGGGTTTCCTCATGCAGTATGGAGCGTTCGAAGGCAGCGATGGCCTTGCCCAGATTGGAGAAGACGCGGTCGATTTCAGCCTGCTGTTGTTCGTCCAGGGCCGCCCAGGCGGCCTTCTCCTGGTCATTACCATTGGGACCGGCATTACGAGGCAGCGCGGTCATGTCTGGCAGCGGTCCGAAAATGTTCTCGTAGCGCTCACCATACTTGTCGGCGACCAGACGCGCGTATTGGGTGCGGTTGCCACCATGCTCGCGCGCGTCCTCCAACGGGCCCAGCGCCTGCGCCCACAGGCTGTCCTTGCGGCCATCCCAGAACTGCCAGGGGCTGTAGGCGACGCCGGCGAGCGGCATGGTTCGGCGGTCGGTGGTTCCGACGCCCCGCGCCAGCGCCAGCCCGTCCTGGAACTGCCGGTCGATGAGGTGGCAGGTGCCGCACGCCACCGCCCCGTTCGAGCTGAAATCAGTGTCGAAGAACAGCGTCGCTCCGAACGCCGCCGCGCGGCGGTCGTCCGCGAACCGGTTGGTCGGATCGGCGGCCAGCGGCGGCAGCGCGGCCAGCGACAGCGACGCGATCACGGCCTTCTCCTCGTCGGAAAACGAGGCAGGGTTGCAGCCTGCCAGGAGCAGCCCCAGAGCCGAAACCGCCAGACTTCTTAGCCAGATGGACATGGTGCGCTCACAGGACGAGGTTGAACTCGGCCTCGTCAGTCCCTGCCGGACCTTCGACGGCGAGTTTCAGCACCCACCAGCCGCCCATGTTGAAGCGCATGCCTTCGATGCGGTAGCGCCCGTCGCCGATGTCGCCCGCCTGCGGCCGCGTCGGCAGGCCGTGGCCGTGCTGCGGCATGCCGCCGTCGACGCCGATGCGCGCGTCCACCACCGGCTCTCCGTCCGGCATAGTGACGCTGACGATCCAGGCATGCAGTTGCCCCTGCTGTAGCGGCTCGACCTCTGGCTCAATCACGATCATGTAGAGGCCGTTCGCGGTGGGCTTGGACCGTGCGAGATCGAGCCCTTCCGGAGGCGCCATGAAGAAGCGCATGGCGAAGACGACGGCCGCCACCACCACGAGTACTGCAGCCAGCGCGGCCAGGATTTTTGCCCTGCGAGTCATGTTCGATCCGATCATCCAGTCAAGTAGATGCTGCAGCAGTTAGTCCTTCCAGTCACTGGAAGGTCAAGCGGGATTTTTCTCCCACTGCAGCGTCCGCAGCAGGGTATCAGGCGATGCGGAAACGGTATTCCGTCGATTGCCGGTATTCCTCGCCGAGCCTCAGCACGGCCTGCGGGAAGTACGGCCGGTTGGGCGAGTCGGGCCATATCTGCGGCTCCAGGCAAATCCCGGCGTGGCGGCCGTAGCGGATGCCGCGCAGACCCGGCGCGTCGCGCGGCGGGGCGTTGCCGGCGAAGAACTGCAGGCCCGGCTCCGTGCTCCACACCTCCATTTCGACGCCCGAGCGCCCGCCCTGCAGCCAGGCGGCCTGGGCGAGCGGGCGGCGGGCGGCTGAGAGGCAGAAATTGTGGTCGTAATCGACCTCGGCTATGCCCTCGGGCGCCCGGATCGTGCGCGCCCGGCGAAAATCGAACGCGGTTCCCTCCACCGGCGCGACCACGCCTGTCGGGATGAGGGTTGCGTCGACCGGCAGGTAGGCGGCCGCTGGGATTATTAGCCGATGGCCGCGCACGTCGCCGGCACCGCCATCGTCGAGGTTGAACCAGGAATGGTGGGCGAGGTTGCAGAGCGTCGGCCGGTCAGTTGTCGCCGACAGTTCGATCGCAAGCGTCCCGGGCGGCCGCAGCCGATAGGTGCAGGAGATGTCCAGGTTGCCGGGAAAGCCCATCGCGCCATCGGGATCGCGCAGCGTGAGCCAGACGAAATCCGCGCCGTGTCCGGCGATCTCCCAGACCCGCCGGTCGATGCCAAGCGACCCGCCATGCAGCGCATGGCCATTGTCGTTGCCGTCCGCCTCGAAGCGCTCGCCGTCGATGATGAAACGGCCGTGGGCGATGCGGTTGGCGTAGCGCCCGACAATGGCGCCGTAGAAGATCGAGTGGGCGAGGTAGTCCTCCAGCCGCTCGAAGCCGAGGGTGAGCGGGCGGTCATGGCCGTCGAGCCACAATTGCTGCACGGCCGCTCCCCGGCTCAGCACCGAGGCGCGCAGCCCTCCGCCGGCAATCGACACGCGATGGACGGCGATGCCTTCCGCGTCGGTGCCGAACTCCTCCACGCCCCCCGCCATATGCGTCAGAGCCCCAGGCCGCCGATGCAGATATACTTGGTGTCGAGGTAGTCCTCGATCCCCTGATGTCCGCCCTCGCGGCCGATGCCGCTTTCCTTGACGCCGCCGAACGGCGCTTCCGGCGTCGTGATCAGGCCCTCGTTGACGCCGACCATGCCGTACTTCAGCCCTTCCATGACACGGAAGGCGCGGCCGAGATCGCCGGTGTAGAAGTAGCAGGCGAGGCCGTATTCGGTATCGTTGGCGAGCCGCACGCCCTCCTCTTCCGTCTCGAAACGGAAGACCGGTGCGACCGGACCGAAAATCTCCTCCTTCATGAAGCGCATCTCGGGCTTCGCGCCGGCGATGACGGTCGGCTCGAAGAAGCTGCCGCCGAGAGGATGGCGGTTGCCGCCGGTGACGATCCTGCCGCCCTTGGCGGTGGCGTCGCCGATCAGTTCCTCCACCTTCTCGACCGCACTCGCGTCGATCAGCGGCCCCTGCTGCACGCCCTCCTCAAGGCCGTCGCCGACCTTCAGCTTCTTCGAGGCGGCGGCGAGTTTCTCCACGAACTCGTCATAGATGCCGGCCTGCGCGAAGAAACGGTTGGTGCAGACGCAGGTCTGCCCGGAATTGCGGTACTTGGCGACGATGGCGCCTTCCACGGCGCGGTCGATATCGGCGTCGTCGAAAACGAGGAAAGGCGCATTGCCGCCGAGTTCCATCGACACCTTCTTCACCGTGCCGGCCGCCTTGGCCATGAGCACTTTGCCGACCTCGGTCGAGCCGGTAAAGGTTATCTTCTTGACCAGCGGGTGGGTGGTCAGTTCGTCGCCGATCTCGCTTGCCGCACCGGTAACCACGTTGACGACGCCGGCCGGGATGCCGACCTCCTCGGCCAGCGCGCCCCAGGCAAGGCCGGAATACGGCGTCTGCGAAGCGGGCTTCACCACAGCGGTGCAGCCCGCCGCGATCGCCGGCCCGATCTTGCGCGCGAGCATGGAGGACGGGAAGTTCCAGGGCGTGATCGCCGCAATGACGCCCACCGGCTCCCGGGTGACGAGGACGCGGCGGTCGCGCCAGGGCGACGGCACGACGTCGCCGTAGGTGCGGCGCGCTTCCTCGGCAAACCACAGCACGTAGGCGGCGGAGAAAGCCACCTCGCCCTTGGCCTCGGTCAGCGACTTGCCCTGCTCGATGGTGAGCAGCTCGCCCAGCGCGTGCTGGTTGTCCATGATCGCATCGTGCAGCTGGCGCAACAGCTTCGAGCGCTCCAGTGCCGACGTCTTGCGGAAGCTCTGGAACGCCTCTTCGGCAGCCTCGATGGCGCGGCGCGTCTCGGCCCGGCCACATTTGGGCACGGTGCCGATCTTCTGGCCGTTGGCCGGGTTGGTCACGTCGATCGTCGCGCCGGAATCGGCCTGCACCCACTTGCCGCCGATCAGGTTGGCTTCACGCATGAACGGGTTGGATTTCTGGAGCATGGTGCTGCCTCCTCATGGCGCCGCGGGATGGTCGGCTGTCTAACCCGCCAGGGTGTTTGCGATCAATGGCGGGAGGGGCGAAATCTAGGCTAGTCGAACACCGCGTCAACGACCATGAGCCACGCCGCCGTGGTCAGCGCCGCCAGCAGCGTTCCGATGGTGAGCGCGTTGGACGATAGCGCCTGTCCGGTGCCAAACCGGGTGGCGAAGAGGAACGGATTGACGCCCGTGGGCATCGCCGCCCCCAGCACTGCGACCTTGGCGGCGAGCGGCGGCAGGCCAAGCAGCAGCGCCATGCCGAGCGCGACCGCCGGCATGAATACCAGCTTGATGAGCGATAGCGTCAGGCCCGGCCCGAAATTGGCGGTGATGCCGAAACGGCGCAGGCCCAGCCCCATGGAAAACAGCGCCAGCGGACCGGCGACGCCTGCGAAGGTGTCGACCATCCGCCAGCCCAGCGCCGGCATCGCGAACCCGAGGAAGCGCCAGGTCAGGCCGAGGACGATGCCGATGACGAGCGGGTTCGTCGCCAGCGCCTTGAGGAACTGCGTCATCTCGTGGCCGAGCGTGCTCTCGCCGTCCTGGTCGGCGAAGGCGAACAGAACTACCGAGACGCCCAGCATGACCGGGAGATGCACGGCCACGATCAGGGAGAGCACCGACACGCCCGCCGCGCCGAAGATGCCCAGCATGAAGGGCAGGCCGAGCAGGACGAGGTTGGAGAAGCCGGATGCGATGCCGCCGATGATCGAGGCGCGCCGGTCACGGCCGAAGACGCGCGCGGTGACGAACTGGCCGAGTGACCAGCTTGCTGCCACCGCGACGAAGTAGGTGAGCCACAGCGACCAGGGCGAGACCGTGCCGAAATCCGAACTGACCAGAGTGCGGAACAGCAACACCGGCAGCGCGATCGTGGTGGCGAAATCGGCAAGCGCGTCGCCGCTTTCGTCCCTGAGCAGGCCGGCGAGCCCGGCGAGATAGCCGAGCGCCACCAGACCAAAAACGAATGCAGCCGTCTCGGCGAGTGCGGACATCGCGGCAGCCTCTATGGTATGCGCCCTCTCCCCGCAAGGACCGGGAGAAGGAGGCCCCGATCGCCCGCCCGGGGGGCCGCGGCGAAACCGGCGATTGCCTTTGTGCCGCGTTTGCCGTCCCTATATGTGTGCCACAGGGAGATCACATGCTGCGTTTCATTGCCGTCCTGCTCGCCGCGCTGTTCACCACGCAGGCCCACGCCACCGAAGCGGGCTGGGCGCTGTTGCGCGAAGGCGGCCATGTCGTCCTGCTGCGCCATGCCAACGCGCCGGGCGCCATGGAATCCGCCCATTTCGACCTCGCCAACTGCGCCACGCAGCGCAACCTGTCCGACCGCGGGCGCCAGCAGGCGCGTCGCATCGGCGCGCTGTTCGCCGCGCGCGCCGCACCCGTCGACAAGGTGTTGGCCAGCAGCTACTGCCGGACGCGCGACACGGCGGTGCTCGCCTTCGGCGCGTCCCTGGTGGAAACCTACGAACCGCTTGACCTGCTCCCAGGCGACGAAGAGGGGAATGCAGAGAAGGCGGCCGAGATCACCCGGTTCATCCTCGACTATACGGAGGCCGCCAACCTCGTCATGGTCGTTAACGAGGATGTGATTGACCGTCTCGTAGGTGTCCAGACACGCGAGGGCGAGGCGATCATCGTCGGCCATGACGGCGAAAACCTGCGCGTCGCGGCGCGCATCCGGTTCAATTGAGGACTTACACGGCCTGTGAACCTACCCTTCACGGGTAGCGCGGCGAAGCCCTTCTGTTTCGACGCTCAGCGGCTCCGCGGTTTCATGTACGACCACCACTCGCGTATTGCCGGCTCCGATCTCGCGCACCAGTTCGTAGAAGATCTTCGCATTCGCCGTGTCGAGCCGCACGCATCCGTGCGAAGCGGGCGTTCCCAGCCGACTGACCGCAGTGGTGCCGTGGATCGCGTACCCGCCATGATAGAAGACTGAATAAGGCATCGGCGACATGTCGTATTTGCGGGAATACCACATCTTGTGAATGCGTTTCGGTCGCCATGTGCCGGCCGGCGTGATGTAGCCGCGGCGCGCGGTGGACACACGCCAGGTGTAGAGCACCTTGCCGTGGCGGATGACCTGCATGGTCTGCGCGGGGACGTCGATCCTGGCGACGAGCGGTCCGGTATTGGCCGCAGCGGACACTGCGAACGTGGAACCGAGCAACGCCGCGGCGAGAAAAAACGCCGATCTCATTATCCAGACCCCCATTGCCAAACTGGTCCCACGCTATGGCCACAATCCTGAACACGCAATGAATCCGCGGTGCTCGGATACGGCAGAGGTCCGCCGTTCACACTGATTTGAACGGCTTCTGGCGCAAACACATCGGATTGGCTGGCATTGGCGGCGCTCTCGCTGTCGCTTGCATTGCGGTGCGCCGCGTTGCTTGTATGGAGCAATGAACGAACGACTCGCCCGCGCAGTCGAGGACCGTACCGACGATCTCGTCGCGCTCACCTCGGACCTCATCCGCTTTCCGACAGTGAACCCGCCAGGCAAGGGTTACACGCCCTGCGCGGAGTTCATCGCGGCCCGGCTGAAGAAGCGCGGTTTCCAGACCTGGCTCATCAGGGGCGAAGGAGCGCCCGGCGATTCCGACCGATATCCGCGCACCAACGTGGTCGCCCGCATCGAAGGCCGTTCGCCGGGGCCGACGGTGCATTTCAACTCGCATATCGACGTCGTCGAAGCCGGCGAAGGCTGGACCGTCGATCCATATGCCGGAACCGTCAAGGATGGCCGCGTTTATGGTCGCGGCGCATGCGACATGAAGGGCGGGCTTGCCGCCTCGATCATCGCGGCCGAGGCCTTCATGGCCGTCCATCCGGACTTCCCCGGAGCGATCGAGATTTCGGGAACCGCCGACGAGGAGTCCGGCGGCTTCGGCGGCGTCGCCTATCTTGCGAAAAAAGGCTTCTTCTCCAAGCCGCGCGTCGACCACGTCATCATCCCCGAGCCGCTGAACAAGGATCGCATCTGCCTCGGCCATCGCGGCGTCTGGTGGGCGGAGATCGAGACCAAGGGGTCGATCGCCCACGGCTCGATGCCGTTCCTCGGGGATTCTGCGATCCGCCACATGGGGGCCGTGCTGGCAGCCTTCGAGGCCGAGCTGTTCCCGGCGCTCGAGCGCAAGCAGACGCGGATGCCGGTCGTTCCCGAAGGCGCGCGTCGCTCTACCCTGAACCTCAACTCCGTGCATGGCGGCCAGACCGAGGATTTCTTTCCCGGCCTGCCGGCGCCCAACGTCGCCGACTCCGCCCGACTGGTCATCGACCGCCGTTTCCTCATTGAGGAAGACATCTCCGAGGTGAAGGGCGAGGTCGTGTCGATCCTCGAGCGGTTGAAGACCGACCGGCCGAAATTCGACTATGCGATCCGCGACCTGATGGAAGTACTGCCGCTGATGACCGAGCGTGACGCGCCGGTGCCGCGCGCGCTCGCCGAGGGCATACGCTCGGTGTTCGGGAAGGAACCCGACTATGTGATCTCGCCCGGCACCTACGACCAGAAGCACATCGCGCGCATCGGCCATCTGCACGATTGCGTGGCCTACGGTCCGGGCATCCTCGACCTCGCCCACCGTCCGGACGAATGGGTGGGCATCGCGGACATGGTCGAATCGGCCAAGGTGATGGCCGTCGGCCTCGACGTGCTGCTGCGCGGCGCCAAAGGCTGAGCGCCGCGACTAGATCCGCGAAGCAGCCACCGTCAGCTCCGGCCGCGAATTCAGTGTCTGGAACACGACGCAGTAACGCTCGGTGAGCTTGAGCAGGGTGTCGATGCGGTCCTGCGGTTCGTCGGTGCCCAGTTCGAAGGCGAGACGAATCGCGGCGAAGCCGACGGGCGCGGCCTTGTCGACGCCCAGTGTGCCGCGAAAGTCGAGATCGCCCTCGGCCTGCACCGTCGCGCCGTCCAGCCGGAATTCCAGCGCCGTCGCAACCGCCTTGAGCGTCACGCCGGCGCAGGCGACCAGTGCCTCCAGCAGCATGTCGCCCGAACACAATTCAAGCCCGCTGCCCCCGGTGGCCGGGTGCAGGCCGGCAACGGCGAGCGCTCTCCCCGTCTCCACCTTGCAGGCTATCGAGGCATCGTCGATCGAACCGCGCGCCCGCAGCGTGATGACTGCGCTTTCAGGCCGGTCCTTGTATTTCTCCTTGATCGGAGCCTGGATGGCTTTCAGTTCCGCTGCATCCATTGCCGCCTACCTCCCGCTGTTGTCGCCTGCTCCACCATAGCGGGCCAATTGCGGAAATCAGAACCGTGCGGACGGCCTGAGATCGCGTTAGAAATCACAAACGCGATTTACTCGCGCGGGGTTTGGGGCTTTGATGCATGCGGGATCAATGCATGCCTGGAGCACGGACGATGAAAATGCTGAAGACTCTCATGCTGGCCGGCGCGCTGGCGCTGG
>JAEYRU010000268.1 GCA_023435335.1 Pseudomonadota bacterium
GACCCAGGAGATGCGGCGGACCTGAGCATCATGGGGTATCAATAGACGGTAACCGTGAAATTTCTCGCCCCGGCATCCGTCCCTGTCCCGGCACGGACACTTGCGCAAGGCAGGTTGAAAATCAACAGTTTCTTAACTAAGGATGCCGAATCATCCAAACAAGGTAAATAGCCGACCGCGCGCGGCCCGCTTCTTGCTGTCCGCTTCGTAGGACCTAGGAGCTAGGCGGCCGCCTTGGCGACGACACGGTTGCGCCCGGATGATTTCGCCTCGTAGAGCGCCCCATCGGCGCGTTTCATCAGCGCTTCGGCCGAATCGTGCGGCCTCTGCAGGGTCGAGACGCCCACGCTGACGGTCACTTCAATGACCTTGCCGTCCTTGCCGATCGGAAACGGCGTGCCGGCGATCTCGGCGCGGATGCGCTCGGCAACCCGTTCCGCTACCGGGCCTTCCGTATCCGGCATGACAACGACGAATTCCTCGCCACCGAAACGGCAGGCAAGGTCGATGCCACGCACATTGCGCCGCAGCCGCGAAGCGAACTCGCGCAGCACGTCGTCGCCGCCGTCGTGTCCGTAGGTATCGTTGATCGCCTTGAAGCGGTCGATGTCCGTGATCATCAGCGAAAGCGGGCGCCGCCGCGCGACCGCGCGGTCGAACAGCGTCTGCAGGTGGCTGTCGAGATAGCGCCGGTTGTGCAGGCCGGTGAGGCCGTCCATGACCGCCATCTCGATCGTCTGCGTCACGCTGGCACGTAGATGGTCGTTGTAGCGCTTGCGCTTGACCTGTGTGCGCAGCCTGGCCGTGAGTTCCTGCGGGTCGAGCGGACGGGTCAGGTAGTCATTCACACCGAGATCCAGCCCGCGGATGATCAACTCCTCCTCGTCCTCGTTGGCGATAAGGATGACCGGCAGGAAACGTGTGCGGTCGATGGAGCGCAACTGTGAGCAGAGCCGCAGCGGGTCATAGTCGGAGAAGCCGGTCGCGATGATCATGCATTCGAACGGCTTTTCGGCGGCCTCGAAGAGCCCGAGTTGTGGGTCGGAAATGACGGTCACCTCTGCGGTGCCCGCGAGCAGCTTGGCGATGCGGTCCGAGGAACTGGGCCTTTCATCGACAACCAGCACGGCCGGCTTGCCGTCCTGCGCGCCGGCGCCGCGCGCAAGGAGTTCCTCGATGCCGATGTTGCGTGTGGTCGAGGCGCGCAGGCGCAGTTCGTCGGTCAGCGTCTTCAGGCGCACAAGGCTCTTCACACGGGTGACCAGTTGCAGGTCGTTCACCGGTTTCGTCAGGAAATCGTCGGCGCCAGCCTCGAGCCCGCGAATCCGGTCCGACGCCTGGTCAAGCGCCGTGACCATGACCACCGGAATGTGCGAGGTGGCGGGATCGCCCTTCAGCCGGCGGCACACCTCGAAGCCGTCCATGTCGGGCATCATGACATCTAGCAGGACGACGTCGATCTTGCTGGTCTCGCAGGTCTCGATCGCCTCCGGGCCGGAGGTCGCGGTGATCACGTCGAAATATTCGGCCGTGAGCCGCGCCTGCAACAGCTTCACGTTGGCGGGAACGTCGTCGACGACGAGAATACGCGCGGTCATGCATCACCCAGGTAGGATTTGATCGTCTCGATGAAGCGGGGCACCGAGATCGGCTTGGAAATGTAGGCTTCGCAGCCGCCCTGCCTGATCCGCTCCTCGTCGCCCTTCATTGCGAAGGCCGTAACGGCAATCACGGGGATCGTGTGGAGATCGTCGTCTTCCTTCAGCCATTTGGTGACTTCGAGCCCCGAAACTTCCGGAAGCTGGATGTCCATGAGGATGAGATCCGGCCGGTGGGCGCGTGCGAGGTCGAGCGCTTCGAGCCCGTTGCGCGTGCGCACGGTCTCGTAGCCGCTTGCCTCGATAAGGTCGCGGAAGAGCTTCATGTTGAGCTCGTTGTCTTCGACGATCATCACCTTCTTGGGCATGCTTCCCCATCCTTCCCGCTGCCGACGATCTCCGACCGCAGCAGGAGCCACATCGACAACTTTATCCGCATTTGATTGACGAAACGGAAATCTGCGGCCGCGAATTGTCGGCACGCCGCGTCCCGCCGCCGCCTTGCCCGGCCGCGCGCCGGCATGTATCGCAGGGGCTCACGCGGGGAGCAAGGATGGCAGGATGCTGAAGGACAAGGGAACGGAAAGAGAGGCGGCGGAGAAACTCGCCATCGCCGCGCTCGGCTTCATTGCCGCCGACCCCGAATTGCTGCCCCGCTTCCTCGCGCTCACCGGCATCGAGGCGCATGACATCCGGCGCGCGGCCGCAACGCCGGGCTTCCTTGCCGGCGTGCTGCGCTTCGTCTCGGCCCATGAGCCGACGCTCCTGCGCTTCGCCGAAGAGACCGGCAACAATCCCGCTGCCGTCGAGCGCTCCTTGCGCGCGCTGCCCGGCGGCGACGACAGGTTCGACCGTTCGATATGAGCATCGACCCGGAAACCGAGCGCCAGATCGCGGAGCTCTCGCATGATCCGCGCCCGCTACTGGTGCTGGACGTCGACGACGTCGTGCTGCATTTCGTGCGCCCCTTCCCGCGCTTCCTCGCGGCGCGCGGCTTCGATCTCACGCTCGGCAGCTTCAAGCTGCTCGGCAACGTCACCGAGCGCGGCACCGGCCGCGTGGCCGAGCGCGAAGAGATCGCCGCGCTCGTGGATGAGTTCTTCAAGGCCCAGGCCGACTGGCAGACCATCACCGACGGAGCGGCGGAAGTGCTGGCCGACTTCGCCCCGCGCGCCGAGATCGTCATGCTCACCGCCATGCCGCACCGCTACCGCGACAGCCGTCGTGCACATCTCGACGCGCTCGGACTGCCTTTCCCGCTACTCACCACCGAGATGGCCAAGGGGCCCGCGATCCAGCGGCTCCGGGGTAACACGCCGCGTCCCGTAGCCTTTGTCGACGATCAGCCAACCAATCTCGAGTCGGCGCGCGAATTCGTCCCTGACACACATCTCTTCCATCTGATGGCGGAGACCAGGCTGCGCGAGCTGCTGCCCGCTCCTCCGTCGGGCACCCACGTGGTGGAAGACTGGCCCGAGGCCCGCCCATTGATTGCAAAGGCGCTCGGGATTTAACAGCAAGTACAGGCACTTACGACGGATTGCGGACTCAGTGCGCGAGATCCAGCCGCATGAGCGGCCGCCCAGCCTTCCGCTCCTGCATCACTGCGAACCCCGCCTTCTCGAACACCCGCGCGGAGCCAACGAAAAGGCCGATGGAACGCGAATCCTTCGATTCGCGGATTGGACACGCCTCCAGCAGCCGCGCCCCGTTGCGCCGCGCGTGTTCGATCCCACCCGCCACCAATTGATGTGAAAGCCCGCGACCCCGCGCCCTCGCGTGGACGAAGAAGCACGAAATGGCCCACACGGCGGGGTCGTTCGCCGCCCCGTCTCCCAGCGGCGCGGAAGCGCGCCCCTTGTTGTTCCATTCGGGGACGTCCCCGCGCGGTCCGATCTGCATCCAGCCCAACGCAATCCCGTCCTCGATCGCGAGCAGGCCCGGCGGCGGCCCCGCCTCGATACGGGTCCGGATGTGGTCCTTGTTGCGCAGCCCGCTGGAGGCCCGCCGCGCCGCCGGCGGCAGCCTGAAGTAGGTACACCAGCAGCCGTAGCAGGCGCCCTGTTTGCCGAAAAGCTGCTCGAAGGCCGGCCACAGGTCCGGCGTCAGCGGTTCGATCGAAACGCTCATTCCTCTCCCGTGCCTCCTCGTCGCTCGGCTTGCTCCACCCGACGTGCCGCGCTAACATTCTGGTTCGTTCGCGTTATGTTCTCACCCGGTACCATGGTTGTCAACGATCCCAGGCACGGTTTCTGCCGGGACTGCCTGTCCGTGCAACGGGAGGCGGCGCCGCGGTGCGCGGCCTGCGGCAGCCCGCGGCTGTTGCGCCACGACGAGCTCTACGGCCTGGCGATCGCCCATATCGACTGCGACGCCTTCTACGCGGCCGTGGAGAAACGCGACAATCCGACTCTGCGCGACAAGCCCGTGATCATCGGCGGTGGAAAGCGCGGCGTCGTCTCCACCGCGTGCTACATCGCCCGCATCCGCGGTGTGCGCTCAGCCATGCCCATGTTCAAGGCGCTCGAAGCCTGCCCCGAGGCCGTGGTCATACGACCCGACATGGAGAAATATGCCCGTGTCGGGCGCGAGGTGCGCGAGATGATGCGCGCGCTTACACCGCTGGTCGAGCCGGTCTCGATCGACGAGGCCTTCCTGGATCTTTCCGGCACGGAGCGGCTACACGGGCGCCCGCCGGCGCTAGCCCTCGGCCGCTTCGCGGTGGAGGTGGAGAAGGAAATCGGCATCACCGTGTCGGTGGGACTTTCCTACTGCAAGTTCCTCGCCAAGGTCGCGTCTGATTTCAACAAGCCGCGCGGCTTCTCCGTCATCGGCCGCGCCGAGGCGCAGACATTTCTGGCGGAGCAACCTGTGACGCTGATCTGGGGTGTCGGCAAGGCTTTCGCCGCCACTCTGGAGCGCGATGGCGTGCGCCTGATCGGGCAGCTTCAGCAGATGGACCGCGGCGAACTGCTGCGCCGCTACGGCGTGATGGGGGACCGCCTGTGGCGGCTCGCCCGCGGCATCGACGAAAGGCGCGTCGAGCCCGACCACGACGCCAAGAGCGTTTCGGCCGAGACTACGTTCGACACCGATCTTGCCACGCTGGACGATCTCGTGCCGGTGCTGCGAGGGCTGTCGGAAAAGGTTTCCACGCGGCTGAAAAAGGCCGGGCTGGCCGGCCGCACGGTGGTCCTGAAGCTCAAGAGCGCCGATTTTCGGATCCGCACACGCAACCGCCAGCTTTCCGATCCAACCCGTCTCGCCGACCGCATTTTCCAGACTGGGCTCGAGCTTCTCCGCCGGGAGGCCGACGGCACGCGCTACCGGCTGATCGGCATCGGCGTCAGCGACTTGTCGGATCCGGGCCGTGCCGATCCGCCGGATCTTGTGGACATCGGCGCCCGCAAGCGCGCTCTGGCAGAGGGCGCGATGGATTCGCTGAGGGAGAAATTCGGCGGCGCCGCGATCGAGACGGGCTACACATTCGGCAAGGGCCGCGGGGTCCGGCCGGCGCCCGAAAGCCTCGACGACTGAGGCAGCACGCAGCCGGACATTTCCGGCTTGTGTCCGTCGCCTGCATTCCTATCATGCCCCTTCCCTATGGTCAGGCAGCGAGGTCGAAGTAATGGGCATTCTTGTGCGCGCGGCGGCGTCATTGGTGTTTCTTCTGGGAATCGGGCTGGCAACAGCGGCGTCGGCACAGAAGGCCGATGTGAAGAACTCATCCGACCATCCCGCCGTCGGCCGCTACGAGGGCTCGGTCATCACCTTCTACGAAACCAAAGGCTACGAAGAAACGCGCCTGCCCTTCAGGGCGCTCGAAAAAGGGGAAAAGGACAATCCTTCGGCCTGGCAGACCGAACTATCCGGAAAGCTGACGTCGATTCGATACGAGGGGCCAGGCGACCGCTCGGCGCTGGAAGTGATGCGCAATTACGAGGCGTCCCTCAAGGCCGCTGGTTTCGAGGTCAGGTTCTTCTGCCGGGGCAAGGATTGCTTTCCGGCCGGTTCGCCGTCGAGCTTCTGGAATGCCGGACGAGGAGCCGTCGGCCTTCCGAGCAATTGGGACACGACCATTTACCTGCTGGCAGAGCGCAACGACGCCACAGGGCCGGTGACCGTCGGCATGCTTGCTGTCGAGACCAAGCCCGGCGGAAACAGGCCTCTATTGTCGCACGTCGCCGTGACGATCGTGGAGGGCCAGCCCATGGAGACCGACAAGATCAAGCTCGTCGAGGCGAGCGAGATCGAGCAGGCGCTGGCACGCGATGGAAAGATTGCCATCTACGGCATCTACTTCGATTTCGACCAGGCGAGCATCAAGCCGGAATCGCATCCGCAGATCGACCAGCTCGGCGCGTTGCTGAAAGACAACCCCGCCCTCAACGTGATCGTCGTCGGCCATACGGATGGCAAGGGCGCGTTCGACTACAACCTCTCGCTGTCGCAGCGGCGCGCCCAGGCGGTCGCGGACGCCCTGACCTCCAGCTACGCCATCGACCGCGGTCGCATCACGCCGGCCGGAGCCGGGATGGTGTCGCCGGTCGCATCCAACCGTACAGAGGATGGACGCGCGAAGAACCGGCGCGTGGAAATAGTGGAGCTCTACACAGGCGGCTGAGGGTGCCGTGCAAGCGGCGCGACTGCGGGTTGGAAGGGATGACAATCGGGACCTGCCTGACGAAGGCAGCGGGCAAAGGGGATTTTCAGTGCCGGTACGGCGACGCGAAGGAGGCCCGAAATGCCAACCACGGTGTCAAGCGAAGCAAGCCTGCTCGAGACCGTTCTCGAGCCACAGAACATGCAGCGGCTGCGGGGGAGCGGCTACCTGATCAAGGACAGCGGCGTCCGGGACAGTCGCCGCGCCAAACCTCCCCCCGAGCCTCGGGGCCAGACGCGGCAGAAGATCGCCGAAACGCTTGGCGCCTGGTATCAGGCCGCCGGTCTGGCGACCCGGCGGGGGACCAGCCCTGTCGCCGAACCCGACATGCACGATGGCGTCAAGACGATCCCCAAGATCAAGGTGAAGGCGCTGGTTACCGATCTGAAGGTCTCGCGGGGCGGTACCTACCTGCAGTTCGACTTCAAGACGAACGTGCCTTGCATCCCCCTGGTATGCGTCAGCCGGGGACCGCTCGACGCCGTGAAGGTCGACGGCTCCTACAAGCTGAAAGGGGAGCCGGAACAGACGTCCCTGCTTGGATCACTGCTGTCTGGCCACAGGACCACCCATTCACTTGCGGTGATGGACCTGAAACCGCGCTGGAAGAACAACAGCAATCCCTATCGCTACGTGATCCTGCTCAAACCCAAGGAAGACGACAGACCTTGGGTTCCCGCCAAGGGCAGCGAAAAAACCATGCGGCGCCACGTCGTCGTGACGGTGGATTCGGTTCATGTGCTGGACGACGCCGACATGCTCGGCGCCGGCGAAATGTACTTCAAGAGCCAGCTCGGCCACCCCGGATTCAACTTCATGGTCCCGGGCAATTCCCTCGCTTTCGCCATCCACCCCGCTACTGATACAGGCGGAGGCACGGGGGAAGGCTTCATGTATGTCAGCAGCGGCGATGTCGTTCCCCTCGGTTTCCACCTGCTCGCCAAGGAGGTCAGGGAAAAGGTCGAACACACCTTCAGCGCTGTAGAAAACGACGCCGGGTCGGGTTGGCCCGGTTCACTTCCAACGCACGGCACCAACCGCATGCCGGACAAGTATGAGGGCACCTACAACACTGGCTCGTTCGAAGCCACCAGCGCCCACTGGACATACAATGTCGACGGCGGAACGCTCATGAGCGGCAAGAGTGGCGATCCGTTGTGGCAGAGGGAGTGGTACTCGGTCGCATATTCGAGACACGTTTCCGGCGGGATAACCACGGATCTCGAATACGTCATATCCGGTAGTATCATAGTGTTCTACGCGTTCTGACCGGCCTCGAGCTGGCGGCGATTAATCGCGGAAATGCGGCCTGGCTTAGGAAAGCGCGTCGAACAGCAGCTTTGCAGCAATGACCGCGAGGATCGCAAGGATCACGCGGTCGAGCGCTGCCGCCGAGATGCGCCGCGCGAGTGCTGCGCCCACGGGCATGGCGAGCGAGACCGGTACCAGCGCTGACAGACTGTAGAGCATGTCGCCAGGCCGGATGAGCCCGTTCGCTGCGACCGCTACGATCTGAATAGCAGTGAAGGCCGCAAAGAAGGCTGAGATCGCGGCGATGAAGGCCTCGCGCTTCATCCTGAGCGCGTTCAGGAAGGTGATGCTCACTGGGGCCGAAAGTCCGGCGGCGCCCTGCAGGATGCCCGCGGCTACTCCAGCCGGCAATGCCAACCACCGCGCGAGGCCCATCTGCAGTTGCAAGTGCGGCCGCTGCAGTCGCAGTGCGATGTACAGCAGCACCGTCAGCGCAACCGAGAGCGACAGCGTGTCCGACGAGAGCGACTTGAGAGCGAAGGTGCCCAACGCTACGCCAATCATGCCGCCGGCGATGAGCGGAACCATGAAGCGCCCGTCTGGCAGGTGTTCGCGGAAGCGGAGGGCCTGCCAGCTGTTGGTCGTGATGTTCGGCACGAGCATCACCACCACCGCGAAACGCACGTCGAAGAAAGCGGCAAGCGCCGGCACGGCCAGGATCGGCGCCCCTGCCCCGGTCGCGCCCTTGAGCACGCCGCCGGCCGCCAGGCACACGGCCACGACCACAATCTCGAGGAGGATTTCGCCGGTCAATCGTCTCTTCTGAAGTCCATCGGCTGCCGGACCGGGCATCACCCGGCATGTACGCACGTTGCCCCGTGCGGACTTCTTCAAGGTTTCCTCGAAACCGTCAAGGACCGGGCGGCGACCGTCCTGCCTATTGCGGGCCGGCCGTCCATTCGGGCAACGGCGCCAGGCTGCGGTTGAACTGCTTCCACCACATGGACTCATCCATGTCGCAACAGGCGCGAAGCATGGCATGCGCCTTCTCGAAAGCCTGGCTAGCGAGATCGTCGAATGTCATGCTCGGATCGTAGGGAAGCGACACGACCAGTTCCTGCCCGGTCTGGGTGCCGCCCTCGTCGACCTGAAGGTAAAGCCAGACCACGAACTGCGCCCCGTGGCCGCTTGCATCAGCATTGGCGATCTTGATCCGGTCGATGCCTGCTGCCGTGACGTTCATGCGGAAGTCCTCCGGTTGCGATTCGCGGAGAAGCGCTCGACAGCCGGAAGGTTCCGGAGGCAGTCCGGCTATGGTGAAGGGATGGTGAAATCAGTTGGCGATCCGCCGCTTAGTTCAGGCGATGTCGCCGCGTATCGCACCGGATCCGCCAGGAGGCGTGAAGTAATCCGGTCGGCCGTCACTGAGGCTGCTTGCCACCGCGATCGACTGCGAAAGATGGTGGGCCATCGCCTCATCGGCCTTGTCAGGCGCTGCCGCCTCGATTGCATCGACGATGGCCACGTGTTCCTGCAGGATTCGGCTTGCCTTATCCCCCATGGGCAGGTGGAGCGCCCTCAGCCGGTCGATGTGTACGCTTTCCCGCCGGATGACCAGGAAGTTGCGCATGTAGCCTGCCGCCTTGAACAATGTCTCGTGGAAGCTCTGGTCCAGGTCGGTGAAGATGTCGAGCTGGCCAGCATCGCAGGTGTATTGCTGCATCGCCACGATGCGCCGGAGCATCTCGACCAAGCCAGGTGGCGTCCTAGCAGCCAGCTCACGCACGATGTTGCGCTCGACGGAACTGCGCAGAAAGTGGGCCTCACGGGCCAGCGACAGGTCGATCCGGCTGACCACGGTGCGTGACTGAGGGTAAATCTCCACCAATCCCTCCTCCCGCAGCCGGAGCAGCGCGTCACGCATCGGGGTGGAACTGACGGAATAGCGCGCCTGGAGTTCGGTGCGCGACAGCTGCGTCCCCGGCGGAAGATCGAGCGAGATGATGCGCTGGCGCAGGTCCGTATAGGGATCCCGGTGTCCGCCGGCTTTCGCGGTTTCGTACATCGACATGGCGGGCATGTATCAGAGCCTGAAACACTAGTGCAATACGTCCGCAAACGGTCGCGCCCTACTCGGTAGGCTGCGCGGCAGGCGGCCGCGGCCTCCAGCGGCTTCGGGCGCCCGCGCCCAGCAGCTTGAACTTGATACGCAAATATATTAGTGCGGCACGGTACTGGACTGTCCGGCGTTGAGCTGCCGCTGCCACTGGCGGGGGACGTGACATGTGAGCATCCAGCACAGCGTCACGCGGTGGGGACGGCCAATGACAACAGCCAAGAGGTATCATGCATGACGGCGCGGCCACCAAGGACACCCGAGACGCTAAGGTCCGCCAGATGGTTCGCGCCCGATGATTTGCGCAGCTTCGGCCACCGCTCCCGGATGATGCAGCTTGGATACGCTCCGGAGGAGTTCGTGGGTCGCCCCCTCATCGGCGTCCTCAACACATGGTCTGAGCTGAACAGCTGCCATGCACACTTCCGGGAGCGCGCACAGGACGTGAAACGCGGCGTGCAGATGGCAGGCGGCCTCGCGGTCGAGCTGCCATCCCTGTCCGTCGACGAGAGCTTCACCAAGCCGACCTCGATGCTCTACCGCAACATGCTCGCGATGGAGACGGAGGAGATGATCAGATCGCACCCGCTCGACGGCGTGGTGCTGATGGGCGGCTGCGACAAGACCACGCCCGGCCTTGTCATGGGGGCGCTGACGGCCGGTGTGCCGATGATCTATCTGCCGGCGGGGCCGATGCTGCGCGGCAACTACGCCGGCCAGAATCTCGGCTCGGGCTCAGACGCCTGGAAATACTGGGATGAGCGGCGTGCCGGAAACGTCTCCGAGGCCGAATGGATCGGGCTGCAGGGAGGCATCGCACGTTCGGCCGGTGTCTGCATGACCATGGGTACGGCGAGCACCATGACCGCGATCGCCG
>JAEYRU010000011.1 GCA_023435335.1 Pseudomonadota bacterium
CCAACGGCGCGGCCACGAGCCCGAGCACGAACCCGATGCGCGAGAGGAACGCCTTGTCGCGATAGGGTGGCAACAGGCGTCCGGCTATGCCGCTGATGCCGGCGATGCGGCCTTCCCATGCCATGAGCAGCACGGATGAAAGTCCGATCAGGGCTCCGCCGACGAGCGAAGCCCAGGGAGTGAATTCTGTCATTTGCAATCCTGGTTTGGAGCGGTTGGTCGGATGGTTCGAAAAAAAGGCCCTAGGCTGCCGGCGCGCGGAACACCGTGATTCGGGGAATGCCGGCGGCCTTCGGCGTCGGCGGATCCGGCGTGCAGAAAAGGCGGTACATCATGCCCGTGAAAGCCTCCACGCGATCGTCTGCAAGGCTGTAGAAGACAGACTTCGATTCCTTGCGTCCGACGATCATCCCTGCCTCGCGCAGCTCGGCCAGCTGCTGAGAGAGGCCCGGCTGGCGGATGCCAAGCGTGTCTTCAAGGTCGCGCACCGAGCGCTCCCCGTCGACCAACGCGCAGACGATCATCAGCCGGTTGGGATTGGCCAGTGTCTTGAGGAAGTCGGAGGCCTCGCCGGCCTTTTCCAGCAGGTCCGAGACCCGCGAGGTGGGTTGATACTGCATCGATCTACTCCCAGGCTGCGCCGGGCAGCGCGTCGAGCGGGAACTTGAGATAGCGCCGGCCGTTGGCCTCCGGCTCGGGCAGACGGCCGCCATTGACGTTCACCTGCAGCGCATGGAGGATCAGCTTCGGCATGGGCAGCGTGCGGTCGCGCGCCTCGCGCACAGCCACGAATTCCGCTTCTGTCCGGCATGTCGACATGTGGATGTTCTTCGCCTTCTGCTCGGCGACGGTGCTCTCCCACATCGGCTCGCGGCCGCCCGGCTGATAGTCGTGGCCGGTGAAGATTCGCGTTTCGTCGGGCAATGCCAGGATCTCCTCGATCGACCGCCACAGCCGCGAGGCGCTGCCGCCCGGGAAATCCGCGCGGGCCGTGCCGCTGTCGGGCATGAAGAGCGTGTCGTGCACGAAGGCGGCGTCGCCGACCACGTAGGTGATGGACGCGAGCGTGTGGCCAGGCGAAAAGAGCACCTTGGCCGGGATGCTGCCCACGGTGAACGTCTCTCCCTCGGCAAACAGCTTGTCCCACTGCGAGCCGTCAGCCGGAAAATCGGGCCAGTTGTAGATGTTCTTCCAGAGCTGCTGGACTTCGACCACATGCGTCCCGATCGCGGTCGGCGCGCCGGTCCTGGACTTGAGATAGCGGGCGGCGGAGAAGTGGTCCGCGTGCGGATGCGTATCGAGTATCCATTCGACCGTCAGGCCCTTCTCGCTCACGTAGTCGAGAATCCGGTCCGCGTTCATGGTGCCGGTCGCACCGGACTTCTCGTCGAAGTCGAGCACGGGGTCGACGATGGCGCACTTCTTCGTCGCGGGGTCGGAAACGACGTACTGGATCGAAAACGTGCGCTTGTCGAAGAAGCCGGCGACGTCGGGCTTCGCTGGGGGCATTCCTCTTTCTCCTCTTCTCGAGGCCGAAAGGCGGCCCGAGCCGCCTTTCGGCAGAGTGGTCAGGCGTGGGCCATCAACCAGTTGCGGGCGCCGGACAAGTCGATGCCGATGCGGCGGCTGACGACGTCGAGCTCGCGCGGCTGCATGCGCCCTTCCATGACCTCGCCGACCGCCCAGAGCATGGCGGAGCGCATGCCGGAGCGGCAATGCGCGAGCACGGGTCCGGGAGCATTCGCCAGAGCCTCCTGGAACGCCCTGACCTGCACCCGGTCGATGCCGCCAGGCGTAACCGGAATATGCGCGTAGGACATTCCCATCCTGGCAGCGACTTCCTTCTGCGCGGCAGCGGTCGGCTGGCCGAAATCCTCGCCATCCGGACGGTTGTTGACGATCATGGCGATGCCCATGGCGCGGGCTTTCTCGAGATCGCCGCTGGTTGGCTGCGCGGAGATCCAGAGCTTGTCTGTTACCTGTCTCATTCGCTTCCTTTCCGGGTGTCGAGAGAACAACCCTTGCCGCTCAACGAGCAGGCCGGGCAGGTTCCGGTCACGGCCGTATAGAGCGGAAACAGTCCGATCAGGCCGAACCAGCGCCCTTCTCCGTCGAGGAGGAAGATCATCGACAGGGCGGCGAGGCCGAGGCCGGCGCGCAGAACCCGGTCGAGCGTTTCGGCAATCTTCGGCAAGGGTTTCTCCAGGGTGACCATGCCGCTCGGGGCGGCGTTGTTGCTTAACTAGTTATGCTTTCATTTTTTTGCAATCGTTTTTCCGCAATAAAATTTGATCGATCGCCGGCGGGGCGCCGCGGCGCCCGGCAGGCCGGACCCCGCGGGCGTTTCAGCAATATTCGGGGCAGTTGGGAGTAACGATGCGTCAGCCGGCTGCGGGGATGCGCACGCCGGAGAGCACCAGCGCTACGAATCGTTCGCCGGCCTCTGCAAGCGCGCCGCTGTTGTCGATGACGTGACGCTGCCCGGCCGAACGATTCTCCGCGACTGTGCGCGTCAGCCGCGCGGCGACCTCCTCGGCGGTCTCGCGCCCGCGCAGGGCGAGGCGTCGGCCAAGCACCTCCGGCGAGGCGGTGATCTCCGCCACGAGGACGTTGGCGTAACGCCCCTGCAGAGCCGCCAATGCGCCACGCGAGAGGTTGGCGACCGCCACCCGGCCTGAGCGGATCTCGTGGTCCGTCGCGACGGGAATTCCGTAGCTCAAGCCGTGCGAGGTCCAGGACAGAGCGAACGCGCCCGCGGCCTGTGCCGAGGCGAACGCGGCATGGGAAAGCGTGTCGTGATCCTCGAGGGAGGGTACGGACGGACGCGTGATCACCCGGCGCACGAAATGGACTGCGGCTTCGCCGGACAGGCGCTCGCGGGCATAGGCGATGACGGAGTCCTTGCCGGCCCCGCTCGGACCCACGACAGCGACTAGAGTGCCGCCGGGAATGGGGAAGGCCGCGCCCTGGATCGGCCCGCTCATGCCACGCGCATGCCGCCGCGCCAGACGCCCCGGACGACCGGAATGTCGTGGCGGTGCGGATGCCTGACGCGGACGAGGTCGGCGCGCAGGCCCTGCGAAATGACCCCGCGATCATCGAAACCCACCGTGCGGGCCGGCGTCGCCGTCACCAGGGCCAGCGCCTGCGGGAGGCTGATTGCCTCGACATCGTCGGCCAGCTTGAACGCACCGTAGAGCAGGCTGGACGGAACGTAGTCGGACGACAATACGTCCAGAATACCCGCCTCGGCCAGGTCACGGGCGGCGATGTTGCCGGAATGCGAGCCGCCGCGCACGACATTGGGCGCTCCCATCAGCACGCTGAGACCGGCCTCGTGCGACGCCCGCGCGGCCTCTATCGACGTGGGGAACTCGGCCAGCCGCACGCCCTGTTCCACCGCTTCGTCGACATGGTCGAGCGTGGCGTCGTCATGACTGGCCAGCGTTACGCCCGCGCCGCGGCAGTGGTCAGCGATCGCTTTGCGGTGCGGCGCCGAGTAGCGGTTCGACTGTTCCTTGCGCATGTCTACGTAGCGCGCGAAGGCCTCGTCGGAGAGCCCGCGCTTGGTCTTGTAGTAGAGGGTATACTGATCCATCGTCTGGAACTGGCGCTGGCCCGGCGCATGATCCATGAGCGAGGCCAGGCGTACGCGTGAGTCCCCGCGGAACCGGTCGAATGCATTGAGAACGTCGGGTGCGGAAACCTCGCAGCGCAGGTGGATGAAGTGTTCCGCACGAAGGCGGCCATCCTGCTGTGCGGTCTTGATGGCGTCGGCGAGGGCGCGCATCTCCTGCGGGTCGAAGCCGCCATCCTCGTCGGAGCCCATGCGCAGACAGTCGAAGACCGTGGTAATGCCCGACGTGGCGATCTGGCCGTCATGCGCCTGCACCGCCGCTATCGCGTGCCAGCGCACGCCCGGGCGCGGCGAATAGTGCCCCTCCAGATGATCGGTGTGAAGTTCCACCAGCCCCGGAATGAGGTAGTCGCCTTCGAAATCCTCGCCAAGCGCGGACGGTCCGGTATCGATGTCGGCGATCACGCCGTTCCTTACATGCACCGCGCCGTGCACGACTTCGGCGCGAAGCACGATGTTGGCATTGCGCAAAACCAGTTCGGACATTTCAGGCGGACTTTCTTTCATGCAGGCGGCCGAATTCGTGGAACGAATGGACGGCGAAGGGTGCACCAGGCTCCGGCTCCACGAATAGAGCCAGCGATCCGACTTCCAGCGGCTCATCGAGAACGGGACCGAAACGCTCCTCGACGGCGCGCAGGACGCGCGGCGCATCGGCGTCGCCGAGGCGTCCGGTGAGCGTCATGTGGAAGCGGAATTCTTCGAACACGTAGGGATAGCCCCACTGGTGCAGGTTCTTCAGCTGCGCCGGCGACAGCGCTTCTGGGTTGCGGCGGGCAAGTTCCGCGTCGCTCAGCGGCGCGCGGAAGCGTTCGAAGGCGACCACGACGTCGCGGGCGAGCTCGTCGAGCCGCGCGCAAGGCTGCTCCGGGACCAATGCGAGAAAGCCGTCCAGCCGGCGGATCGCGAGGCGCGGTCCGGTGAACGGCCGCATCTGGCCGCAGAAGGTCGAGAGCGCGGCAGTCAGCTCGCGCTCGTCTTGACCGTCTGCAAGCTGGAACGGCGCCTTCAGCGTCGCGTGGAATCCGTAGCGGCGAG
>JAEYRU010000034.1 GCA_023435335.1 Pseudomonadota bacterium
GCACGAGGGCGCGCGCCAGACGATGAAGGAGCACGGCGCCCTCGTCGTCGCGGGAAGCGACCGCGTGCGCTTCGACCCCGGCATGATCCTCGACATGGTGGCGCATGCGCCGTCGCAGTTCACCCTGCACGCGCGCAATCCCGCGCACGACATCGTCTTCGGCGGCGACGAGCTGATCATCGCGATGATGGGCTCGGCGCCCAACTCCTCCGACATCGACCGCGGCCGGCGTCCCGGCAACCAGGAGGACTACCGGAACTTCCTGAAGCTCGCGCAGGTGCACAAGGTGATCCATGCCACGGGCGGCTACCCTGTCGAGCCGGTCGACATCCACGCCTCGGTGCGGCATCTCGAGTGCATCCGCGACCTGGCGCTGCTCACCGACAAGCCTTTCCACGTCTACTCGCTCGGCAAGGAGCGCAACGTCGACGGCATCGAGATCGCCCGCATCGCGCGCGGCATCAGCCGCGAGCAGCTCGAGCGCGAGCCGTCCGTCTTCACCATCATCAACACCAACTCGCCGCTGAAGCTGGACGTGCCGATGATGGAAGGCATCATCCAGATGTCGGCGGCGGGACAGGTGGTGATCGTCACGCCCTTCACGCTGTCGGGCGCGATGGCGCCCGTCACCATCGCCGGCGCGCTCGTCCAGCAGAATGCGGAGGCGCTGGCCGGACTCGCCTTCACGCAGATGGTGCGCAAGGGCGCGCCCGTGGGCTATGGCGGCTTCACCTCCAATGTCGACATGAAGTCCGGGGCGCCGGCCTTCGGCACGCCGGAATACATGAAGGCGCAGCTCGTCGGGGGCCAGCTCGCGCGCCGCTACCGCATCCCCTACCGCACCACCAACGTCTGCGCCGCCAATGCCGTCGACGCCCAAGCCGCCTATGAGAGCGTGTTCTCGCTCTGGGGGGCGATCCAGGGCGGCGCGAACTTCATCCTGCACGGCGCGGGCTGGCTGGAGGGCGGGCTGCGCTGCTCCTACGAGAAGACCATCCTCGACGTCGACCTGCTCCAGATGGTGGCGGAGTTCCTCGCGCCGCTGGACCTCTCCGAGGACGCGCTCGCAATCGAGGCGATCCGCGATGTCGGCCCGGGCGGCCATTTCTTCGGCACCGCGCATACCCAGGCGCGCTACAAGACCGCCTTCTATTCCCCCATCCTCTCGGACTGGCGCAATTTCGAGAACTGGCAACTGGCCGGTAGCCCTACCGCGATCGAGAAGGCAAACCGTGTCTGGAAGGAACGGCTCGCAGCCTGGGAAAAGCCGCCGCTCGACCCGGCCATCCAGCAGGAACTCGACGAATTCGTCGACCGGCGTATCGCCGAAGGCGGCGCCCCCACGGATTTCTAGGAGGGAAACGATGAAGCTGACTCCCATCAACGCCCCCGACGCACCGCAGCCGCTCGGCGGCTACGTGCAGGCAATGGAGGTCTCCGGCGCCTCGCGCATCCTCTTCGTCAGCGGGCAAATTCCTGCTGATGTCGACGGTTCCGTGCCCGACGGTTTCGAGGACCAGGCCCGGCTGGCGTGGAGGAATGTGCTGGCGCAGCTCGCCGCCGCCGGCATGGATCTCGACAATCTGGTCAAGGTGACGATCTTCCTCTCCGACCGCAAATACATCGACGGCTACCGCAAGGTGCGTCAGGAGGTCCTGCAGGGCCGGCAGATCGGCCTGACCACCATCATCACCGGCATCTTCGACGAGAAGTGGCTGCTGGAAATCGAGGCTGTCGCTGCCGCCTGACCTGACTCTGACTCTTCAATCTCGGACGGAACTCCATGAAATCCCATGCAAAAGCGGTTGTGATTGGCGGTGGCGTAGTAGGCTGCTCGGTGCTCTATCACCTCGCCCGCGCCGGCTGGACCGACGTCATGCTGATCGAGCGCTCGGAACTCACCTCCGGCTCGTCCTGGCATGCGGCGGGCGGCTTCCACACGCTGAACGGTGATCCCAACGTCGCGCGGCTGCAGGCCTATACGGTGCAGCTCTACAAGGAGATCGAGGAGTTGTCGGGCCAGTCCTGCTCGCTGCACCTGACCGGCGGCGTGATGATGGCCGATACGCCCGAACGCATGGATTTCCTGCGGCTCGCCCACGCAAAGGGCCGCTACCTCGGCATGGACACGGAACTGATCACGCCCTCGGAGGCGAAGGCAATGTTCCCGCTGATGGACGAGCGCAATTTCGTCGGCGCAATGTGGGATCCGGTCGAGGGTCACCTCGACCCATCGGGCACGACGCACGCCTATGCCAAGGCCGCCCGCAAGCTCGGCGCCGAAGTCGTGCTGCGCAACCGCGTGGTCGAGCTTACGCAGGCTGTTGACGGCACGTGGAACGTCGTGACCGAGCAGGGCACGGTGCGGGCCGAGCACGTGGTCAACTGCGGCGGCCTGTGGGCACGCGAGGTCGGCCGCATGGTGGGACTGGAGCTGCCGCTGCTCGCCATGGAGCACATGTACCTGCTGACCGAACCGATGCCGGAGGTAGAGGAGTTCAACGCCCGCACCGGCCGCGAGATGGTCGGCGTGCTCGACTTCAAGGGTGAAATCTATACACGCCAGGAGCGCAACGGCGTGCTGCTCGGCACCTACGAGAAGGCGTGCAAGCCGTGGTCGCCGGTGAATGCGCCCTGGGACTTCGGCCACGAGCTGCTGCAGCCGGACCTCGACCGCATCGCGCCCTCGCTGGAAGTCGGCTTCAGGCATTTCCCCGGCATCGAGAAGGCCGGCATCAAGCAGATCATCAACGGCCCCTTCACCTTCGCGCCGGACGGCAACCCGCTGGTCGGACCGGTGCAGGGCCTCACCAACTTCTGGTGCGCCTGCGCGGTCATGGCCGGCTTCAGCCAGGGCGGCGGCGTCGGGCTGGCGCTGTCCAACTGGATGGTCAACGGCGACCCCGGCTTCGATGTCTGGGGCATGGACGTGGCCCGCTTCGGAGAATGGGCCACGCTGCGCTACACCAACGCCAAGGTGCGCGAGAACTATTCGCGCCGCTTCTCCATCCGTTTCCCGAACGAGGAACTGCCGGCGGCGCGTCCGGCGCAGACGACGCCGCTCTACGACACGATGGTGGCGCAGAATGCGGTGATGGGGGACAGCTGGGGCCTGGAAACGCCGCTCTGGTTCGCGCCCAAGGGCGTCGAGCCGAAGGACAAGGTGTCCTTCCACCGCTCCAACGATTTCGAGCATGTCGGCAACGAAGTGCGGAAGACGCGCGAGGGCGTCGGTGTCACCGAGATCGCCAACTTCGCGAAATATGAAGTCAGCGGAAGAGGTTCGGAGGATTTTCTGAATCGGCTCATGACCAACCGCATGCCGAAGGCGGGCCGCATCGTGCTCACACCGATGCTCAACGAGTTCGGCAAGCTCATCGGCGACTTCACGATCGCAAAGGCCCCTGCGGGCGCCAGGGAGGAGGACCGCTTCATCATCTGGGGCTCGTCGGCGGCCCAGAAATACCACATGCGCTGGTTCGAGAAGCACCTGCCGAAAGACGGTTCCGTCCGCCTTCACCGCTACGACCAGACGCTGGTCGGCCTCTCCATAGCAGGTCCGAAGAGCCAGGCATTGTTGCAGAAGCTTGTCGACGAGGACGTATCGTCCGGATCGTTCCGCTTCATGGATTTCCGCGAGATGGCGGTCGGCGGCGCCCCCTGCATGGTCAACCGCATCACCTACACGGGCGACCTCGGCTACGAGATCTGGATGCAGCCAGCCTACCAGCGGCTGGTCTACGCCGCGATCAAGGAGGCCGGCGAGGAATTCGGAATCGTCGATTTCGGCATGCGGGCGCTGCTGTCCATGCGGCTGGAAAAGAACTTCCCGACCTGGTTCCGCGAGTTGCGGCCAATCTACGGCCCGTTCGAGGGTGCGATGGACCGCTTCGTCAAGCTGGAGAAGAACGATTTCATCGGCCGCGAGGCGGCGGCGAAGGAACACGCGGACGGCCCGAAGCTGCGGCGCGTCTCCTTTGTTGTCGACGCGCTCGACGCCGACGTAATGGGCGACGAGCCGGTCTGGGCCAAGGTTTCCAAGGATTACGGCACCGTCGACAAGCCGCACGGCTTCGGCGCGCCGCGCTTCGACGAAAGCGGCAAGGTCGCACGCGGCTCCGAGGCTGCCACCGGCGCATCCGCAGTACGCGGCATCGTCGACGGCGAGTGGCGCGTGGTCGGCTGGATCACCTCGGGCGGCTACGCCCATCATGTCGGCAAGTCGGTGGCGCAAGGATATGTCCCTACGCCACTCGCCGAGGACGAGAGCGCCGGCCTGTTCGAGATCGAGATACTGGGCCACCGCCGTCCGGCGCGCATCAATCTCGAACCGCTCTTCGATCCTGCCGGAGAAAAGATGCGGGCCTGAACATACAGAGCTTGACCCGCACCGCGTTCGCACAGACCTTGCCGCCCGGCATCTTGGAGAGGACACGCGGATGGAGAACCTGAGGATCCCGGACATCGCCGGCAAGGCGGTCTTCATAACCGGCGCGTCGACGGGCATCGGCGCGGCTCTTGCCCGCGCCTTCGCGGCGCTCGGCGCGAGGCTTGCACTGCACTACAATGCGAGCGTCGACGCCGCCGAGGTGCTGGCCGCGGAGATATCGGCGGGCGGCGGCACGGTCCATCTCGTCAGGGCAGACTACTCGAAGTCGGCCGACGTCAGCCGTTCGGTGGAAGAGGCTGCCGCCGCGCTGGGCGGGCTCGACGGGCTGATCAACAACGCCGGCGGCATGGTGCGCCGCGTCGCTTACGAGAGCGCGACCGACAAGGACTATGACGATATCATGGACCTCAACGCGCGCTCCGTGGTCACGGCGTCGAAGGCCGCGATCCCGCACCTGAAGAAGAACGGCGGCTTCATCATCAACACGACTTCCATCGCGGCGCGCAACGGCGCCATCGGCGGTGCCGGGCTGTACGGCTCGTCAAAGGCATTCGTATCGAATGTCACCCGAGGCATGGCGAAGGAATTGATTCCGTTCGGCATCCGCGTGAACGCTGTTGCGCCCGGCGTGATCACCACCGCCTTCCATGAACGCTATTCCACGCCGGCCCAGCTGCAGGCCGCGCTTGGCGGCATTCCGCAGGGCCGCCTGGGCGTCGCCGAGGATTGCGTCGGCGCCTACCTCTTCCTCGCCTCCCCCTCGCTTTCCGGCTACATCATCGGCCAGGTGATCGAGGTGAATGGTGGACAGCTGATGCCATAAGGGCGACCGGGAGGCGGCATGGACAGCGGCATCGGCGGGATTTTCGGACGACACCGCAAGATCATGCCGTTGCTGCCGGGTGACCACGCTGCGCCGGCCGATGTCGCGCGGCTCGAACAGGAGGCGCGCGAAAGGGCCGCCGCCCTCAATCAGCATGTGCTGGGCTTCGGCGCGGTCGCAGAGGCCGAATGGCGCGCCGCCGGCATCCCCGATCCCGACCTGCCCGCGATGCGCCGCTACCGCCTTCAGCGCATCCGCGCCGAGCTTGCCCGCCGCGACTGTGGCGGACTGATTGTCTACGACCCGATCAATATCCGCTACGCAACCGATTCGACCAACATGCAGCTCTGGGTGACGCACAACGCCGCCCGCTTCTGCTTCGTCGCCACCGACGGCCCGGTGATCCTCTACGACTATCACCACAGCGAGCATCTGTCGGACCATGCCGGCATGGTGGACGAGGTGCGGCCCGCTCTATCGACCATCTACATGTATGGCGGCGAACTGATCGAGCAGCGCGTGGCCCGCTGGGCTGACGAGGTCGCGTCCGTGGTTGCCGAGTATTGCGGCGGCAACCGCCGCATCGCCATCGACTATCTGCAACCCGCCGCACACGCAGCGCTGGTTGCGCGCGGAATCACGATCAGGGATGGGCAGCAGGTCATCGAGCGAGCGCGCGTCATCAAGTCGCCCGATGAACTGCTGTGCATGCGCCGCGCGATTGTCTCCTGTGAGGCGGCGATGGGCGAAATGGAGGCCGGGCTGAAACCCGGGATCAGCGAGAACGAGCTGTGGGCGCTGCTTCACCGCGGCAACATTGCGCGCGGCGGCGAGTGGATCGAGACGCGGCTGCTTGCGTCCGGTCCGCGCACCAATCCGTGGTTCCAGGAATGCTCGGCCCGCATCGTGGAAGACGGCGATCTCGTCGCCTTCGACACCGATCTCATCGGGCCATACGGCTTCTGCGCCGACATCTCCCGTACCTGGCTCGCGGGTGACGGCAGCCCGAACGACGAGCAGCGCGACCTCTACGCCATCGCCGGCGACCAGGTGGCATACAACATGGACCTGGTGAGGCCGGGAATGAGCCTGCGCGAATTGTGGGAGAAGGCGCGGCTTCCGCCGCATGATTGCCTGCCCAACCGTTACGGCTGCCTCTATCACGGCGCCGGACTGTGCGACGAATACCCCACTGTGCCCTACCCGCAGGACGTGGATTCCGGCACGCCCGGCGACGAGATCATCGAGCCGGGCATGGTGCTGTGCGTGGAGAGCTACACCGGCCGGCTCGGCGGGCGGGAAGGCGTCAAACTGGAGGAACAGGTCCTCATAACGCAGACCGGCTACGAAAAACTCTCGACCTACCCGCTCGACCCGCGCCTCGGCGGTGTCGTCTAGCCGGAAGCGTCTTCACGCTCGCGCCGCGCGCGCTGCGACGGGGTGTCCTCGTAGAGTTCCTGCACGGCCTCGTGCTGCTCCGCCTTTTCCCGCGATGTCAGGCGGCGCCGTTTCGTGTAGGCGTAGAGGATTGCGGCACCCAGTATCACCGGGCCGAGCGCTACGGCGAAAAGCCATCCCAGATTCTCGATCATGACGGTTCTCCTTGTCGGGAGAACGCAGCCGGCCGTTTCTACGTTCCGTCTCGGCCGGATCGAAGTCAGATGGTGGCGAAGTCCAGTGCGAAGGGTGGCGTGGCTAGTGCGGCGATGTAGGGAAGCCCCTTGCGGCGCGCCGTCCAGCCAATGACACGGAGTTCCGACGCCAGCGGCTCGAAGCGCTGGATCAGGTCCCAGCTGCGGCAGTCGACAGCGCAGGCATCCGCCTCGCCCCTGGCGACCGCGACCGCCGACGCCCGGTGCGACCCGGTCTCGACGCGGTCGACGAAGATGTCCAGGTCTTGCCCGATGGTTGCGAGATCCCGGGACAGCGCGATGAGGCCCGACATGGAGTCGGCGCCGTTGTAGGCGAAACGCACGCCCTGCAGCCGATCGAGTGGAATGAACGCGCGGCCGTCGGCAGGGGCGTGCACACGCTCCGCCTCGGTCCTGCGCATGAGGATAGCACTGGAGTAGAGTTCGCCCTCCCCGCCTTCATAGGCGGAATAGTCCGGCTGCCCGACCACGCGCACGTGTTCGGCCAGGCCGAGTTCCATCGGCCCCCAGCAGGTCTGCCCGAACAGAAGCCCGGGGTGACGCCACAACACGTGCAGGTCGAATTCGTCGGGGGCCAGCGTGGCCGGATCCGGCGCGATCACCTTGCCCGCAGCGTCGCGGATCCCGCCCGGGACAGACGGCAGGTCGGCATTCCTGCGCGCAAGCCGTTCCGGGGCCTGGATGCCCTGCGCCCTCAGCGCATCGCGGATGCGCCCCCACTGCGCGTCCGTCTCCGAACGCGCTTCCGGCCAGTCGTACATGGGCAGGGCCGCGATGAATTCGTTCATCGCGTCATTTCGACAATTGCGGGAAGCAGGGCAAGCCCGGAACGAAGACGCTCATTCCTTCGAAGGCTTGGCAGGCACCGGCGCGGTCCCGAGGCCGCCGACGTTGCGCGCCCGCACGCGCGGCCGGAACGCCCGACCGGGTTCGGGCGCGCGCCGCAGTACCGGGTGCACCACCGGTTCCTTGGGGCGGAAGGCGAAATCCTTCAGGAGGGCGAAATAGTTGGGATAGCAGTAGTCGCCGTTCATCCTGATCCACTCCTCGCGCCGCTCGCGGAACAACCGCGGCAGTTCGTACCAGGCGACGGTCGGCATCTTGTGGTGCACCAGGTGCAGGTTGTTGTTGAGGAAGAGCAGGGAGAGCGGCGAGCGCTCCACGATGATCGTGCGGCCGTCCGGCCGTTCGGACCATTGATGCTCGGCGAAGGTGCGGATGGCGATGAAGGACTGGCCCAGATATGCGGCCGCCAGATACGCCCACAGCGGGACCTCGAAGGCAAACAGGATGACCGGCAGCAGCACCGCAAGGCCGAGCACATGGTGCAGCCATGCGCGGCGCACGGCGCGATCACCTGCCGCGATAAGGCCGGCCTCGGTGAGCAGGAACCCCGCATTGGCGATTGCCGGGCCGACGACGAAACGCCCCACCATGCTGTTGTTGATCCTTAGCAACCCACGCAGCCAGGGCGGCAGTTCCTGATACTTCCACAACGCGCGATAATAGCTCTCCGGGTCGTCGAAAGGATCGGTCAGGCGTTCGTCGGCATGGTGGCGCAGGTGCAGCGTCTTGAAGCGGCGATAGGGATAGACGAGCCCGATCGGAAGTCCGACCAGGACCTCATTGACCAGCGCGTTGCGGGTAGGATGGCCGTGGGACGCTTCGTGCATCAGCGAGGAGTGCAGCGCGATGCTGAGCGTCAGGAGTAGGAATGCAACCGCCGGAAAGCCCGGCCACAGGATAAGCCCGGACACTGCCCACGCGCCGTAGCAGCCGGCAATCAGCAGGACCGTGGGCCATTCCGTGCGCGGTGCCCCGGCGCGCCGCCTGTTCCATTCACCCGTCATGTCTTTCCAGCCAGTTGGACCGACGGTGTTGCCCGAGACGGTCCGCGGTTCCCCCCGGTTCCTGACAGGACGGTGTCAGTAGCGACGCGATTCGACAACGCGACAATGCGCACGAAGTGTTGATCTTGCGATGCAATCAAGACAGATGTTTACTTAGTAAAACAAAAAAGACTTGCCTACTCATGGAGGGGCGCTGTGGACAAGCGAGATCTGTCATCCCTGTTTCGGGAGCGGTTGCGCATGCTGCTCGCGCGGTCCGGCGAGAACCAGTCGGCCTTCGCTGCGGCGGTCGGCATCGACCGGTCCGCCCTGTCCCAGCTGCTTTCCGGCGCCAGCACCCGCCTGCCCCGCGCCGAGACGCTTCTCAACATCGCGGCGGAGCACAAGGTGTCGCTCGACTGGCTGCTGGGGCTGAGCCAGGACGAGGGACTGACCGGCGAGATTCACGAGAGCCTGGAAATCGAGGAGGGGCTGGGCGGAGGGTTCGACCGGACCCTGCTGGCGCGCTGGCATGCGGAAGCGGCGGGCACCAAGATACGCTACGTCCCGGCCGGCATTCCCGACCTACTGCGCACCGACGAACTGATTGACTACGAGGCCGGCATCACCAACCGCAGCACCGAGGCGCAGATCGACGAGACGCAGTATCGGATCGAGTACAACCGCCGGCCGGAAACCGACATGGAGGTCTGCATGCCGGTGCATACGCTGACGATTTTCGCCGAGGGACGCGGCATTTGGGAAGGTCTGTCGCGGGCCGCGCGCCGCCGCCAGCTCGACCACATGGCGCAACTGCTGGACGATCTCTACCCGACCTTCCGCCTGTACCTCTACGACGGTCGCGCGCGCTACTCGATACCCTACACGATCTTCGGGTCGATCCGCGCGGCCATCTATGCCGGCGACATGTACCTCGTGCTCAACGCCACCGACCCGGTGCGCAAGCTAACCCGGCACTTCGACAACCTGATCCGCAGCGCTCTCGTCAACGCGCACGAGACGGCGGACTATGCCCGGCGGCTGGCGGAAGAAACGGGCCATGGCGCCCATTAGGCCCACCGCCGTCAGCGCATTGCCATCAGATTGGCGATCAGTGCCCTGGTCGAGGACGTCAGCCGCGAAACCGTGACGTCGCGTTCCTTCTTCCGACCGAAGATCGATGCGAGACGCGCCTTAAACGTCGTCTTCGTGTTCTTCGCCGCTCCCTGCTCTTTGGCAGCGGTGGGGGTCATGTCCCTGTTCATCCCCTACCTTCTTCTTGCGTGCCCGCCGCGGCGAGCGAAATGAAACGTAAAAGGGAGGCTCCACGGGTGTGGGTTTTCATGAAGCCTCTAACTGCTGCCCGAACCGCCGCAGA
>JAEYRU010000054.1 GCA_023435335.1 Pseudomonadota bacterium
AAATGGCCGGCCGACGTCTATCTCGAGGGCTCCGACCAGCACCGCGGCTGGTTCCATTCCTCGCTGCTGGAGAGCTGCGGTACGCGCGGCCGCGCACCCTACGACACAGTCGTCACCCATGGCTTCACCATGGACGAGGACGGCCGCAAGATGTCGAAGTCGCTCGGCAACACGGTCGTCCCGCAGGACGTCATGAAGCAGTCCGGCGCCGACATCCTGCGCCTGTGGGTGATGACCACCGACTACTGGGAGGACCAGCGGCTCGGCAAGAATGTGCTGCAGACCAACATCGACGCCTACCGCAAGCTGAGGAACACCATGCGCTGGATGCTGGGCACGCTGGCGCATGACGAGGGCGAGGACGTGGCGCTGGCCGACATGCCGGAGCTCGAGCGCCTCATGCTGCACCGGCTGTCGGAGCTGGACCAGCTTGTCCGCAAGGGCTACGACGCCTTCGACTTCAAGCGTATCGCCAAGGCGCTGCTCGACTTCATGGTGGTGGAGCTGTCGGCCTTCTATTTCGACATCCGCAAGGATGCGCTCTACTGCGATGCGCCGTCGAGCGTGAAGCGCAGGGCGGCGATCGTCGTGGTGCGGCACCTCTTCGACAATCTGGTGACGTGGCTGGCGCCGATGCTGCCCTTCACCACCGAGGAGGCATGGCTGGAGCGCTATCCGGACAGGCACTCCGTGCATCTGGAGCAGTTTCGGCAGATCCCGGCGGAGTGGCGCGACGAGAAGCTGGCGGCGAAGTGGGAGAAGGTGCGCAAGGTGCGCCGCGTCGTCACCGGCGCGCTGGAGATCGAGCGCAAGGAAAAGCGCATCGGTTCCTCGCTGGAGGCGGCGCCCGTCGTCCACATCGCCGATGCCGAATTGCGTGCCGCCATCGCGGGGCTGGACATGGCCGAGATCGCCATCACAAGCGGCTTCGAAGTGCGCGAGGTTGCCGCGCCGGCGGGCGCCTTCGTGATCGAGGAGGTGAAGGGCGTTGCGGTGGTGCCGGCTCTGGCGCAGGGCACGAAATGCGCCCGCTCCTGGCGCTACACCGACGATGTCGGCTCCGATCCGGAGTTTCCGGACGTGTCGGCGCGCGATGCCGCCGCGCTGCGCGAACTGAAGGCGCTCGGCCGCCTGTAGCAGCCCGCGCCTGTGCGGCGGGAGGCGGCTGCGGCGCGGCCTCCGCGCCGCCTCGTTGCCCTTCGGGGCAGGTTGCGTTACAAGCGTGGCGGGTCTGGCGTCATCATGTCGCCGGAATCCGCTGTATTGGGTGTGGGTGGATTTGAGTCGCCGGCCGTTCGCGGCCGCGCTTGCGAGAGGCGGATCTAAGTGAACGTTTCGACACGGATTGCGGGAGCACGAGGCCCGCTCGTCATTGGATTGGTGACGGTTTCCGCCCTGACGCTTGCCGGTTGCATGGGCTCTCCCCGCTATGGCACCGACAAGACCGCCAACGAGCAGCTGATCGAGGACCTGACCGGCGTGCTCGCGCTCGGCCCGAAGCAGAAGCCGCAGATCGCTTACCAGCCGCGGCCCGAGCTGGTGAAGCCCGAGACGACCGCCGTGCTGCCGCCGCCGCAGGACAGCGTCACGACCGCGTCGGCGTGGCCGGAATCGCCCGAACAGCGCCGCGCGCGGCTGCGCCAGGAAGCGACCGACAACCAGGACAATCCCGCCTACCGCTCGCCGATCGTGGTATCGAGCCGCGATCCGGGGGGCGCTGCCAATTCGGTCACGCGGGCGCAGCAGGAAGAGTTCCGCCGCCGCATGGCGATACAGAACGCCGCCGACCCTACGTCCCGCCGCTATCTGAGCGAGCCGCCGGGCACCTACCGGCAGGCCGCCGCGACAGCCCCGGCGGACGAGCTGGGCGAGGACGAGTGGAAGAAGGAGCGCGCGGCCAGGTCAGCGGCCCGCAAGTCTTCCGGCAAGCGCTCCTGGTGGCCCTGGTAAGCGGCTGATCCCGGCTCAGTCGGCGCGCCGCTCGCGGAAGAAGTCGACCAGCAGCGCCGCCGCTTCCGTTTCCGCCATTCCCGCGTAGACCTCCGGTGCGTGGTGGCAGGTCGGCTGGGCGAAGAAGCGCCCTCCATGCACCACGCCGCCGCCCTTCTCGTCGGACGCGCCGAAATAGAGCCGCCTGACGCGGGCAAACGAGATCGTCGCCGCGCACATGGCGCAGGGCTCCAGCGTGACGTAGAGGTCGGCCCCCGGCAGGCGCTCGGACCGCTCCGCCCGGCAGGCCTCGCGGATGACAAGCATTTCCGCATGCGCGCTGGGGTCGGAGAGTTCGCGCGTACGGTTGCCGGCGCGCGCGACGACCGCACCGTCGCGCACCAGCACCGCGCCGACCGGCACTTCGCCGCGCGCCGCCGCCCTGCGCGCTTCCTCGAGCGCCTCGCCCATGAAATCCGGCCGGTTCAATGCCGCTGTCGCTCCATATTTTCCCTCGCGCCGCAACGGGCGCTCTGTTAGTTAGCCGCGCGAAGAGGCAAAGGCCATATGGACGACGACAGGAAGAAGGCGCCGCGGCGCGAAGGCGGCGACCGCAAGACGAAGGACGCGAAGTCGTCCGGCGGTCGCGCTCCGGCGAAGCCGCGCGCCGGCGCTGCGCCGGGTGAAGCTGGCGACGGACGCGAACGCATCGCCAAACGCCTCGCGCGCGCCGGCGTGGCCTCGCGCCGCGAGGCCGAGATGCTGATCTCTGACGGCCGCGTGAAGGTGAACGGCAAGGTGCTGGAATCGCCTGCCGTGAACGTCGGCCCGGCCGACCGCATCGAGATCGACAACGAGCCGATTCCGGCGATCGAGCGGACCAGGCTGTTCCTGTTCCACAAGCCGGCTGGCGTGGTGACGACAAACCGCGACCCGCAGGGCCGGCGGACCGTCTTCGACGTGCTGCCGGAGGGGCTTCCCCGGCTGGTCACTGTGGGGCGGCTCGACATCAACACCGAAGGCCTGCTGCTGCTCACCAACGACGGCGGGCTGGCGCGCATCCTGGAGCTGCCGCAGACCGGCTGGCTGCGGCGCTATCGCGTACGCGTGCACGGCGAGGTCGACGAGGCCGCCCTTGAAGGCCTGAAACAGGGCATCGCCGTCGATGGCGTCTTCTACGGCGCGATTGAGGCGACGCTCGAGCGCCGGCAGGGCACCAACGCCTGGCTCTCGGTAGGCCTGCGCGAGGGCAAGAACCGTGAGGTCAAGAACGTGATGGCCAAGCTCGGCCTCGACGTCACGCGCCTCATCCGCGTCTCCTACGGTCCTTTCCAGTTAGGCGAACTGGAAGAGGGACAGGTGCGCGAGCTGAAGGGCCGCATGCTGCGCGACCAACTCGGCCCGCGGCTGATCGAGGAGGCGGGCGCCAATTTCGACGCGCCGATCGTGACGCCGTTCTCCGGCAAGTCGCACGCGGCCGAGGAGAGGTCCGAGCCGCCAGCGGCGGGCAGGGACAAGCCGCGGCAGTCACGCGTCGAGCGGGAAGCGATGCGCGAGGAGGCCGGCGGCCTTATCCGCAACCGCAAGCGCGACCGGGGCGAGAGGCGTGACGCCGCGCTGTCGCGCCTCTCCACCAGCGCACCGCGCGGCGACAAGCGCTTCGGGGGCAAGGATCGCGGCGAGCGGGCGGAGCGGCGGGAAGAGGCGCCGCGCAAGCCGCGCACCGCCAATGTCTGGATGGCGCCCGGCGCGCGGCCGCAGGCGAGCAAGCAGGGCGAGGAAAAGGCCGTGATGGTTCCCCGCAAGCCGGGGGACCGCAAGGCGAAACACGATGCCGCGGCCAGACGCTACCGCCCGGGACGCGCCGAGCGCGCTACTGGAGAGCAGGCGGCGGAGCGGCCACGTCGCGAATGGAAGCCGAGGCCGGAGGGTGAGGAACGGCCGAAGCGGGACTGGAAGCCGCGCGGTGGGGGCTCCGACCAGCCGAAGCGCGACTGGAAAGCAAGGCCGGCGCGGCCGGGCAAAGCCGAGCGCGCGGCGGCCGCCTCCGGCGCGGCTCCGCAGCGCGAATATCGGCCGCGGCCCAAGCCGCGCGATGGCGAGGAAGCCCAATCGGGTCGGCCTCGTTCCGAGGGGCGGCCTTACGAAAAGCGTGACGGCAAGCCCTACGAGAAGCACGAGAGCAGGCCACGGGATGGCACGGCTTCGAAAGCCTCCTCCCGTTCTTCCAGAGTTGGCAAGAGCGACGGGCAGCGAGGAGCGTTCTCGAAAGCCCGGGCATCCGAAAACGCGAGAAAGCCAAGGCCCCGCCCATCCGGGGATCGTCCGCGCGGCGGACCGCGCAAAGGGCCGCCGAAGGGCGGCAGCCGGAAATAGATGCGGATCGTGGGCGGTGAGTTTCGCGGACGCGCGCTGGCCGCGCCGCGCACGGGTGCGATCCGTCCGACGTCGGACCGCACGCGCGAATCCGTCTTCAACGTGATCTCGCACCGCTATGGGGAAAAGCTCGATGGCGGGCGGGTGCTCGACCTCTTCGCCGGCACCGGCGCGCTCGGCATCGAGGCGCTGTCGCGCGGTGCTTCCTTCTGCGTATTCATCGAGGAATCGGCCGAGGGGCGCGGGCTGATCCGCGACAATGTCGAGGCTTTCGGGCTGCAGGGCCGGACCAAGATATTCCGCAGGGATGCGACCTCGCTCGGGGATGTCGGCACGCTTTCGCCTTTCGACCTCGTTTTCGCCGATCCGCCCTACGGCAAGGGACTCGCCGAACCGGCCCTGCGTTCGGTCCGGGCCGGCGGCTGGCTGAGCCCGGGTGCGCTGATCGTTCTGGAGGAGGCCGTGTCGGCGCCCTTCGCTGCGCCCAAGGGCTTCGCCGTCGCCGACGAGCGGAACTATGGCGACACGGTGGTGCGGTTCGTCGAGGCCGCCTGACTTTGGCCGTTATCGGCACTATGTTCCCCGGCAAGGACGAACTGGCCGGAAAGTTTGCCGGTCTTTTCCCCGCCGTTCATGCGACGCATTCAGGAAGCCGGATGATTTCACTGCACCGAACCGCGCGCCGCCACGTAGCAGGCATCGCGGCCGCCCTCTTCATTGCTGCCGCGCCGGCCGCGGCCGAAGAGATGGCCGAGATTTCCAGTTTCACCCTGGACAACGGACTCGAGGTGGTGGTGATCCCCGACCGCCGCGCCCCGGTCGTCACGCACATGGTCTGGTACAAGGCCGGCAGCGCGGACGACCAGCCGGGCAAGTCGGGTGTGGCCCATTTCCTTGAGCACCTGATGTTCAAGGGCACCGAGAAGCACCCCGCCGGCGAGTTCTCGGCTCGCATCGCCGAGATCGGCGGCGAGGAAAACGCGTTCACCTCCAGTGACTATACCGCCTACTTCCAGCAGGTGGCGCCGCAGGCGCTGCCCATGGTCATGGAGTTCGAAGCCGATCGCATGCGCGGGCTGATCCTCACCGACGAGGTGGTCGCTCCCGAGCGCGACGTGATCATCGAGGAGCGGCGCTCGCGCGTCGACAACAATCCCGGCGCGGTGCTTTCGGAGGAGATCGAGGCGACGCTCTACCAGCACCATCCCTACCGCATCCCGGTCATCGGCTGGATGCATGAGATCGAGACGTTGGACCGAAGCGACGCGGTCGCCTTCTATGAAAGATACTACGCGCCCAACAACGCCGTCCTGGTGGTGGCAGGCGACGTGGAAGCCAACGAGGTCCGCGCGCTGGCCGAGGCCACCTACGGAGAGGTGGAGACCGGACCGGCCCTGCCGCGGCGGACGAGGCAGCGCGAGCCGGAGCAGAACACGAGCCGCACTGTGACGATGTCGGACCCCCGCGTCTCCGTGCCAAGCCTGCAGAAATCCTGGGTCGTGCCTTCCTACCGCAATGCCGCGGAGGGCGAGGCGGAAGCGCTCGACCTTCTGGGCGAAATCCTCGGCGGCGGCATCCGCAGCCGGCTCTACCAGCAACTCGTGGTGAAGACCGGCATCGCCGCTTCGGCCGGCGCACACTATCGCGGCAGCGCGCTCGACCATGGCAGCTTCACCGTCTACGGCGCGCCGCGGGGCGAGACGACCCTCGAAGCCATCGAGCAGGCGGTCGACGCGGAGATTGCCAAAATCGCCGCGGATGGCGTCACCGAGGACGAACTGGAACGCGCTCGGAACCGCTTCCTGCGCAGCCTGATCTTCGCCCGCGACAGCCAGGCCGGCATGGCGCGCATCTATGGCTCGATGCTGACCACTGGCGGCACGATCGCCGACATCGAAGCCTGGCCAGACCGCATAAAGGCGGTCACGGTGGAGCAGGTCAAGGCGGCGGCCGCACGCCACCTCGACCAGCGCCGATCCGTCACCGGCTATCTTCTCCCGCAAGGGGAGGATCGCTCGTGAGGAGGAAGAAAGGACTGGGCATTCGCAACCACCTTGCCCTGACAGGGATGGCCTTCGCATTCGCGGTCTATTTCCTGGCGCTTTCGGCCCTGGCGCCCGCGCGCGCCGCGGAAATCCAGGAGGTCACGTCCGACAGCGGTGTGACCGCATGGCTGGTCGAGGATTACACGGTCCCGATCGTGGCCATCCGTTTCGTTTTCGAGGGCGGTTCGTCCCAGGATCCGAGGGGCAAGGAAGGGCTCGTGAACCTGATGAGCGGCCTCTTCGACGAGGGTGCGGGCGACCTCGATGCCGACGCGTTCCAACTGGCGCTCGACGACGCCGGGGCTGAAATGAGCTTCCGCGCCGGTTCGGACGGCATGTCGGGCGGCATGCGCGTGCTGGCGGAAAAGCGCCAGGAGGCCTTCGGCCTGCTCAAGCTGGCCATCACGGCGCCGCGTTTCGACCAGGCGCCGCTCGACCGCATCCGCGCCCAGATCGTCGCCAGCATCGTAGCCAGTTCGCGCGACCCCAAGCGGCTCGCCGACATCGCGTTCTCCGAAGCCCTCTACGGCGACCATCCCTACGGGCGGCGCAATGAGGGAACGGCCGAAACGCTGGCCACCATAACCGCGGACGACCTGAGAATGGCGCATGGGCGAATGTTCGCACGCGAGCGGCTGCATGTCGGCGTGGTCGGAGCGATCGATGCCGAGACGCTGAAGCTCGAACTCGACCGCCTGTTCGGCTCGCTGCCCGAAAAGGCCGAACTGGCCGAAGTGCCGGATGTGGAGCCGAGACTCGGCCAGGAGGTGCGGATCGACTATCCGCTGCCGCAGACCTCCATCCAGCTTGCCTATCCCGGCATCGACCGCAAGGACCCGCGCTTCTTCGCGGCCTACCTGATGAACCATGTGCTGGGCGGCGGCACCTTCACGTCGCGACTGTTCGGAGAAGTGCGCGAGCGGCGTGGGCTGGCTTACGGCGTCGGCTCAAGTCTTTCCAACAGCCGCCATTCGGCCGCGCTGGTGATCGGCACCGGAACGAATTCGGAGCGGGCGCGAGAAACGCTGACGCTCATCCGCGACGTGGTCGAGCGCATGGCGCTGGACGGGCCGACGGAGGAGGAACTGGAAAAGGCCAAGCGCTACCTCATCGGCTCCTACGCGATCAACAATCTCGATTCGTCCGCCGCCATCGCCAATACGCTGGTGCAGTTGCAGGTCGAGGAACTGGGCATAGACTACATCGAGCGCCGCGCCGATATCATCAACGCCGTCAC
>JAEYRU010000124.1 GCA_023435335.1 Pseudomonadota bacterium
AAGGCCAGATTGCCCATGCGCACGCGCCGCTCGCCATTCTCGTCGATAAGCGAAATGGAGCGGATGCGGTCGTCGTCGAAGCCGTGCTCGATGCGGGCCTCGCGCAGCAGCTTGGCGTTGATGGCGTAGACAAGCTGCATGTGGCGCGGCAGCAGCCGCTCGAAGAGCGGTACCGGCCAGCTTTCCAGCGCCTCGGGCAGCAGCGTGTGATTGGTGTAGGAAAAGGTGCGGCGGGTGATATCCCAGGCCTCGTCGAAGGCGAAGCCGTGAATGTCGACCAGCAGCCGCATCAGTTCGGCAACCGAGACGGCGGGATGGGTGTCGTTGAGCTGCACGGACGCCTTGTCCGGCAACGAACGGAGGTCAGCATACTGCACCAGATGGCGGTGCACGATGTCCTGCAGCGATGCCGCGGAGAAGAAATACTCCTGCCGTAGCCGCAATTCCTGGCCGGCCGGCGTGGAATCGGCGGGGTAGAGCACACGGGCAAGCGCCTCTGCGCGGTTGCTCTCGCGCAGTGCGCCGATGTGATCGCCCGCGTTGAAGGCATCGAGCAGGATCGGATCGACGGACATCGCGGACCAGAGGCGCAAGGTGTTGACCCGCTTGCCGCGCCAGCCGGCGACCGGCGTATCGTAGGCAACGGCAAGCACCCGGTCGTGCGGCCTCCACTGGTATCGCGGCTCCGCGCCGTCGGCCACGGGCAGCATGTCGACGACGCCGCCGAATCCGATCTCGATAGAGCGTTCGCGCCGTTCGAATTCCCAAGGGTTGCCATGGTTGAGCCAGGTTTCGGGGAGCTCGACCTGCCAACCGTCCGCCACTTCCTGCCGGAAGAGGCCATGCACATAGCGGATGCCGTAGCCATGCGCGGGAATGTCGACCGTCGCCATGCTCTCCATGAAGCAGGCCGCGAGCCGTCCCAAGCCGCCATTGCCCAGCGCCGCATCAGGCTCCAGTTCGGCAATCACATCCATATCCACGCCGAGGGAAGCGAGCGCCGCGCGGACGTCGTCCATCATGCCCAGATTGGACACCGCATCGCGCATAAGCCGGCCGATGAGGAATTCCAGGGACAGGTAGTAAACGCGCTTGTCGCCGCGTTCGTAGGCCTTCTTGGTGGAGGCGATCCATTGGTCGATGAGCCTGTCGCGCACGACCTTGATCGTCGCATGCAGCCAGTCGTAGCCGGTCGCCACCGAGGCATTCTTGCCGACACGGTAGGTGAGGCTGCGGAGAATCTCGTTCGCAAGCGCCACCACGGCGGGATTGGCGGAGACGCCAAGCCCTGTGGCAGGCTTCCTCGCGATGTTTTCGTTCGCCTGCATCGGCATGGTCGAAACCCCCGTGTTTGAGGCCGCCTCCCGCCAGCGGTTGCGCAACGGTCCTGTCCCCAATGGCGGCGGCACTGCCGATCGCTGTTGCACCGCACCATAGCGGTAGCGCCACGAGCGTAGCAACGACCAAATACGACCGTCCTCAAGGGCGCTACGTTGAAAGCTCCATGGCGATGACATAGGCGTTGGATACGTTCGGGCAAGCCAGAGGTGGAGGTGGCCATGATCCTGTGTTGCGGCGAAGCGCTTATCGACATGCTGCCCCGCCGGACGCAGGCGGGTGAGGCAGCTTTTGCGCCACATAGTGGCGGGGCGGTGTTCAATACGGCCATCGCGCTCGGCCGGCTGGGCGTGCCCGTCTCCCTCTTCACCGGACTTTCCACGGACTTCTTCGGCGACCAGCTGAAGGCGGAGCTGCTGGCGAGCGGCGTCGATCTTCGCCACGCGCGGTTCTCCCCGCGGCCCAGCACGCTCGCCTTCGTCAAGCTCACCGGCGGACAGGCAAGCTACGCTTTCTACGACGAGAATTCGGCGGGGCGCATGCTGCAGGAATCGGACCTTCCTGCGCTGGATGGTGACGTGAAGGCGCTGCATTTTTCATGCATCAGCCTCATCCCCGAGCCGTGCGGCTCAACCTACGAGGAGCTGATGCGGCGGGAATACCGGCAGCGCGTCACAATGCTGGATCCTAACCTGCGCCCGGCGTTCGTCGAAGACCGGGAGAAGCACCTGCAGCGCATGTACCGCATGATCGCCATGGCCGACATCGTGAAGCTCTCGGATGAGGACATCGCCTGGTTCGGCGAGGCCGGCTCGCATGACGAGATCGCTGGCCGTTGGCTGGACATGGGTCCGAAGCTGGTTGTCGTGACGGCCGGCGCGAAGGGCGCCACCGGCTATACAGCGAGCGCCAAGGTCGCTGTGCCGGCGCGCAAGGCCGAGGTGGTCGACACGGTCGGGGCGGGCGACACGTTCAACGCCGGCATACTCGCGGCGCTGCACGACGGGGGATCGCTGACGAAGCGGGCCGTCGCGTCCCTTTCGGCGAATCAGGTCGAAGCGGCGCTCGCGCTCGCCGTCGATGCCGCGGCAGTGGTGGTTTCGCGCGCGGGCGCCAATCCGCCATGGCGCAGGGAACTCAGCCCGGTATAGAAACGGGGAAATGCACCCCGTCTGCCCCTTTGGCGACGAACCAAGGGTTGGCGAACCTGTCCGCGCCGAGCGCGTCTCGCGGCTCATAGATCAGCGGCGCACCGTCGAGCGTGCAGGTCATGCCGCCGGCTGCCCGCAGAATAGCATCGCCGGCCGCCGTATCCCACTGCATGGTCTTGCTGAAGCGCGGATAGATATCGGCCTCGCCCGCAGCCAGCATGCAGAATTTCAGCGAGGAGCCGATCGATACGATCTCGGCCTGCGGGAGGGCCGTGACATACCTGTCGGTTTCGCCCGAGCGATGGGAGCGACTTGCCACCACAACGGGAATGGGTCCCGGTGACCGCACCTTGACGGTTCGCCGCGAGGCGATCTCTTCACCGGCAAGATCGGCACGCTGCGCCGTACCGGGCAAACCGCTATAGAGGAGGCGCGAGGCCGGCGCGTAGACCACTCCCAGCACCGGCGCGCCGTTTCGCACAAGGGCGATATTGACCGTGAATTCGGGGCGCCGGTCGACGAACTCGCGCGTCCCGTCGAGCGGATCGACCAGCAGGAACTCGTCACCGGGAGCAGCAGGGTAGTCTC
>JAEYRU010000140.1 GCA_023435335.1 Pseudomonadota bacterium
CCATATTCTGGTGGCGGACCGCATCTGGATGAAGCGCTTCACCGGCGAAGGCGAAGCCCCCGCGTCGCTGGATGCACTCCTCTATCCCGCGCTCCCCCAGCTGGAGGCGGCGCGCAAGGCGGAGGACAAGCGGATCATGTCCTGGATCGGGGGCTTGTCGGACCAAGAACTGGCCGGGCGCTTCACCTACATGACCGTCAGCGACATGCGCACCGTATCGCAACGTCTCGCGCCGGCGCTCGCTCACTTCTTCAACCACCAGACCCACCATCGCGGGCAGATGCACATGATCCTGACCGCGCTCGGACGGCCGTCTCTCGTTCTCGACCTGGTTCACTTCCAGCGGACCGAGGAAGGGCGGCAGTTCGCCTGAGCGGCGCGCGCCCACGTATCCGACCGGGCCTCCTGATGGCGCTTTCTGGACAATTCGGAGCGGAGATGGCAGACAACGCCGCCTGCAGTCGTTCCCGGAGGACGCCGCCTTGCTCCGCTTCTTCCTTCTGCTCCTGATCCTCGCCGGCGGCGCACTGGGCATCGGTTATCCGTGGGCGATCGCAAACCTGTCAGACAGTGGGATCGGAAAGTGGCGCGTTTACGAACGCGACGCCGGTTTCGCCCCGGCCGAAGCGGCGCTGACACCTTCGCAGGCGCCGGTCCTGCTGTCGGTCGAACTCGTCACACGCGGACCGCTGGCGCGTGGCGACCGCGACCCCGTGCTGACGGTCACGGCAGACACGCATGGAAAGACCGTGATCGCGCAAACGCTCGACTTCGAGGATGTGCAGCCCAGCGTGACCAACCCGCAGACGGGACAGCAACTGTACACGGCGCGGTTTGCCAGGATCGAAGCTGTCGAAGGGGGCCGCTATGTCTTCACGTTTGGGCCGGGCGTGAGCGCCGAAGACCAGCTTGTTTCGGCCGACCTGGTGCTGGAGTCGGGCGCTTCCTCACTCGATCCGCGCGCGGTGCCGGCGGGCTACGTCCTGATGGCGCTGGGTCTCGTCGGCTTCATCGCCAGCTTCCGGCGCGCACGACGCGAAAACCCGAACTCCAGCCCGCCGCCCCGCTGGGGCCGCGGATAGCGTCAGATCTCGCTGAAACTCCCTCCCCGGCCCTTGCCTGACGAGAAGCGCTCGGCGCCAGTCGCTCCCTCGACGCGGAAGGTTTCCGCACTCTTCCATTCACCGGCCAGTGCCTCAGGTATGTCCAGCGACCACTGCTTGATGGCCGACATGCGGTCGGCACGCATGCAGGCCTGCGGGAAACGGGTGAGTTCCCGGGCAAGCTCCAGCGCCGTATCGAGCGCCTTTCCGTCGTCGCAAAGCCGGTTGGCAAGGCCGATCGCCAGGCACTCTTCGGCTTCGACCTTGCGGCCGGTGAGGATCAGGTCCATCGCGCGGCCGTGGCCGACGATGCGCGGCAGGCGCACTGTGCCGCCGTCGATCAGCGGAACGCCCCAGCGGCGGCAGTAGATTCCCATATAGGCCGAGCGCTCCATGACGCGCATGTCGCACCACAGCGCCAGTTCCATGCCGCCCGCGACCGCCGGGCCGGAAATGGCGGCGATGACCGGTTTTGACAGAAGCAGGCGCGTGGGACCCATCGGCCCCTTACGCGGCCGGTCGTCGGCACCGTCAAAGCTCTCGTCGAGATGGTGCTCGGCATACCAGGCGTCGTCGACCGCATCCGAGGAGGCCTGCTTAAGATCGAAACCGGCGGAGAAGGCCCCGGGCACGCCCGCCAAGATCGCGACCTTCTGAGTGTCATCGCGGTCGAATTCGACAAAGGCGCGAAAAAGCGCGTCGGCCATATCCGTGTTCACGGCATTGCGCGCCGCGAGGCGGTGGATGGTGACGATGGTAACTTCGCCGTCGCGATCAACCTTGATGGACATAGCTCGCCTCGCTTGCGGGTGGAACGTGAGACGATCGTAACCGCAAACGCAGCGCCGGTCAGTCGGCCACGCCGGCCTCGTATTCGGCCGACATGTTGAGCCAGGTCTCTTCATGGCGGGCCAGAGTCGCGGCGAGTTCGGCGCGCTCCTTCGAGAGCTGGGTCACGCCCTTGGGGTCGCGCTCATAGAGGGACGGATCCTCCAGTTGCGCGTCGATCGCATCGAGCCGCTTCCGTGTCCGCTCCATGAGGCCTTCGGTCGCCCTTATCTGCTTGGCGAGGGGCTCCAGCGCGGCTCGGCGCTGGGCCGCCTCGCGCCGGCGGGCGGCCTTCGACGCCTTGTCGGCCTCGCGCCGCTCGCGGCGGTCTCCGGACGAACCGGTGATCTCCCGGCGGTAGTCGTCTAGGTCGCCCTCGTAGGGCTCAACGGAGCCGTCCTTGACCAGCCAGAGGCGGTCGGCGGTGGCCTCCAGCAGATGCCGGTCGTGCGAAATCAGGATCACCGCGCCGGGAAAGTCATTCAGCGCGTGGATCAGCGCCTCGCGGCTGTCGATGTCGAGATGGTTGGTCGGCTCGTCGAGGATGAACAGGTTCGGCCCTTCGAAGGACGACAGTCCCATCAGCAGGCGCGCCTTCTCGCCGCCGGACAGGTCCTTCGCCGCCGTGTTCATCTTCTCGGTGGAGAGGCCGAACCGGGCGACGCGGGCCCTGACCTTCGATTCCGGAGCCTCCGGCATCAGCCGTCGGACATGCTCGTAGGCATTTTCCTCCGGCCGCAGGTCATCGAGCTGGTGCTGCGCGAAGATCGCGACCTTTAGGCCGGGAGCAACCGTCATCGTTCCCGCTTCGGCCTTCAGCCGGCCGGCCAGCAACTTGGCGAAGGTCGACTTGCCGTTGCCGTTGGCGCCGAGCAGGGCAATGCGGTCGTCATTGTCGATGCGCAGCGTCATTTTCCTGAGCACCGGCTTGCCGGGCTCATATCCGACTGAAACGCCATCAAGAGCGATAATCGGCGAGGCGACGGTCTTTAACGGCTCCGGGAACGAAAACGGCCGCACGGAGTCCTCGATCACCGCTGCGATCGGCTTCATTCTCTCGAGCGCCTTGATGCGGGATTGCGCCTGACGGGCCTTCGATGCCTTCGCACGAAACCGGTCGACGAAGGACTGCAGGTGCTTTCGCGCCGCCTCCTGCTTGATCCTGCTCTTTTCCTGCAACTCGAGCTGCTCGGCGCGCTGGCGCTCGAACTGATCGTAGCCGCCGCGCCAGAATGTGAGCTTCTTCTGGTCGAGGGGCACGATCGAATTGACCGCCGTGTTGAGCAGATCGCGGTCGTGGCTGATCAGCAGCACGGTATGCGGG
>JAEYRU010000112.1 GCA_023435335.1 Pseudomonadota bacterium
TTCCCACGCGTTACTCACCCGTCTGCCGCTCCCCTTGCGGGGCGCTCGACTTGCATGTGTTAAGCCTGCCGCCAGCGTTCGTTCTGAGCCAGGATCAAACTCTCAAGTTTAGAGATTTTGAATTGGCTTTATGGTCACGCTTGAATCGACGAGAACATTCACACCCGTTCGATTTCTCGAACGATTGTAACTTTCTCTCGAAAACGTGTCCGCCAAAGTCTCTGTAAGGAACTCTCGACCCGAAGGTCTTGAGCTCCGCGAGCACTCTGCCGCCCACGTTTCTCTTTCTTCAATATTCAGTTTTCAAAGAACAGACACCGCAAACGCGATGTCTTGGGCCTGTCTGCCTTTGGCTTCGGGCCCGGTCGAGTGTCGCTCACGCGGCTCTCTTGATTTGGTATCAACAAGGGCGAACTTCAGAGCCGCCAGCGGCGCGCCGCCCTCGTTGTGAGGCGTATATAGGCGGCGCCCCTTCGACCTGTCAACACCGATTTCGAAGTTTTTTGAATTTTTTGCGACGCCCGTTCGGACCCCGCCGCTTTCGACCTTTTTCCCTAACCAAGGAGGCCGCTAAGCGTCACCCAAGGACACCTTTCGGCGTCCGCTTCGCTTTCGAGATCCCTATATGAGGAGCGTAGCGCCCGCTTTCAAGGCGCGGCCGGCGCGGCTCCGGGTGCCCGCGCCTCCTCTTCCTTTAATGTGGTTGGGATCTGTTCCTTCATATGGTCCTGGATCTGTTCGCTCATAGGAAGCACGCGCGCGGGGGATATCGCCTGATCAGTCACATTCAGGCCGAATTTGCGCCCTAGGCCCACGGGGCTGATTTGCTCGGCGATGGGGGACTTTCCGTCGCCTTCGTTGACTTGGACCGCCATGGCAGGCAAATGTCGTGGCACATAACGATAAGTCCGTTGAACGGAAGAAAATTGCCGCCGGGGATGCAGGACAATTCAAGAGCCATAGCCGCGCTCGGCAATGAGCCCCCCCTGGTGGGCGACGGCCGTAGTGGCCCTCCGGACCGCAGGGAGGTCTCGGCCCGCTGGCTCTCAGGTACGTTCCTGACCGGCATCACCTCCAGCGTCCTCATGGGAGTGGCGCTCCTGGTCGCCCTCGATGGGCGCGAGCAACTCGCCACGCCGCCCGAGATCGCCAACCTTACCATGATGGGCGCCGCGGCCGGCAAGATCGTCAAGGCCGGCCGGGTGGTGGCGCCACGCGCCGTCGCCAAGGCCAAGGACCGTCGCCGCATGGAGGTTTCGACGGTTCTGCGTTCGGGCGATCGCGATGTCATCCGCACGCTTCCGTTCGTGCATGTGAAGATGGCGCTCGCCGCCGGCCATAGCACCAACCGTCCGTATCCGAACTTCGATCCGCTCGAGGTTTTCGCGGAGGACGGCGCCGCGCAGACCGCTTCCACCCCCACCGGCTTGATCTATGGCGCCAAGGTGGAGAGCGAAGTCAGCCTGAGGACCATCGACTTCCCGGTCGAGACCGCGTCTTTTGACGAAACCAGCGAGCTCAACGCCGACGAAGTCGAGCAGGTGGTGCGCACCAACAGCGCGATCCTGACCGACGGCGCGGTCATGGTCGCGGCACTCCACTATGTCGATCCGCAGCGTTTCGGCCAGTCGCTCGCGCTGCAGACGATCAATGCCTCGCTCGGCGTGCGCATCGTGCAAGAGAACGTGTCGGTCTCCACGAAACAGCATGTTGGTGCGCCGGCCACGGAATTCGCCGAGGACATCATCCCCTTCACCACCGACAAGGACATCGCCAGGGCCTTCCTCGACGCCGGCTATTCAGAGCGGGATTCGGCGGGCATGGTCGAGGCGCTGACCAAGCTCATGTCAGCCCCCGCCCTCAAGGCGGGAACAGTGCTCTGCGTTGGTATAGAGACGCGCGGCGAAAGAAGCCGCATCGTGCGCGCCAGCGTCTACACCGGCAAGCAGCACGTGCTCACCATCGCCGTCAACGACCGCAATCAGTTCGTTCCCGGCGATGCGCCTGAGACGAATCCGGAGATCCTGACCGCTTTCGACGATTCGCAGCCCGTGCATGTGCGCGGCGACCTGCCAACCGTCTATGACGGCGTCTACCGGGCGGCCTATTCCTACGGCCTGAACCGCGCGATGACCAAGCAGCTGATCAAGCTGCTCGCCTCGGACGTCGACTATCAGGCGCGCCTCAACCCGTCGGATCGTCTCCAGGTTTTCTTCTCCAAGCCCGACGAGACCGACGCCGCGACCGATGAGTCCGAGCTGCTGTTCGTCAGCGCCACCTTCGGCGGCGCGACGCGCAATTTCTACCGCTTCCAGATGGAAGACGGCACGATCGACTATTTCGACCAGGATGGCCGCAGTGCGCGCCAGTTCCTGCTGCGCACCCCGGTGCCGACCGGCAAGTTCCGCTCAGGCTTTGGTATGCGCCGCCACCCGGTGCTCGGCTATTCGCGCATGCACACCGGCGTGGACTGGTCCGCCCCGACCGGCACGCCGATCATCGCCTCGGGCAACGGCATCGTCGACAAGGCGGGCTGGGCGGCCGGCTATGGGCGACAGACCATCATCCGGCACGCCAACGGTTACGAGACCTCCTACAATCACCAGAGCGCGATTGCCGAAGGCGTGGTTCCCGGCGCGCGCGTGCGTCAGGGCCAGGTGATCGGTTATGTCGGCGCGTCCGGCCTGACCACGGGAGCGCATCTGCACTACGAACTGATGGTCAACGGCGCGAAGGTTGACCCCATGCGCGTGCGTCTGCCGGTAAGCCGCGTGTTGAAGGCGGAAGAACTGGAAGCCTTCCAGAGGGAGCGAGCGCGCATCGACGAACTCCTCAAGGACGAGGCGGACGGCGCCCTGAAGCTGGCCAGCGCGCTGCGCTGAGCCTCGGGCCGGTCAGCGGCGGCGGGTCTCCGACGCCTGGGTGGCCTTCACTCCCCTTGCCTACTCCACGAACTCCACGACCGTCCCCTTCTTGACCATGCCGGCAAGCTCGGCCGCGTCCCAGTTGGTCAGGCGCACGCAACCGTTGCTGTAGGTCTTGCCGATCTTCGAGGGCTCCGGAGTTCCGTGGATGCCGTAGGTCGGCTTCGACAGCGCGATCCATATCGATCCCACAGGACCGTTCGGACCCGGCGGGATGGTCAGCACTTTGTCGTTTTCGCCCTGTTTGAAGTTGATCTTCGGATTGTAGGTGTATTCCGGATCATGGGCGATGCGCTCCACCGTCACCGTGCCACTGGGCGACGGGGTGGACTGCGATCCTATGGTGGCCGGATAGGCCGCCAGCAGCTTGCCCCCCGCATCGTAGGCGCGGACCTGCTTGTTTGCCTTGTCGGCGACGATGCGCGTGACCTCGCCCTTGATCGGCGGCCGGATGTTCGCGACCTTGATGATGGTGCCCGGCCGGTCGAAATTCACGCCGGGGTTGATGGCCTTCAGATAGTTCTCGTCCATGTGGAAGCGCTCGGCCAGCGCTTCGGCAACTGACGTGAAGCCGAGCCGGTCAAGCTTGGCTTTCTCGCCGTAGTCTTCCGGGACTGAGGCCACATAAGGTCCGGCAACGTCGACGGGCGTGATCTCGTATTCGGTGAAAGCGGGGCCGCCGCTCGCCTCCAGCGCCTCGTCGACCGATTTCGGATCGTAGGTGCGCAGAGAACTGCCGGTCTTCAGCTTGTAGGCGGATATCGCCTTGTTGACGTTGTCACCCATGCGTCCGTCGATCACGCCGGGCGACACCGCCATGCGATCGAGCAGTATCTGGATCTTGGCGACATCCTCCGACGCACCCTTGCCGCCAAGCGTCGGGACGACCGCCTGCTGCCCCGGACGCAACTCCTCGATGACAGCCGGGGCATCCTGCGGGAGGCCGGCGACCTGCCCGTCGTCCTCGGGCAGAGGCACCGATCGGCCATCCACCGGCCGCGGCGGCTCCCCCAGTGGCGCGCGCTCTACCGGTGCAGGGCCCAGTTGCGGGCGGGCGGCGATTTCCGGATCGTACTGGGGAAAGACCGGCGCATCCGGGAAGCGCTCCACCGGATAGCCCTCGCGCGGATAGAGTTCGCGCTGCCGGCGGCGACGTTCGCGCTCGTAGTCGTAGTCCGGCTCCGGCTCGCCCAGACCGAGATGGGCTTCCAACTCCCGCTGCAGGCGTTGCCCCAGCGGCACCCGCCGCTCATAGGTGTCGCCGCGCAGTTCCTCCGCACGCGCGCGCCGCCGTTCCGCGGGAGAAGCCTGGTAGCGCTCGACCGGGCGAATGGCGATCACCTCGCCAGTCCACGCATCGACGATCACTTCGCGCCCGTACTGGTCGACGTAGATCTCGATCTCACGCGCCTGGGCAAGTTGGACCGGCTCGGGCTGGGTAAGCCGGGGTGCCGGCGCGGATCCCTCCCCGGGGATAGGTGCGCGCGCGTCCGCCGCGGTAGCGGAGAGAGCCAGCATGCCAAGAATGAGAAAGCGTCCGTTCATGAATTCGGTCCCGGGCATTTCGTGCGAAGCGGCGGGAGGTTCTCCCGCACCAGATCAGTTTCGACCATGTGAGATGAACGGGACATGAAAATGGCAGAGAGAGGACAGAATTCGGCGGCGTGCAGGAATCCAGCTCAACTCGAGCAAAGCCCGAGTTGCAGCCGCACCTTCTTCGGCAGGCCCGACGCGACGATGCGGTGGCTCTCGCGCAGATAGTCCTCCAACGCGGCGTCGTCCATGATCTCGTCGCTTTGGCGCTGTATCCACTTCATTCCGCGTGAGGCGAGGTAGGGCGCCGGCCGAAGCCCCGGCTGTTCCTTCAGTATGTCGAAGGCCAGATCCGAACATTTGAATGTGACGTAGAGCCCTTCGCCTTCATCCCAACCACCGATCGCAAAGACCTTGCCCCCGACCTTCCAGACGTGGGCCCCGCCCCATTGCACGACGTGCGACGTCGCCGGCAGGGCGGCGCAGCAGGCATTGTAGGTTTCGAGATTCATCGGCGAACTGAATCTGCTCGAGGGCGGGCAGTCAAGTCGGGGCGATGACGGCGCGCTGGTTCCCCGCTAGTGTCGGGCGGCGTTCACGGCTGGGGACTTCGATGAAAACGGCGCTCAGGCAGATTGCACTCGTCCTGGCTCTATGGCCAGCGGCCGTCATGGCCGGGGAGGTCCCCGCGAGCATCTGGCAGGACTATGGCGTCCAAGGCTGGCGCGTGATGGACTCCACCCGCGGCGACCTCAATCGCGATGGCATCGACGATGCGGTGGTGGTGATCGAGGCCCCGGAAAGCGTGACGGAGCCGGCAAACTCCTGCTCCCTCGAGAAGGACTATTCCGACGCACCGGTTCGGCGGCTGATCGTTGCTTTCGCCGACGGCAGGGGCGGCTTCATACGCACCGTCGACGAACCGCGCGTCTTGCTGCGGGCGGACGAAGGCGGTGCGATGGGCGATCCGGAGCAGGGCGTTTTCATCGAGCGCGGCAGCATCGTCCTGATGTTCTTTGGCGGCTCGCGCTCGCGCTGGAGCCAGACCCTGCGCTTCCGCTACGATGACGGCGACTGGCGCATGACAGGAGCAACCGAGACCGAGATCGACTCGGTCTTCAACTCGATAGTTCAGTACGACTACAACGCGCTGACCGGAAAGGTGCAGCTCAATGTCGAGGAGGCTCCGGACGCGGAAGCCGCGGCCGAAGAGCCCATATGCGTCGCCTGCCGGGTTGGCGAGACATGCCAGAAGGCGAATGGCTGCTACGAGGGCACCCGACGGGCCGGCGCGGGGACGACCTGGTTCAACGTTGGCAGGAAGGAACGGGTGCGCCTGGCCGATTACCGCTGCTGGGAAGAGAATACCGGCCTGCTCGTCCACACCGGATTCCAGTCGCAACGGTGAAAGGCCGGATGCGCCAAGCGCTCCCGGCCTTCCATCATTCCTATGCTCACGCGGCCTCGGCGCTTTCAGGTGCGCCGGCCTTGGGCCGGAAGACGAGCCGGTCCGAGCCGGCCGCGACCTTGACCGTGGAACCGTCCCGGATGTCGCCCGACAGGATCTTTTCCGCCAGCGGGTCCTGCAGTTCCTTCTGGATCACGCGTTTGAGCGGCCGGGCGCCGTAGGCCGGGTCGTACCCCTTCTCCGAGAGCCACTCGATCGCCGTCTGGTCAACGTCGAGCACGATCTTGCGATCGACAAGCAGCCGCTCCAGCCGTTCCAGCTGGATCTCCACGATCTGGCCCATGTCCTCCCGCCGCAGCCGGTGGAACAGGATCACCTCGTCCACGCGGTTTAGAAATTCGGGCCGGAACGAGGACCTGACCACGGCCATGACCTCGTCACGGACGGCGTCCACGTCCTGGTCGTCGCGCAGGTTCACCAGATACTCGGCGCCGAGGTTCGAGGTCATGATGATCAGCGTGTTGCGGAAATCCACCGTGCGGCCCTGGCCGTCGGTAAGGCGACCGTCGTCCAGCACCTGCAAGAGCACGTTGAACACGTCCGGATGCGCCTTCTCGATCTCGTCGAACAGCACGACCTGGTAGGGCCGGCGCCGCACAGCCTCGGTCAGCGCTCCGCCTTCCTCGTAGCCGACATAGCCGGGAGGCGCGCCGATGAGACGGGCCACGGAATGCTTTTCCATGAACTCGCTCATGTCGATGCGGGCCATCGCGCTCTCGTCATCGAACAGGAAGTTGGCCAGCGCCTTGGTCAGCTCGGTCTTGCCGACGCCGGTCGGGCCGAGGAACATGAACGAGCCGAGCGGCCGGTTCGGATCCTGCAGGCCGGCGCGCGCCCGGCGCACCGCCTTCGAGACCGCCTGCACCGCCTCGCCCTGACCGACGACGCGCTTGGCGATCTCGTCTTCCATGCGCAGCAGTTTCTCGCGCTCGCCCTCGAGCATCCGGTCGACCGGGATGCCGGTCCAGCGGGAAACGACATGCGCCACGTGATCGGGCGTCACGGTTTCCTCGACCATCGAGCCCTTGCCGTCCTGCGCTTCTGCCGCGACTAGCTTCTTCTCAAGCTCCGGGATACGCCCGTAAGCCAGTTCGCCTGCTTTTTGGAATTCACCACTGCGCTGTGCAATGGCGAGTTCGTTACGCAACTCGTCCAGCTGCTTCTTCAGCTCGGCCGCCTCGCCCAGCTTCGCCTTCTCGGCCTGCCAGGTCGCGGTGAGGCCGGCGGATTCCTCCTCGAGGCCGGCGAGCTCCTTCTCGAGCCGCTGAAGGCGATCCTTCGATGCCTCGTCCTTCTCGACCTTCAGCGCTTCGCGCTCGATCTTCAGCTGCATGATGCGGCGGTCGACTTCGTCCAGCGCCTCCGGCTTGGAATCGACCTGCATCCTCAGGCGCGACGCGGCTTCATCCATCAGGTCGATCGCCTTGTCCGGGAGGAAGCGGTCGGAGATGTAGCGGTTCGACAAGGTGGCGGCGGCAACGAGCGCCGAATCGGAAACACGCACCTTGTGATGCTGTTCGTACTTCTCTTTCAACCCGCGCAGGATGGATACGGTGTCTTCCACGGTGGGCTCGGTGACGAATACCGGCTGGAAGCGGCGCGCCAGCGCGGCGTCCTTCTCCACATGCTTGCGGTATTCGTCGAGCGTGGTCGCCCCGACGCAGTGCAACTCACCGCGGGCCAGGGCCGGCTTGAGGAGGTTCGACGCATCCATCGCGCCCTCCGCCTTGCCGGCGCCGACCAACGTGTGCATCTCGTCGATGAAGAGGATGATGCTGCCGCTCGCGGCCGTCACTTCGGACAAAACGGCCTTCAGCCGCTCCTCGAACTCGCCGCGGTACTTTGCGCCGGCAATCAGTGCGCCCATGTCGAGCGCCATGAGCTGCTTGTCCTTCAGGCTCTCCGGTACGTCGCCGTTGACGATGCGCAGCGCCAGCCCTTCCGCGATGGCGGTCTTGCCGACGCCGGGCTCGCCGATCAGAACCGGGTTGTTCTTGGTGCGCCGCGACAGCACCTGGATGGTGCGGCGGATTTCGTCGTCGCGGCCGATGACCGGATCGAGCTTGCCAGAGCGGGCGTCCGCCGTCAGATCGCGCGCGTATTTCTTCAGCGCGTCGTAACCCTGTTCGGCCGAGGCCGAATCCGCGGTGCGCCCCTTGCGCAGGTCGTTGATCGCCTGGTTGAGGCCGGTCGGCGTCACCCCGGCCTTCGACAGGATCTCGGCCGACTTGGCCGACTTCTCCACGGCCAGCGCGGTGAGCAGGCGCTCTACCGTGACGAAGCTGTCGCCGGCCTTCTTGGCAACGTCCTCGGCGGTGGAAAAGACCTTGGCCAGCGGCTGGGACAGATAGAGCTGGCCGTTGCCGCCCTCGACCTTCGGCATTGCCTCCAGCGCCGCCTCGACGCCCAGCTTGACGTCCCTCGGCCGGCCGCCGGCGCGCTCGATCAGCGACGTGGCCAGACCTTCGTCGTCGTCGACGAGGACCTTCAGGATGTGCTCGGGTGTGAACTGCTGATGACCGCGCGACAGGGCCATCGTCTGGGCCGACTGGATGAAGCCACGGACCCGTTCGGAATACTTCTCGATATTCATCTATGTCTCCATTCCCTCACCGGCCCTGAAGCGGCGCCGGATCAGATTGAGGTGACGGACCCCCTGGCGCCTTGATCGAAAGCAAGCGCGAGCCTGCTGTCCTTTCTCCGCGCCGTTTCCGGCAGGTCCTCTTCGCGCAATATGGGAGCCGGCCCCGCCTCTCTCAAGATGGTGCGGCCCCGAATCGCTGCACATGCCTGGAGAACGAAAAAAGGGCGGGAACTTGCGTCCTCGCCCTTGAATCTCTGGCTTTGCGTTTCCGGTGCGCCTACTCGGCGGCCTCCGGAGTCGTGGGCGCCTCCGCCGGAGCTTCTTCGCCGGCCTCGCCCTGACCGGATTTGTTTCGCAAAGGCCGCCGGGGGCGACGCGCACGGCGCGAGGCGCCGCCTTCCTCGCCCTCGGCGCGCGCGCTCTCGTCGTTTGACTGGCTTTCGGGCGCCTTCGCTGGCGCACCGGCGATCGCCTCGAACGCCGCGGGAGCCGACGTATCATCGATCACCGGCTGCGGTCCCGAGCCGTTAGCGTGGTATTGTGGCCGCTGGTGCTGATGCGGCTCCGAATGACGCGGCTCGTTGTCCTGCCGCTCGTCGTCGCCGTCATTCTCAAAATTGTCGGCGTTGTCGCGCTGCTGCTGTTGCTGCTGAGCCTGCTGCTGCTGCGCCAGCGCGGTAAAGATGATGCGATTGTAGTGCTCGGCGTGCTGGAGGTAGTTCTCCGCCATCACCCGGTCTCCGGAGCTTTGAGCGTCGCGCGCCAGCGTCGTGTATTTCTCAGCGACCTGCTGGGCGGTGCCACGGATCTTCACGTCCGGACCGTTGCTCTCATAGCTACGCGTGAGGGGGTTCGGACCCTTGCGGTTGCTGTCCCTGTTGTTGTTATTGTTATTGCTGCCGCCGCGACCCCGCATGCGTCTGTTCTGCTGTTGTGGCCTCATCCGATTCTCTTTTTTGAGACGTTGTAGAAATATGGGGGAGAACGGCTACCGCCGGTCGCCTCGCATTGTTGCTGCGGCCCGTCGCGCTTTGCACGGCCGCCAGTCGGCATCCTCTTGGACCATATCAACCGAACGATCCCCGTACGAAGCCAAGGCGTCGTTCACGCAAGGAGGCAGCTTGTTCAACGGGATCCGAATCGAAAACAGCACTGCCTGCTTCGTCTCATCCGGCTGCCGGAACGTAACGGCATTCCCTGCAATTGCCAAGCCCTTTTTGCGCCTGCGTCACGAGGCCACTTTCGGCCCCTTGCGGAACAGGAGAACGCGGTCGCGGCCGCCAAGATCACGGCCCGCTTCAATGAGTTCGAAGCCGGCTGCCTTGAAAATCCCGGTGACGCTTTCGCGTTGCTGGTGGCCGATTTCCACGCCGACGATCCCCGCTACCTCCAGGTGTGCAACTGCGCTGCCCGCGATCTCGCGATAGGCGTCAAGGCCATCCACACCCCCGTTGAGTGCGCGCTCAGGATCAAACAGCCGCACTTCGCGCGGCAGCGAATCCAGCTCCGCTTTCCCTATATAGGGAGGGTTCGACACGATTGCATGAAAATATCCGGAAATATCGGCGAACCAGTTCGAAACGATGCCCAGGAATCGCGTCTCGAGCCCGTTGCGCTGGGCGTTGAGTCGGGCCGTCGCTACCGCCTGGGGATCGATGTCGACGCCTACCGCCGTCGCTCCCGGCAGTTCACTCAACAGCGCCAGGGCGATTGCTCCAGTACCCGTCCCGAGATCGAGTATGCGGCACTCGCCGCTTGTGCGCAAAGTTTCGCTCAGATGCGGCAGAAGCCTGTCGACGAGTATTTCGGTGTCTGGCCGTGGCTCCAGGGTCGCAGGCGACAGCACGAAGTCGAGACCGTAGAATTCGCGGTGGCCGAGGATGCGATGCACAGGTTCGCCGGCGATGCGGCGGGCAACCGCCGCGCGCACGGCCGCGACCGCGTTTTCCGGCACCGCTTGGTCAGGCCGGGCCAGCGCCTCCGTCCGGCTCGTGCCAGTAAATTGCTCCACCAGCAGTCGCGCGTCGAGATCCGCGCCCTCTATGCCGGCGAGCGCCGCCCGGGCTTCGCGGATCAGTCCGGATAGCGTCGGCGATTTGGCGGTCGCCCCCTCGCCGTTCATCGCGGTCAGCCTTCGTGCCCCATCTCGGACAGCAGCTTGGATTGATGATCGGCCGTCAACGCGTCGATCACCTCGTCGAGATCGCCTTCCATGACGCGGTCGAGCTTGTACAGCGTCAGGTTGATGCGGTGGTCGGTCAGCCGCCCCTGCGGGAAATTGTAGGTCCGGATGCGCTCCGAACGATCGCCTGAGCCGACCTGCAGCCGCCGCGCCTCCGACCGTTCGTCCGCAGCCCTCGTGCGCTCCATGTCGAACAGCCGCGCGCGCAGGATCTGCATGGCCCGCGCCCGGTTCTGGTGCTGCGACTTTTCCGCCGAAACGACCATGATGCCGGTCGGCAGGTGGGTGATGCGCACGGCCGAATCCGTCGTGTTGACGTGCTGGCCGCCGGCGCCCGAAGCGCGCATCGTATCGATGCGTATGTCCTCGGCCTTTATGTCGATGTCGACTTCCTCGGCTTCCGGCAGCACGGCCACCGTTGCCGCCGACGTGTGGATGCGTCCGCCCGCTTCCGTTTCCGGAACGCGCTGGACCCGGTGCACGCCCGACTCGAACTTCAGCCTAGCGAACACGCCCCTGCCCGAAACGCTGGCGATGATCTCCTTGTAGCCGCCGACTTCGCCCTCGCTTGCCGAGACCACCTCGATCTTCCACCCATGGGCGGCCGCGTAGCGCTCATACATGCGGAACAGGTCGCCTGCGAACAGCGCGGCCTCGTCGCCACCCGTGCCGGCCCGTATCTCGAGGATGGCATTCTTCTCGTCGGCTGCGTCCTTCGGCAGCAGCAGGAGTTGCACCTGGTGCTGAAGGTCCTCTATCCGCTCTTTGACCGAATCGAGATCGGCCTGCGCGAGTTCGCGCATCTCTGCATCGGTCGTGCGGTCGGCGAGCATCGCCTCAAGGTCGCTGCGCTCCCTTTCGGCTGCCCGCAGCGCCCGGATCTGCTGCGCAATCCCCTGCAGTTCGGAATACTCCGAAGCCATCTTCACGTATTCATCGGGGTTCGGACCGGCCGACATCCGCGCTTCGAGAAGGTCGAAGCGCTTCAGAACCTGGTCCATTCGTTCGGCGGGGAGTTGCATCAGATTCTCGTCTTGCCCCTCAGAGGGGAATTCCGTGTGTTTCGGCGAACGCGACAAGCATGGCGCGGATATCGGCCTCCGCGCCCTTGCCGTTCATCGCCTCGTCGAGGCGGGCCGCCAGTTCGGCCACCGGCAGTTCGAGCAGCATCGCCTTCACCGGTCCGATCGCCGCCGGCGCCATGGAGATGGATCGGAAGCCGAGCCCTATCAACGCCATCGATGAAATCGGTCTGCCGGCCAGCTCGCCGCACAATGTGACCGGCGTATGGTTGCGCCGTCCCGCCTCCACGATCTGCTTGAGCACCCGCAGGAACGGCACGCTGAGCGGATCGAAGCGGTGCGACAGCATGGTATTGCCGCGATCGCTGGCGGTCACGAACTGGAACAGGTCGTTCGAGCCCACCGAAACGAAATCGACTGCCTGCATCAGCTCGTCGAGTTGCCACAGCAGCGACGGCACCTCCACCATCGCGCCGAGCTTGAGGCTGGTCGGCAGGTGATGCGCGAAGCGGGACAGGTGACGGACCTCGCGGTCGATGATCTCCCGCGCTCGCCGGATCTCGCGGATTTCCGTCACCATCGGCAGCATGACGCGCAGCTCGTTACCGCCGGCCGCCTTGAGCAGCGCGCGAACCTGCGTGCGCAGCAGCGCGGGGCGATCCAGCGTGAGGCGGATGGCGCGCCAGCCGAGAGCGGGATTCTCCTCGGGCGTCACTTCCTTGAAATATGGAAGGACCTTGTCGCCGCCTATGTCGATCGTGCGGAACGTCACCGGCCTGCCGTCGGCGACCTGCATCACCTCACGGTAGAGCCTTTCCTGCTCCTCCACGCGCGGGAACTGCGCCGCCACCATGAACTGCAGTTCGGTGCGGAACAGCCCGATGCCCGCCGCCCCTGAATCGGCGAGCTGCGGCAGGTCCACGGAAAGCCCCGCGTTCATGAGCAGGTCCACCGAGACGTTGTCCTTCGAGAGGCTCGGCTTGTCGCGCAGCTCGCGGTACAGCTGCTGGCGACGGGCGCGGAAGCGCACCTTCTCCGCATATGCCGCCTCGACGTCGGGTTGCGGCCGCAGATGGATGCGCCCCTCCTCGCCGTCGACGATGATCGCATCGCCGTTCTCCGACATGGAGACCACGCCCTTCATCTGTCCGGCGACGGGGATTCCCATTGCGCGGGCGACGATGACCACGTGGCTGGTCGGCGCGCCGTCCTCCAGCACGAGCCCGCGCACACGGTCGCGCGGATAGTCGAGCATCTCAGCCGCTCCCATGGAGCGGGCCACGATCACGGCGTCCCTGGGAAGCGTCTCTGCCAGCGTTTCCGGGCCATGCCCGAGGAGCTGCCGCAGCAGGCGGTTGGCGAGATCGTCGAAATCGCTCATCCTCTCCCGGAGATAGGGATCGGTCATGTGCATCATGCGCGCGCGCATGTCGCTCTGCACTTTCTCGACCGCTGCCTCCGCGGTCAGGCCGTTGCGCACGGCCTCCTCCAGCCGCCGCACCCAGCCGCGGTCGTTGGCGAACATGCGGTAGGCCTCCAGCACCGCCCGGTGCTCGCCTTCCACCGCTACCTCGCGCCGCGACAGCATGTCGTCGATGGAAAGCCGGAGCGAGCTGACCGCCTTCTCCAGGCGGTCGAGTTCGGCCTGCGTGTCTTCCGCGAAGAGGTTCGTGACGACGATCCGGGGCTCGTGCAGGACCACATGACCGAGCCCCACGCCGTCATTGAGGCTCAACCCGGAAAAGCTCGCCGGCCGGCGCAGGTCGAGTTCCACGCCCGGCCGGGTGAGCCGGGCCAGGTCGCCGGTGGCGATCATCTCGGCGATCACCATCGCCGTTGTCTCCAGCGCCTCGACCTCGTCGTCGCGGTAGTGGCGCATGGTGCGGTTCTGCACCACCAGTACGCCCAGCGTACGGCCGGCGCGCAACACCGGCACGCCCAGGAAGGAATGGTAGATCTCCTCGCCCGTCTCCGGCAGGTAGGCGAAGGCCGGATGCTTCTGCGCGTCCGACAGGTTGAGCGCCCGAGCCGACGCCGCGATCGTGCCGACCAGGCCCTGCCCCAGCCGCAATTGCGCGTGGTGCACCGAACCCGGGTTCAGACCTTCCGTGGCGTACAGTTCGAGCACCGAGTCGGAGCGCAGGACGTAGAGCGAGCACACCTCGGCGACCATGTTCGAGGCGATATCGCGCACGATCCGGTCAAGCCTCTCCTGCGGCTCGAGCGCCGCCGCCATCAGCTCGCGCAGCCGTCTGAGCAGGACTCTTGGTCCGCTGGACCGGGTTTCGTTCATTTCGCCTCCAACGCCGAAACCGGCGGCCGTCGCGCTGACGGGCCGCCCAAGGGCGGGAAGTTCGGAATCTCTTCTACTGCTTATCCAGACCGTAGACGGAATGCAAAGTGCGAACCGCCAGTTCGGCGTAGGGACCGTCGATCAGAATCGAGATCTTGATCTCCGATGTCGTGATCGCCCGGATGTTGATGCCCTTTTCGGCCAGGGCCTTGAACGCGGTCGCCGCCACGCCGGCATGGCTGCGCATGCCGACACCGATGACCGACACCTTCACCATTCCCGTTTCGTGCTGGACCACATCGAAACCGACGGTGGCCCGGTTCTTCTCCAGGACCGCCAGCGCCTTGTCCACGTCACCGGAGGGCACCGTGAACGTCATGTCGGTGCGCGAGCCATCCTCGGAGATGTTCTGGACGATCATGTCGACATTGATGTTGGCTTCCGCCAGCGGCCCGAAGATGCCGGCTGCGACACCGGGGCGGTCCGCGACGCGGCGGAGCGATATCTGCGCCTCGTCCTTGGCATAGGCGATACCGGTGACGACTTGCTGTTCCACGATTTCATCCTCGTCGCAAATGAGGGTTCCGGGCGGATTCTCGAAGTCGCCCATGCCCGGAGCATCCGGGTCCTCGAATGAGGAGCGCACGAAGGTGCGCACCTTGTGTACCATGGCGAGCTCGACCGAACGCACCTGCAGGACCTTGGCGCCGAGCGACGCCATCTCCAGCATCTCCTCGAAGGAGATCTTGGCAAGCCGCCTGGCCTTGGGTTCGATGCGCGGGTCGGTGGTATAGACCCCGTCCACGTCCGTGTAGATATCGCAGCGATCGGCCTTGAGCCCGGCCGCGATGGCCACGGCGCTCGTGTCGGAGCCGCCGCGCCCGAGCGTGGCGATGCGGTTGTCAGGTCCGATACCCTGGAAACCGGTGACGACCGCGACCTGCCCCTCGCCGAAGCGCCGGATGAGTTCGGTCCCGTCGATCTCCATGATGCGGGCGGCACCATGCGCGTTGTCGGTGCGGATGGGAATCTGCCAGCCCTGCCAGGAGCGCGCATTGATGCCGATCGCCTGCAGTGCGATGGCGAGCAATCCGGCCGTCACCTGCTCGCCCGACGCCACCACGGCATCATATTCACGCGCGTCGTGCATGGGCGAGGCCTCGCGCGTCCAGCCGACGAGTTCGTTCGTCTTGCCGGCCATGGCGGACACTACGACTGCGACCTCGTGGCCGGCGTCGACCTCGCGCTTGACATGGCGCGCGACATTGCGAATGCGGGCGATGTCGCCGACGGACGTCCCGCCGAATTTCATCACGATGCGCGCCATGAGGATGCGTCTGCCCTGTCTCGAAAATCCGGGCTCGCGAAAGCCTGAGGAAAAATGCCCGAAGAGCCCGCGCCGCGGGCCGTTGATGCGGTGGCCTCATAGCCAAATAGCGGCCGCTTCGCAAGGAGCCGGCGTCTCTGGCGCCGGCTCTGCAATTGCACTAGCATCCGGCAATTCACATTCACGGTCGCATGCGGCGGAAGACGTGCTTGCGTGCTGGATGGTGCGGGTATCGGCACTGGCTGCGTAATGCGGGGTGCCATGCGTGGGAGGCAGGACGGATGGAAACGCGGAAACTCCAGTCGCAGGGAGTTCACCACATCACACTCGTCGGCGCCGACCGCCAGACCTCGATCGACTTCTGGGAAGGCACGCTCGGCATGCCGTTCATCTTCGAGCAGCCGAACCTCGACAGGGCGAGCGAGAGCCATCTCTATTTCGATCCAGGCGACGGGCGGCTGATCACTGTCTTCACCGACGAGAACCGCAAGCCGGATCCGCGACGAACGCCAACCGAGCCGGGCTGCGTTCATCACATCGCGTTCTCGGTATCGCGCGTGACCTTCCTGCAGGCAGTGGAAAGGCTCGAGGCGCGAGGCATCAAGAACACCGGTCCAAAGGACCGCGGCTTCATGGATTCGATCTATTTCAACGATCCGCTGGGCCTGACGATCGAGCTCGCCTCATACCGCTTCGAGCCACCGAACGGTTTCACACATGCCGACGTGCTGTTCGCGGCGCACAAGATCCGTGTGGCGCGCGGCGACTACAACATCGCGGAGGTGCATCTGGCCGACGCCATCGAGCAGCTGACCGAGCAGTCCACGGAAAGCCTGTCGGCCGACCGCTCGCCGAAGAACCCCTACTAAGCCAATCGCCATACCTGGAGGAGGAACAGCATGGCAAAGACGACTACAAAGAAACCCGCCGCCAAGGCAAAGGCAGCTCCCAAGCCCGCGGCAAAGGCCAAGGCGGCCGCGAAGGCTACGACTGCAAGCAGCGCCAAGTCCGCCAGCAAGGCCAAGGCAGCGGCCAAGCCGAAAGCCGCGGCGAAGAAAGCCGCGGCAAAGAAGCCGGCCGCGAAGAAGCCTTCGATGACGCTGTCAGTGCTGAAGCCGAGCGTCAACAATCTTGCAGTGCGCATCTTCATGCGCGCCGCAAAGCTCGATGCGGAGGAAAAGGACGTCTACGGCTCGACCCGTTCGGCCGGGTTCCTGAAGCGCAACCCCGCCCACATGACGCCGATGGTCGAGGAGAAGGGGCTGCCCAAGGGGGTGCTCTGGGAGAGCTGCGCGATCATGTCCTACCTGTCCAACAAGCATGGGCTGGACAAGCTCTATCCTAGGAACGCCGCCAAGCGGGCAATGACCGACAGCGCCATGTTCTACCTGATCGGCACCCTGTATCCGCTGCTCGCCCGCGCTACCTACGGCCGGCTCGGTTTCGGACTGTATCCCGGCGAGGTCGGCTCCTCCGATCTCGGCGACGAGCACAAGTCGAAGGCTCAGAAAGCGGCGCAGGACGCGCTCGCGGAACCCCTGGAAGTGTTCCGCAGCTTCTACATGGACGGCCAGCCCTTCATCGGCGGCTCGCGGCCATCGATCGCCGACATCCGTCTCGCTGCCACGCTCGAGTTCCTGGACGTCATCGATTACCCGATGCCGAAATGGACCAGGGACTACATGGGCGCGATGGAGAAGAAGCTCGGCAAGGCCTACACCGAGCCCGCTGCCGACGTGCGTGGGTACATCGCCTACGTGAAATCGCAAGCAGCCTGAACTTCGAGCCAACCCTGAAACCGCCGGCGAAAGCCGGCGGTTTTCTTCTAGGCGGCGGCACGTTTCCAACTCAATGCCAGTAGCCCGGCCCCGATCATCAGCGTGCCGCCGGTGCGGTTGACCGCCCGCTGCACCAAGGGCTTGCGTATCGCGCCGCGCGCCAGCGCGGCGAGAAAGGCATAGGCCGCCGCGTTGAGGGTGGCGAGCACCAGGAACGTCGTCTCGAAGATCACCATCTGCGGCAGCACCGGCAAAGCCGGATTGAGAAATTGCGGCAGGAAGGCGACGAAGAAGATGATGCTCTTGGGGTTGAGAGCGGTAACCGCATAGGCATGGAGCAGGACGGCGATCGGCCGGCCCCCGCTCTCGGTTGTTGCCGCCACGTCGAGCCTGTCCGCCACCGGCGCCCGCCAAAGCTTGATGCCGAGCCAGATGAGATAGGCGGCGCCCACCCATTTGAGCAGCGTGAAGACGGTGGCCGAGGCGGCCAGCAGCGCGCCGAGCCCGAGCATGGAAGCCGTCATGGCGGTGAAGTCCCCCAGCGCCACGCCGGCCACGGTAGCAGCCGCATAGCGCCGGCCGTGGCCAAGCGCATAGGAAATCACCAGCAGGATCGTCGGCCCGGGTATCGCGAGCAGCACCGCGGAGGCGGCGACGAAAGCAAGCCATTGTTCGATCGGCATGGACATCCTCCCTGGTCGGGAGAAGCAATCCACAGGCGCGACCTGCTTTCAAGTACAATCACTCCGCATCCGCGCTCCGGTTGGCGCGCTCGCCCACGTCGCCTACGGACAGGGGATGACCTTGCCGGCGCCGTTGACGCAGTACTCCCCGTACTCGACGCAGACATCGTCGTCGCAGTCCCACACGAGGCACGCCGCCACGTTGTCGTTGGTCCACTGGCAATCTTCCTTCAGGATTTTGACCTGGCGGGTAGATCCGCTCGCCAGCGCACCTGGCAGGCGATTGATCCGTGCTGCGCGGTTGAGACGGGCCGACGCCGTCGGCGCCTTCGTATGTATCTGCTTGGACTGGACCAGGATCACCTGGGATCCCTCGGCGTCGGGAGTTCGCGGCAAACCGAATATGCCCGCCTGCGCGGCGCCAACCATTGCCAGAGCTACCGTGGTCGAGACCGCCAGGACCGTCCTTCGTATCGACATGACTATTCTCCGTGTTGTGCGCATCCCTTCTTTCGTGGGAAATCAGCAGAACGGTATATCGACCCCGTCACAGGCAATTATGCACGTGCCGGTGACCGGATTGCCGTTCGCATCCTCGTCGTACATGATGAACCAGCCCTCGATCCCGCACATGAGATTGAGTTCGGCGTCGACCGTGTCCGCCCGCTGGGTTGGCCGGCCCAGCTTCCTGGCGATCGTGGGTAGCGTCCTGGCGACCTGGGAGCGCTGCACGCTCGACAGGGTCGCCATGCTTTGCAGCCGAACCTGTTTCCCCTTCGACTGGCCATGACTCGCAACCAGCGTCGTGACGGCCAGCGCAGCAGCCAGTGGCAGGACTTGAAGCGGTCTCATCTCGCACCTCCGATGTCATTGCCGGTTTCGACGACAGCTAACCCCCGCCGACAGTATCGCGTCGTCATCCTTTCGGATGACGCAGCGTCAAAGTGGGGCTATCTTCGCTGCAGAGGCGGCACCTCATGGAAGCAACACTCTCGGATCTCGAGGTCGAGCAGGCCTCCAGGCTCATCGGAGACATCTACGACTGCGCCATCGATCCGGGCCGGTGGCCCGAGACGCTGCAAAGCATCCAGGATCTGCTGATTTGCGCGAACGCGGTTCTCTACCTGTACGACGGTGACAAGCTGAGCTACCGGCTGAAAGCCGTGGTCGGCGTGGATGCCGAATGGGAGAGGCGGATGTTCGACTATGACGCCGACATCGCCTCGATCTACAACTACCTCGGCAACGCCATGATACGCCCGTTCGAGGACTATTTCGTCCTGCGCCGCGATCTTCCCGACGAATTCCTGTTCGCCAATCGCTACTTCACGGAGTGGGCCCAGCCACAGGGTATCTCCGACCTTATCCAGGCGACGCTGATGCGCGAACCGGCACGCCTCGCACTTCTCGCGATGGGGCGTTTCGAGCGCGACGGACGCATATCGCGCCGAGAGCTGATGTTGATGGATCTGCTGGCACCCCACATGCGGCGCGCCCTCAAGATCTCCGACATCATCGACATGAAGACGATAGAGGCGTCCACGCTCGACGAGATCGCGACGCCGCTCTTTGTCGTGACAGCGGATCGCAGACTGCTCCATGCGAACCCGGCTGCGAGGGAGCTGCTTGCGACTTCTTCGGCCCTGGGTCTTGGCAGCGACGGCAGGATCCGCGCCACCGACGCGCACACCACAGAACGCCTACTCGCAGGCATACAGCCCGGGCGGTGGGAAAGCGGAGCGGGAGGAAGTGGCGGCATCATTCTCTCCGGCACCGAAGAGACGCTGGCGATTGCCCATGTCCTGCCGCTCGCGGTTGGGCCGGCGGGCGAGCGGCTGCGTCTGAACGCCGCCGCCGCGATCCTGGTCACGTCGATGCAGTCTCCTTCCGGTCTGCGGTTGACCGTGATCGCCGAAACGTTCGGCCTGACACCGGCGGAGACGCGCGTCCTCGAGCACCTTTGCCGCGGAATGAGTATCTCGGAGACCTCGAAGTCGCTGGGGATCGCGCACCCCACGACGAAGACGCATCTGGCGCGAATCCTGTCCAAGACCGGCACCCGCAGGCAGGCCGAGCTGCTTGCCGTGGTGAATCGCCTGACAACCATACCGCTTGCCAGCGATACGTGTCGGGCGGCCGGTTGCTGATCGCCCCCATGGACTGACGCCGAAGATGCCGCCTTGACAAGGCGCGCTCCGGACCCGACTTGTTTCGCTTCCGAGGAGGCCAGACATGTCCCAAGCCCGACGCACGACCATCGACGCCGGCGAAATCGAGCGCTTTTCCGCTCTGGCCGCAGAGTGGTGGAACCCCAACGGCAAGTTCCGCCCGCTGCACAAGTTCAATCCCGTTCGGCTTGCCTATATCCGCGACCAGGTGACCGGCCATTTCGGGCGCGACCCGCGCGCGGCCAAGCCCTTCGAGGGTCTGCGCTTCCTTGACATAGGCTGCGGCGGCGGCCTGCTGTCCGAGCCCATGGCCCGGCTCGGCGCCGATGTCGTCGGCGCAGACGCTTCTCAAACGAATATCGAGGTCGCGCGGCTCCACGCGGCCGAGAGCGGCGTGAAGGTGGACTATCGCGCCACCACCGCGGAGGCGCTGGCCGACTCCGGCGAGAAGTTCGACGTGATCCTGAACATGGAAGTCGTCGAGCATGTGGCCGACGTCGATTTCTTCGTCGCCAAGTGCGGGGAGATGCTGAAGCCTGGCGGCGTGATGTTCGTCGCGACGATCAACCGGACGCTGAAAGCGCTGGGCCTTGCCATAATCGGCGCCGAATACGTTCTGCGCTGGCTGCCGCGCGGCACGCACCAGTTCGGCAAGCTGGTCCGCCCCGAGGAACTGGAGAAGGCTCTCGCCGCCGCCGGGATGACGATCTCCGAGCGCACCGGGGTGGTCTACAACCCGCTCGCCGACCGCTGGCAGCGCTCGCGCGACATGGACGTCAACTACATGGTGGTCGCCACGAAGGCGGCCGACGACGACATCGGCTAGAGCCTGTCCATCACCAGGGAAGGTGCCGGCCCACGGGCCGGAGTCAGTTCCGGTCCTCGGGCAACTCCGGCAGCGGCATCACCTCGACGCCGTCCTCCAGCAGGCCCTTGACCTCATCGACCGAGGCCTCGCCGTAGATGCCGCGCGGATCGGTTTCGCCGAAATGTATCCTGCGCGCTTCCTCGGCGAACTTGTCGCCGACATAGTCCGCGTTCTCGCGCACCTGCTTCGTCATTTCCCTCAGTTGCGCCAGCATCTTGCGCTGCGTCTCGCCAGCGGCGAGCGCAATCTGCTCGCGCTTGCGCCCCGTTGAAACCGACGGCGCCATCAGGGCCTTGTCGACCTTGGACGAGCCGCAAGCCGGGCAGGACACGAAGCCTCGCTTCTTCTGTGTCTCGAACTCGTCGCCGTTGCGGAACCAGCCGTCGAATTCGTGATCCCGGTCGCAATGAAGCGAAAAGCGGATCATATCGCCTGGCGCTCCGGCTCGGCGGCGACGTGGCGCACGTCGAACTCGCGCGCATTCTTGAGGTTGGGAATCCTGCGCCGCGCAGCGTCGGACGCCGCGGGATCGATCTCGGCCAGCACCACCCCCGGCTCATCATGCCCTGCCTCGGCCACGATGCGGCCCCAGGGATCGACGATCATCGAGTGACCGTAGGTCTCGCGCCCGTCCTCGTGCCGCCCGCCCTGGGCGGCCGCGATCACGAAGGCGCCGTTCTCGATCGCGCGGGCACGCAGCAGAATGTGCCAGTGCGCCTCGCCCGTCTGGCGCGTGAAGGCGGCGGGAACGGTAAGCACCTCGGCGCCAGCCAGCGCCTGGGCACGGAAAAGCTGCGGGAAACGAAGGTCGTAGCAGACGGAGAGTCCGACGCGGGCGAACGGCAGGTTGGCGACGACTGTCTGTTGTCCCGGCACATAGGTTGCGGACTCGCGCCAGCTTTCGCCATTGTCTAGATCGACGTCGAACATGTGGATCTTGTCGTAGGTGGAGACGAGTGCGCCCGAGGGGTCGAACAGGAAGGCGCGGTTCGCCACCTTGCCGTCCGGCCGGGCGATCGCCGTCGAACCTACATGGATGTGAATGCCTAGCTCCGCGGCAAGCGCGGCCGCCTTTGCCGCCACGGTATCTTCAGCCTGCGGCCTGATGTTTGCCATCAGCGCCGCACGGTCGCGCATCAGCGCGCCCGTCATCTCCGGCGACTGCACATAGGTCGCGCCGGCCGCGGCCGCCTCGCGTACCAGCGCCTCGAAATCCGCGACGTTCCGAGCGATGTCTGTTCCCGACCGCATCTGCAGGGCGGCGACCTTGATCATGCTCATTGCACCGACTGCTCCCGCCCGGCATCGTCCTGAAGAAGCGCATCGAGCTTGCCGGCCCGGTCGAGCGCGTGCAGATCATCGGAGCCACCGACATGCAAGTCGCCGATGAATATCTGCGGGAAGGTCGAGCGCCCGTCGGCGCGCTGGATCATCTCCTTGCGCAGCTCCTGCGAGAAGCTCGCGTCATGTTCGGTGTAGGCGACCCCCTTGCGCTCCAGCAGGCGCTTGGCGGCAGCACAGTATCCGCACATCATGCGGGTGTAGATGGTGACTTCCTTCATGATCCGTCCGTCCGGCTTTACGCCCTATATAGGGGCTGGCGACGTGGGCAGGAAGTCCCCCGAGACGTCGCCCGGGATGGCGCGGGCGAATGCAAGCACGTCGACTTCGCGGGCGCCGGCCTTCTTCAGCGCCTTCGCCACCGCGCCGACCGTCGCGCCGGTGGTGATGACGTCGTCGACCAGGAGTACGCGGCGTCCGCGCACAGCGTGGATGTCCACAACGCGGAAGGCGCCGCGCACGTTGGCCTCGCGCTCGTTTGCCCGCAGCCCGACCTGCTGGCGTGTTCGCTTGCTGCGCTCCACCGCCATTGCCGAGAAAGGCAGGCCGGCCAGTCGGGCAACGTGGCGCCCGAGTTCCGCGGACTGGTTGAAGCGCCGCTGGAAGAAACGGCGGCGGTGCAGCGGAACCGGCACGACCAGATCGGCCTCGGGCAGCAGTTCCGAGCCCGCGCGCAGCATCCAGGCCGCCATCCAGGGGGCGAGGTCGGTGCGGTCGCGGTATTTCAGGCTCTGCACGATCTGCCGCGCCGCGCCGGTATACGACACCGCCGCCCGCGCACGCGCGAAGGCAGGCGGGTTGGCAATCGCCTCGGGCGAAACCGCGCCGTCGCCCATGTCATGCGCAAAGGGCGTGCCCAGGACCTCGCACCACGGCCGCTCGAGAAACTTGATCCGAGGCCAGCATGCGGCACACAGGGTGCCCGGCGCCTGCACGAGATTGCGGCAGCCCGGACAGACCGGCGGAAACAGTATGGACGAGGCGAGAGCGAACAAAGCCCCGCCACGGGTCTTGATTGCGAGCATCGGTTCGGCCACGTGAGGAACCAGCCGCTACCATAACACGACAGGGACAGGACGCACCGCCCGTCGGCAGGCAAGGCAGGAACAATGGAACCGCTGTTCGATCCTAATCTCATCCGCGAGCGCAGGCTGCGCGCAATGCGCACACCGCATCCGGGGGCGGATTTCCTGATGCGCCACGTCTGCGAGGACCTGGCCGAGCGGCTATCGGCTGTGGAGCGCCGGTTTGGCGTTGCGGCCGACCTCTTCTCCGGCAGCCCCCTGGCTGGAAAGGCGATGCTTGCGACCGGCAAGGTCGGCGACGTCGTCAGGATCGAGACCGATCGGGCATTGCTTGCCGGAAGCACGGGCGTTGTTGCCCCTCCCGAGACGGTCCCGCTGGCGCCTGAAAGCATCGAATTGGCGGTATCGCTCCTGACCTTGCAGGAAGCCAACGACGTCCCCGGAATGCTTGTCCAGGCGCGTCGGTCGTTGAAGCCGGACGGCCTTTTCCTCGGGGCGATGGCCGGCCAGGGTACGTTGGCGGAACTCAAGGAGAGCCTGCTGGCAGCCGAAGCGGAGGTGTCGGGCGGGGTGAGTCCGCGCGTGGCGCCCTTCGCCGATGTCCGCGAGGCAGGCGCGCTGCTCCAGCGGGCGGGGTTTGCGCTGCCGGTTGCCGACGTCGAGCAATTGACCGTCCGCTACGATACGATGTTCGGCCTGATGCGCGACCTGCGCGCAATGGGCGCCACCAATCCGCTGGCAGCCCGGTCCCGCCGGCCGGCCACCCGCGCATTCTTCTCGCGCGCCGCCGAAATCTACGCCGAGCGCTTTTCGGACCCGGACGGTCGCGTGCGCGCCACCTTTTCAATCATCTGGATGTCGGGGTGGGCGCCGCATGCATCGCAGCAGCAACCCCTGAAGCCGGGCAGCGGAAAGGTTTCCCTGGCTAGCGTGCTCGGCGACGCAACCGGCGGCCGTCGCGACGTTTAGTGAACGGATTCAGTTGCCGTTCAGCGTCTGCGTGAATTTGCTCGCGTTGTTGGCGAAGAGAAAACCGGCCGAATTCGTCATGTTGGTGACGCCCGCGACAATCGCGAGGGAGATGACGGCGACGATCAGACCGTATTCGATCGCCGTAGCGCCGGCCTTGTCCTTAAGAAAACGTTTCAGCATCTGACGCCCCTTCGCCGATTTACCGCCTTCTACCGCCCTTTTGTTAAAATAGATTAACGAGCGCCGCCCGGAATTGACAGGCATCAGCAGTCGCCGGCCCGGGAACCGTTGCGGTGGATGATGCAAACCGAGTTAGGCTTGGCCTGCAGCACGCTCTTGCGCACCGTGTAATTTCCGCCGGTGCGTACCGAGCCGGTCGCCATACGGTCGACGTTGTCTGCATTGCGGGCCAGGAGTTGATTGCTGCGGTCCTCGGCGAGGGGCGCGACCAGCAATGCCACCACAACGGCCGCGGCGCCGAAGAGCAGCGCCACGCGGAGGGAACCGGCATTTGCCACGAACGGATCGCGCTCCCCGGCGGGAGCATCCCGGTATTCGCCCGGCGTCATGGCCCTTCTCCTGCCGCAGCCCTGGCAAAATCGCCTATCGGCTTAATTCGCCTCAATATTTCGCTTTTTGATAAATCTTCCCTTAACGGGCCAAGTCAGAGCAGGTCGATCAGGTGCGCGATCAGCGGAATATCGGCGTCTGGCATCGCATAGTCGCGCATCTGCTTTGGGCGCACCCACTTCAGCGCCTGGTGCTCCTTCGCCACCGGCGTACCCCAGAAGCGGCGGCAAACGAAAAGCGGCATCAGCAGATGAAAGCTTTCGTAGGAATGGCTGGCGAAGGTCAGCGGGGCGAGGCACGCCACCTTGGTCTCGACGTCGAGTTCCTCCTTGAGTTCGCGCACCACCGCCTCCTCCGGGGTCTCGCCGCCTTCAACCTTGCCCCCGGGAAACTCCCACAGGCCGGCAAGCTGCTTGCCCTCGGGCCGCTGTGCGATCAGCACCCGCCCATCAGCGTCGACCAGCGCGCAGGCGACGACAAGGACGAGGGGTTTGGAGTTGCCAGCCATCGTCAGGCCGGCAACGCGCGGTAGTGGTAGCGATAGACTTCCGCGAAACGGAGCGAGCGGTAGAGCGAGAGCGCAGGCTCGTTGTCCGCCTCGACCTGCAGCCAGGCTATGGTGGCGCCCCTCAGCCTCGCCCATTTGAGCGCCGACAGGATCAAGCGCCGCGCATAACCCTTGCGGCGCTCGCCTTCCGCCGTGGCAATCTCGAATAATCCCGCGAGTTCACCGTCGTGGACGCAGATTGCGCTGGCCACAGGTTCTCCTGCCTCTTCCAATACAAAGAGCCCGGCTTGGGGCTCGATGGAGCTGATGATCTCGGTGAGGCCCGGCCGCATGGCGGGGTCGCGGCCGTGTATGCGGATCGCCGCGGTGATGAAACGCCCCATGTCCTTGAGCGGTATCTGGTTCATGGCGCCGGCGACGCTGTTTTCGGCAAGGGGCATTGCCAGGACCAGAGATTCGGAGAATCGCTGCCAGCCCTCGCCATCGAAATAGCTGGAAAGCGTCTCGCCGGCCAGCGGCGACATGCGAAAGATCAGGGGGCGTCCGTATGCCTCGAAGCGGCGGCCCGCGCGCGATATGCGCTCGGATATTCCCTGCGAATCGCCCGGATCGAGCGGATTCACCGAGTTCAGGCGCTTTGCGGCGTGGCCAGCCGTCAGCCGGATCACCCAAGTGCCGTCATAATGCACCGAGGCGGCCGGCCAGGCGCGGAATCCAGCCGCTTCGAAACGCCGGGCAATCCCCAATGGAGTGGTGTTCAAGAGATCGGACATCTAGCCGATCAGCTCCGGTAGTCGCCATTGATGGCAACATATTCCTTCGTCAGGTCGCAGGTGTAGACCGTGGCCTTGCCACGGCCGAGGCCAATGTCGGCGCGGATGCGGATATGGTCGCGCTTCATGTACGCAGACGTCTCGGCCTCCGAATAGACGGGATCGCGCTCGCCCTCATGCGCCAGGCGGGTATCCCCGAACCAGATCGAAAGCCGGTCGCGGTCGGCCGGTTCGCCGGCCTTGCCGACAGCCATTACCACGCGGCCCCAATTCGCATCCTCCCCGGCGATAGCCGTCTTGACCAGCGGCGAATTGGCGATCGAGAGGGCGATCCTCTTGGCCGAGCGCGACGATTTCGCGCCCTCGACCGTGACCTCCACGAATTTGCGTGCTCCCTCCCCGTCCTTCACGACCTGCAGGGCCAGTGACTTGAGCACCTTGTTCAGGGCGCGGCGAAACGAAGAAAGCCGCGGATCGGCCGGATCGGCTATCTCGGGCGCGCCGCGTCTGGCGGCCGCTCCCGTGGCGAACAGCATGAGTGTGTCGCTGGTCGAGGTGTCACTGTCGACGGTGACCGCGTTGAAGGTCTTGCCGACGCCTTTGGAGAGCAGTGATTGCAGCACCGGCGCCGCCAGCGCGGCGTCCGTCGCCACGAAGGAAAGCATCGTCGCCATGTCCGGCGCGATCATGCCGGCTCCCTTGGCGATGCCGTTTATCGTCACCGTGGCGCCGCCTATCTCGGCGGTCGCGGTGGCGTATTTCGGATAGGTGTCGGTGGTCATGATCGCCTTGCCGGCCTCTGACCACTGGGCCGGCCGCGCGTCTTTCGCCATGCCCTCGAGCAGGTGTGCGAAGCGAGCGGCGTCCAGCGGTTCACCGATGACACCGGTGGAGGCGAGGAAGACGTCCTGGACAGCGCATCCCGCGGCCTTTGCCGCCGCCTCTGCCGTCATCGCCGTCGTCTCGCGCCCCTTCTTCCCGGTGAAGGCGTTGGCGTTGCCGGAATTGACCACCAGCGCACGCGCGCCGCCGCCCGCGAGGTTGCGGCGGCAGAAATCGACAGGAGCCGAGGGGCATTTCGAGCGGGTGAAGACGCCGGCGGCCGTGGTCCCCTCGTCGAAGACCATCAGCATGAGGTCGGTGCGCCCCTTGTACTTGATGCCGGCCTGCGCCGTAGCGATGCGCACGCCTTCGATCGCAGGCATCTTCGGGAATGACTTGGGAGCAAGGGGGGAGATGGTGTCGGACATGGGAATGCCTGTTCTGGAACAGGCACCGTTTGCCCCAAGCGCGCCGCGCGCGCAAGGCTCACCCCGAACGTGCGCCGGCAGGATAAGCGGAAACCATGACGACTGGAGTCCGCCGCGGCCGTCGCCGGTGCGTCGAAACGCGCACGGGCGGCAATCGCGCTACTGGTTGGGCTGCTGCGGCCTGTCGAGTTCCTCGACCGCCTTCTTCAGCTCCGCATCGGCGATATCCACCTCGGCGGAACCGCGCAGCGCGGCAGCCTGCTCGAAATATTTCTCACGCAGCATGAGCGAGCGTATCTGTCCCTGCACCTGCTCGAATGCCGGGGGCTGCTGCGGCCGCTTGTCGGTCACCTTGATCACATGGAAGCCGAACTGTGTCTGCACGGGTGCCTTGGAGTGCTCCCCCACTTCGAGCGCAAAGACTGCCTGCTCGAATTCCGGGACCATGCGGCCGGGGCCGAAATAGCCGAGATCCCCGCCTTGCGCCGCCGCGCCGTCAGTCGACTTCGCCTTGGCGATCTCGGCGAAATCCGCGCCACCCTCGAGCTCGGCGATGATGGCCTTCGCTTCGTCCTCGGTCTTCACCAGTATGTGTGAGGCCCGTGTTTCGTTGACCGCCGGAGCCGCCGCGATTTCCTGGTCGTAGCGCGCCCGAACGGCCTCTTCGGTCACTGCATTCGCAACGGAGTCGCTGACGAACTGGCTGTGCAGCGCACGCAGCCGCAGGAAATCCATGCGTCGCTTGAAGTCCTCGTTTTCGGAAACGCCCGCCTTTTCCGATTCCGCCGCCATAAGACGGATCTCGATCATTGCCGAAAGCGCGGCGGCCCGCTTCTGGTCCGGGGGAAGCTGTGCGAACTGCGGATCGAGTTCCGTCTCGGCCATCGCCAGCTCGGCCTCGGTTATCGACTGGCCGTTGACCGTAGCCACCACCTTGTCTTCCTGCGCCACGGCCAGTCCCGCCGAGAGGAGGGCCGCGGCCATGACCGCGCCGGTCCGTGCGACAAGACGGCGGCTGAGCAAAGCGAACATGAAACTTACTCCGGTTCGGGTTTCGGAAGTGATCCAGATCAGCCCGAATATGGCGGTTTTTTGCTGGCTGGGCCGGGTTCCGGCGCGTTGACATCGCCGGGGGCCCCTCTTATCTGTCCTTCGTCTTTGCGTCCACAACCCTTTTCGGGCGCTTTTTTGACGTATGGGACCGCATGGAGTTCCCGGCCGCGGTTCCTGCCGGCCCGGCAATCTTCGCATCGAAAGGACCATTTGATGGTCAGTCTTGGCGCAATCGCCCGCAAAATATTCGGCTCCTCCAACGACAGGCGCGTTCGCTCGCTCCGCCCCCGGGCGGAGGCGGTCAACGCGCTGGAGAGCGAACTGCAAGGGCTGAGCGACGAGGCCCTGCGCGCGCGCACCGACGAGTTCCGCAAGCAGATCGCCGACGGCGTCTCGCTGGACGACCTCCTGGAGCCGGCGTTCGCGACCGTGCGGGAGGCCTCGCGCCGCGTGCTCGGCCTGCGTCCGTTCGACGTGCAGCTCATCGGCGGCATGGTGCTGCATGAGGGCGGAATAGCCGAGATGCGCACCGGCGAGGGCAAGACGCTGGTCGCCACCCTCCCCGTCTATCTCAATGCGCTCGAAGGCAAGGGCGTCCACGTCGTGACCGTCAACGACTACCTCGCCCGCCGCGACTCCGAATGGATGGGCCGGATCTACAAATTTCTCGGCCTCACCGTAGGCGTCATCGTGCACGGCATGAGCGACGACGAGCGCCGTGCGGCCTATGCCTGCGACGTCACCTACGCCACCAACAACGAGCTGGGCTTCGACTACCTGCGCGACAACATGAAGTACGAGCGCGCACAGATGGTGCAGCGCGGGCACAACTACGCGATCGTGGACGAGGTCGACTCTATCCTGATCGACGAGGCGCGCACGCCGCTCATCATTTCGGGTCCGATCGACGACAAGTCGGACCTCTATACGAGCATCGACGCCCTCATTCCCAGGCTCGAAGCCGCCGACTTCGAGATCGACGAGAAGCAGCGCACGGCCACCTTCACCGAGGAAGGCACGGAGAAGGTGGAAAACATGCTGCGCGAGCAGGGCCTGCTCAAGGGCGACTCTCTCTACGACATCGAAAACGTGGCGATCGTCCACCACGTCAACAACGCGCTGAAGGCGCACCGTCTCTTCCAGCGGGACAAGGACTACATCGTCCGCAACGGCGAGATCGTGATCATCGACGAGTTCACCGGCCGCATGATGCCCGGCCGTCGCTATTCGGAAGGCCTGCACCAGGCGCTCGAAGCCAAGGAACACGTGGCCATCCAGCCCGAGAACCAGACCTTCGCCTCGATCACCTTCCAGAACTATTTCCGCATGTACGGCAAGCTGGCCGGCATGACCGCCACGGCCGCCACCGAGGCCGAGGAGTTCGGCAACATCTACCGGCTCGAGGTCACGGAAATCCCCACCAACCTCCCGGTCCTGCGCGTCGACGAGGACGACGAGGTCTATCGGACCGTCGAGGAAAAATACAAGGCCATCGTCAACGAGATCAAGGCGGCACAGGCCAAGGGCCAGCCGATTCTGGTCGGCACGACGTCGATCGAGAAGTCGGAGTTCCTGGCCGAGCGGCTGCGCAAGGAAGGCGTGACCGACTTCCAGGTGCTGAACGCCCGTCACCACGAGCAGGAGGCCTCGATCGTGGCGCAGGCCGGCAAGCCCGGTGCGATAACGATCGCGACCAACATGGCCGGCCGCGGCACCGACATCCAGCTCGGCGGCAATGCCGACATGCGCGTGGCCTCCGAACTCGGCGACATGCCCGACGGCGACGAACGCCGCGCGAAGGAACAGGCCATCCGCGAAGACGTGCAGCGGCTGAAGGAACAGGCGCTGGCTGCCGGCGGCCTCTACGTTCTCGCCACCGAACGCCACGAGAGCCGGCGCATCGACAACCAGCTGCGCGGGCGTTCCGGCCGCCAGGGCGACCCCGGCCGCTCGAAATTCTACCTGTCCCTCCAGGACGACCTGATGCGAATCTTCGGATCCGACCGCATGGACGGGATGCTGCAGAAGCTGGGCCTCAAGGAGGATGAGGCGATCATCCATCCATGGATCAACAAGGCCCTGGAGAAGGCGCAGAAGAAGGTCGAGGCGCGCAACTTCGACATCCGCAAGAACCTGCTCAAATACGACGACGTGATGAACGACCAGCGCAAGGTCGTCTTCGAGCAGCGTCTTGAATTGATGGACGGCGAGCACCTTTCGGAAACCGTCGCCGAGATGCGCCACGAGGTCATCGACGACATGGTGGCGCGCCACATCCCCGAGAAGGCCTATGCGGAGCAGTGGAATGCTGCGGGGCTGAAGGAGGACGTGCGTATCAACCTCAATCTCGACCTGCCCGTCGAGGAATGGGTCCAGGAAGAGGGGATCGACGAGGAAGTGATCCGCGAGCGCCTGGTCGAGGCCGCCGACAAGGCGGCGGCCGACCGTGCCGAACGTTTCGGTCCCGAGATCATGACCTATGTGGAAAAGACCATCCTGCTGCAGACGCTCGACAATCTGTGGCGCGAGCATCTGGTCAACCTCGATCATCTGCGCTCCGTCGTCGGCTTCCGCGGCTATGCGCAGCGCGACCCGCTCAACGAGTACAAGGGCGAGGCCTTCGAGCTGTTCCAGTCCATGCTTGGCAACCTGCGCCAGGTGGTCACGGCACAGCTCATGCGGGTGGAACTGGTGCGCGAGGCCGCCGAGGCGCCGCCGCCCGAGGCCCCTCAGGTGCACGGTCAGCACATCGACGCCACCACCGGCGAGGACGACTTCGGCGATGGCGATACGATGACGATGGTGCGAGCCGACGCGCGGGTTGTTCCCGCCGAGGAACGTGACCCGGAGAATCCGGCGACATGGGGCAAGGTCGGCCGCAACGAGGCCTGTCCCTGCGGCTCGGGCAAGAAGTACAAGCACTGCCACGGCGCCTTCGCCTGAGGCGATCCGCGGGGGGAGTGCGCCGCGCGCCTAGATTCCCGAGCCGAACAGCTCCCCGGGATCGTCGCCCGCCCAGGGGGCCGGCATCTCCGGTGGCTGGCGCGCCCCTGCCTGGGGCATCGGCATCCAGCACAGCAGTTCCGGCTCTGCGTAGATGAACATCTGGCCGGGCTTCGAGTCGGCAGCGCGCCATCCCTCCGTCCCCGACAGGTCGGCGCTTGCCCAGTAGACCATGTCGACCTCGGCCGGCCCCTGCTCGGTCGACCTGACGGTCACCAGTATCCGGGTCCCGTCCCTCGGCGCGTCCGCCATCGCGCGCCAGCCGTCGTTTTCGCTTGCCATTCAGCCTCTCGCCGCTCACCTGGTCCGGCCCCGCGCCCATGCTAGCCGACACCTGTTCGCGGCTCCAGCCCGGATTGGGCGCGCGCAGCCGGCGCGCATTACGCCCAACCGTTTCTTAATGACTGCTGGTTAGCCTGCCAACCGATCGGAAAACGGAGTGTATCGCGTGCGCTTTTCCGCTGCCGCAACGGCCGGGCGTCTGCTTCCGCAGCGCATGGTTTCGCGTGCGCAGCCGTATCTCGAACGCGTCGATATGCTGGTCAATGACCGCGGGGGAGAAGGCGAAGCCGGTCGGATATCGCTGGCGGCGTTCGCGATCCGCATCGTCAGCGCGATGATCGCTCTGGTCAGCCAGGTGCTGCTTGCCCGCTGGCTGGGCAGCTTCGAGTACGGCATCTTCGTACTGGTCTGGGTGACGATGATCATCGTCGGCAACCTGTCCTGTGTGGGCTTCCACACATCAGCGATCCGCTTTATCCCCGAATACAGGGAGACAGGCCGGCTGGCCGAACTGCGCGGCATTCTGCTGACGAGCAAGGTATTCGTGCTCGGGGCCTCGACGCTGGTCGCAGGTGCGGGCGCGGCCGGCGTATGGCTCCTCTCGGACACGGTCGAGTCCTATTACGTCGTTCCCTTCTATCTCGGCCTGGTGTGCCTACCGATGATCGCGCTGTCGGACGTGCTGCAGGGCATCGCCCGCGCCAATGCATGGGCGATCTCGGCACTGTCGGTCATCTATCTGGTGCGACCTTTGCTGATCCTTGCCTTTATGGCGCTGGCGCTGCTGCTGGGCTACGCGCCGTCCGCGCAGACGGCTGTGCTGGCCGCCATAGCGGCAACCTACGCCACGACGCTCTACCAGCTAGTCACCGTGTCGGCGCGCATCGACCGTCGCATTCCGGCCGGGCCGCGAAAGGTCGAGTTCGGCATGTGGCTGGCCGTGTCGTTGCCGATCTTCCTGGTGGAAGGCTTCTTCTTTCTCCTGACGAACGCCGACGTGCTGATGGTTGGCTACTTCCGCGACCCGCACGACGTCGCTGTCTACTATGCGACCGTAAAGGTGCTGGCGCTCGTCCATTTCGTATATTTCGCCGTCAAGGCGGGCGTCGCGCAGAAATACGCTGAACTGATGCACAGGGATCGCGGCGCCGGCCTGGCGCGCTTCGCCCGCCTGACCGTCTCCTGGACCTTCTGGCCGTCGCTCGCGATGGGCATACTCCTGGTGATCGCGGGCAGGCCGCTGCTGATGCTGTTCGGCCCCGGTTTTGAGGAAGGCTACGCGCTGCTTTTCCTGCTGGTGCCCGGCGTGCTTGCGCGCGCGGCCGTCGGCCCGGCCGAAAGCCTGCTGACCATGACCGGCCATCAGAACGTCTGCGCCGCGATCTATTCGGCAGCGCTCGCGCTCAATGTCGGGCTGAACGTTTTACTCATCCCGCAATACGGGCTCTGGGGCGCCGCCCTGGGCACCGCGCTTGCCACGCTCTTCGAGGCCGGCGCTCTGGCGCTGACCGTATGGCGGACGCACGGCGTCGCGATGGTGATATTCGCACCGAAGCTATCGATGGAGACCGCCTGATGGCTGTCGTGCCTATCCTTGAGGAAGTCAGCACCCCCGGTCCGATCCTGGCAGGTCTGCGCCCTGATCCGGCCCGACTGGAAGCGCTGGGCGAGGCGAAATCGCGCACGCTTGCCATCTACCCGGCTTCGGCGGGCTTCGATCTCGTTGAGGAACTCGATCATCTCTGCGCCCGCTCCGTGGAGCCCAACATCTTCTTCAATCCGCGCTTCCTGGCCCCGGCCATGCCGCGCCTGGAGGACAAGGAAATCCGCCTCGCCGTCATCCGCGACAATGACGACGGGCGCAGCCGGCTCCGACTGCTCGTGCCTTTTTCGGTCGAGCGTCCCACTGTCCCATTCGGCGTGCCTATAATGCGCACCTGGTCGAACCCCTTTGGCCCGCTGGGTACGCCACTGGTCGACCATGACGACCCGGAAGGGGTTATTGCCGACTTCTTCTCGCTTCTGGCCCGTCCGCACCTCAAGCTTCCCCGGGTATTCGTGCTGCCTGAAGTGCGTCTCGATGGACCCTTCGCGGCTATCCTCAGCACCTTCGCGGCTAGCCGCAATTTGACGCTGGTCACGACCGGACAGAGCGAGCGGCCCTTCCTGCAGAGCACGCTAGAAGGCGACGACTATCTCAAGCAGGCGCTGCGTCCGCACCATCTTCGCGAGTTCCGGCGGTTGCGTCGGCGGCTCGCCGATGTCGGGGCACTGGAGCATCACGTTGCCCGCAGCGAGACCGACATCCGGCTCGGAGTCGAGGCCTTCCTAAGCCTGGAGGCGGCCGGGTGGAAGGGGCGCGAGCGCACCGCCATGGCGACCGACCGCTATCGCGCCGCGTTTGCCCGCGAGGCCGTTCACCGGCTAGCCGAGCGTGACCTTTGCCGCATCCACACGCTGACCCTCGACGGGAAGGTGATTGCCTGCCTGATCGTGTTCATCGAGTCCGGCACCGCCTACACCTGGAAGACCACCTACGATGAGGCGTATTCGGCCTACTCGCCCGGCACGCTGCTGATGCTGGACGTAACCCGGTACCATCTCGACGATCCGAACATTCTCGGAACCGATTCCTGCGCGACCGCCGATCATCCTATAATGAGTCGCATCTGGACCGAGCGACGGCCCACAGGCACCCTAGTGGTGGCGCTGGCGCCGGACGCGGACAGGCTTGCGCGGCAGGCCGCCTCCCAGTTGCACCTCTATCAGGAAACGCGCAACCTCGCCCGCAGGCTGCGGGACCGGGTTCGCGGCCTGCTCAGACGCTGAGGCTTGCCGGTGGAGAGCGGGAGCCTTGCTAGCCCGTTTTTCGGGCGGCGCCGGCGCCGGCCATCCACGTCTCTACCTTCTCTAGAAGCGCCTTCGGGCTTATCGGCTTGGACAGGTAGTCGTCCATGCCAGCTTCGATGCAGCGCTCGCGGTCGCCCTTCAGCGCATGCGCCGTGACGCCGACGATCGGCACGTGCCCGCCCGATTGCGCCTCCAGTTCACGAATCGCGGCGGTCGCCTCCAGCCCGTTCATCCCCGGCATGGAAACGTCCATCAGGATCATGGTCGGCTGCTTCTCGCGGTAGGCCTCCACTGCCAGCTGGCCGTTGCCTACTATGTGATACCTGAAACTGGTCTCGCTGAGAATCTGCGTGAACACCAGCTGGTTCACCTCATTGTCCTCGGCGACGAGTATGTCGATCCCTGCCGCGGCTGCGGGCTGCGCGGGCTTTTCGGCCGTCGCGGGAGCCGCCGGGACTGGGCGCGATCCGGAGGGGCGCGCAGGCATCGGCTCAGTCGGTCGCGGCACGATAGGCGTCACCGTCCCGGCGCGCGCGCGGCGCTTCTGGATCGCCGCGACCAGCGTCTCCAGCAGAAGCGAGGACCGCACCGGCTTGATGAGCTGGGCGTCGATCGCCAGATCGCGGTAATGCGCGTTGGTCATCGACTGATCGACCGAGGTCAGCATGACGATCGGCACGTCCGAGATGCCCTTTGTCGAACGGATGATGCGCGCCGCTTCCGCGCCCGTCATTCCGGGCATCTGGTAGTCCAGGATGACGCAGTCGACCGCGACGCCGAAGGATGCGGCCGCCTTCAGCACCTCTATGCCGACGGGCCCGCTTTCCGCCGCACAGGCGTCGAACCTCCAGGAAATCATCTGCTCCGACAGGATGGCCCTGTTGACGGCGTTGTCGTCCACTATGAGAACGCGTGCACCGGTGACATCCATTGGCGTGATCCTTTCCACGTCCGGCTTGCCGGTATGCTCGAGCTCGACGTCGAACCAGAAGGTCGATCCCTCGCCTTCGACGCTTTCCACTCCCAGCGTCCCGCCCATCAGGTCGACGAGGCGCGACGTTATCGCGAGGCCCAGCCCGGTACCTTCATGCCGCCGGGTTGAGGACGCATCCACCTGGCTGAACTTGTCGAACACGAGCTGCAGCTTGTCCGCGGGGATGCCGATGCCGGTATCGTGAACGCTTATCTTCAGGCGCGTCGCGGTGCCGACGTCCTCCCCGGTGACCTCCACAAGCACGTGCCCAGTATCGGTGAACTTCACCGCATTGCCGAGCAGGTTGGTGATGATCTGCCGGATGCGGCCGACATCGCCGATGAAGGTGTGGTGCAGGCCGGGCTCCACACGGACGATCAGTTCCAGGTCCTTCTCCTTGGCCCGCGTCGAGACCAGCGTGGCCACGTCCTCAATCGCCTCGGTGAGATTGAACGGAGCCGGGTCAAGCACCAGCTGGCCGGCGTCGATCTTGGAGAAGTCCAGAATGTCGTTGATGATCGTCAGCAGGGCGTTTCCGGACTTCATGATGATGTCGATGAAGGTCCGCTGCTTGGAGTCGAGTTCGGTCCTCGACATGAGTTCGGCCATGCCCAGCACGCCATTCATGGGCGTGCGAATTTCGTGGCTCATATTGGCGAGGAATTCCGACTTTGCCCGATCGGCGAGGATCGCCTTCTTGCGCGCCTCCTCCAGTTCGGCCTCGCGCCGCTTCAGTTCGGTGATGTCGGTGGTCGAGCCAATGAGGTAGAGCGAGCCGTCGGTGGCCGTGAACGCGCCCTTGCGCGCCATCTGGTGGCGCGTCGAACCGTCGGGATGTACGATGACTTCTTCCAGCTCGATCATCTTGCCATGTTCGAGCACGTCCCGGTCCGCATTCATCAGGGCTTCGCCCTGGTGGCCAAAGACCTCCTCGTCAGTCTTGCCGAGGGCCTCCTGCTCGGAATATCCGGTGAGGTCGCACCACCCCTTGTTCACGTACATCAGCCTTAGATCCGGCTTCTTGGCGTAGATCGCCACCGGCACGTTGTCGATCAGGTTCCGGAACACCTCGTTCTCGCGCATGCTTTCGCGCAGCGCCGCCTCGCGTTCCTTGATCTCTGTGATGTCGATCCTGACGCCGACGAAGAACCCGTCCGGCGTGCGCGAATCAATGACCTTCTGCCACCCACCGTTGAGGCTCTGACGCTCGGATTCTGCGTGGCTGACGTGATATCTCTTGAGATATTCCTCGACCCAAGCCTCCGGGTTCGTGTCGTAAAGGGCGTCCAGCTTCGGGTCTCCGCTCTTGCGGAAGTAGCCCGCGCGGTGCGCCGCCTCGACCGCGTCGCGGATAGGGCGGCCCGGCTGCATCGCTTCCGATAGCGCCGGCAGCCCCTCGCGAATGAGCCGGTTGCCCGAGACGAACCGGTCGTTGCGATCGTAGATTATGACACCCGCCGGCAGCGAATCGAGGACGCTTTCAAGCTGCGCGCGCGCATCCTGGGCTTCCTTCGCCCGCCGCTTAAGTTCGGTAACGTCGAAGATCGTGCACGCGACGTAGCTCTTGTCGTCCGAGGTCTTCACCTTGTTCTTGCGCACCATCCGCGCGCCCTGCGAGCCCTCTAGTTCGTACTCCTCCTCGAGCTCGAAGGGGTCTCCCGTCTCGAGTACCGACCGTTCGTTCGCCTCGAAGGCTTCCGCTTCCGCTGGCGAAACGAAATCGCGCGCCTTGCGGCCCAGCATCGCTTCCGCCTCGACGCCGAAATAGGACGCGAACGCCTTGTTCACCAGCACGAAGTCGAGGTTCTCGTCTTTCACGAAGATCGGGTCGGCAACGCTGTTGATCACCGCGTCGGCGAGCTTCGCCTGTTCCAGCGCGTGCCCCAGCTGCGCCTCGCGTTCCTTCATCTCGGTGATGTCGTAGTAGGAGATCAGCCGCTTTCCGCCCGACAGGCTCGTCACGGAATAGATCATAGTGCAGCCGTCGGCGCGCCGGAACTCACGCGGCGGGACGTCGCCGTCCCTGATCTCCTGCAGCCGCGACTGTACGTAGGTCTCCCACTCTTCGTCGGAGGACTCGTAGATTCCGTTGTGACGGTTCACGTCCATCAGTGCACGGAAGTGGCTCCCCACCGCGACGTCGTCGGGTGTGACCTTCCAGATCGAATAGAAGGCGCGATTGATGATCTCCGCCTTGAGGTCGGCATCGAGGATGACGACCCCCATGCGCATGATGTCGATCGTGCGCGCCAGATCCGACAGCAGCAGCTCGCTGGCTGCCTTCGCCCGCCCGAGCTCCTCCTCGCGCCGCTTCAGGTCCGAGATGTCGGTGCCTATGCCGATCGTGCCGCCGTCTTCGGTGCGGATTTCGCGGTGCATGCAGAACCGCCCGTCCCCGAACCCGATCACCTGTTCCCACTGGGTCTCGTTGCGGCGCTTGGCGATCACACTGTCGCGCCATTCCTGGGCGGAGATGTCCCCCGTGATGAACACGCCGCGGCGCAGGCCCTCGTCGATCAGCGTCTCGAAGCCGATACCGGGGCGGATCACATCCTCCAGCCCGCCATACATGTCGACCATGGCGTCGTTGTACAGAACCAGCTTGTCGTCGGCGTCGTAGTAACTGAACGCGTCGTGCATGGCGTTGAGCGCCGCCATGAGCTGTTCGGCGTGGCTCCTGCCTGCGTTGGCGTCGTGGACGAGACGCTCACGGCTTTCCTTGAGGGACAACGCCCGCCGCGTCTCCCTCAATTCGTCGAGCGCCTCCACCATCGCGGTGACGTTTCGCCCGCTGCCGGTGTAGCCGGCGAAATCTCCGTGTTCGTCGAAGCGCGGAAAGCCCGAGACGCTCACCCACCGGCAATTGTCGGTCGGCTTCGCGACTTCGTAGATGAAGTCGCGAAACGGTCGGCGCGCCTCCAGGTCGGCGATATGGGCTTCATACTGCTTGTTGTGCTTTGCCGTGGCCGCGAAGAAATCGAACCAGGACTTGCCGATCGCGCGGGCGGGCTTCAGCCCGGTCGCGGCCTCGATGGACTCGGAGAAGTATACGAACCGGTGGTCACTATCGTTCTGCCAGATCCAGTCAGAGCTGGAATCGACCAGTTGCTCAAGTTCGCGCACACTGAATTGCACATGCGAAGGGTCCGGCACGGCGGCGTTCGCCCCGATGTCGTCATCCCCCTGCACGGCCGCTGCCTTCGCGGCCGGCATCCCTCCTGCACCGGTCATCGACAATGCGAACCTCCCCGCGGATCTGCGCTGGGAAGTCTGCCGGACAAGCATTAACGTTTAACTAAGCATAACGGCATTCTGCCCAAGTGTTGGGCAGTCGCCCGCCGGGCGGGCGGCGCGTCAGGGGAAGGGTTGGTACGCCCACGGGGAATCGAACCCCGGTTTGCGCCGTGAGAGGGCGCCGTCCTGACCGCTAGACGATGGGCGCGGAACCAAGCCGGCCCGGATATAAGCTGGAATTTTCGCGATTGCAACCGCCTGTCCGGAGCACGTCCGGATTCATCAGGCTTTCTGGATCAGGTCCCACGGATTGCCGTAAAGGTCGCAAAACACCGCGACCGTTCCGTAGGGCTCATGCCGCGGCGCTTCGCGAAAGACCACGCCCCTGCGCTTCATCTCCGCGTAGTCGCGCGCGAAGTCGTCGGTTTCGAGAAAAAGGAAAACGCGGCCGCCCGCCTGCTTGCCGACCACCGCAGACTGTTGCGGGCTCGCTGCGCGGGCCAGCAGGAGGCGCGTCGTGCTGCCCGTCTCCGGCGCCACGACGACCCAGCGCTTGCCGCCGCCCAGTTCGGTATCCTCGACCAGCTTGAAACCGAGCTTCTGCGTGTACCAGGCGACCGCCTCGTCATAGTCGGCGACGACGATGCTGACCATGCCGATCGCGCGCGCCATCGTCCCGCTCTTCAGGGTTGTCCGGCGCCGATGTCGAAACGGCCGATCATCCGCTGCTGCGCCATGTCGTAGACGAGGATCGCCCGCCCGCCGCCGGCTAGCACGACGTCCAGCGTCAGCCGGTCCCCGGAGACGGCATGCGAATTGAGACGCGCCCCTTCCGGCAGAGCGATACGCCCCTCGACAATGCCTTCGCCGCCCGTCACGAGGCTGCCCGACGCCTGCTCGACAGGAGGCGTAGAGACGTTCATCCGGTAGACAAGCGCTACCGCCACGGCCATAAGCGCCAGGAAAAGGATGCCCAGATTGATGGCAATGAAACGCACGAGCCTGCGCCGCACCCGCTCCACTGCGGGGTCGAGCGGCTTGTCTTCGCGGTCGTCGTCCGGGGGTCTCGTCATCTCGGCTTCCGGTTTGGGCAATGAGCGCTCCTGATAGCCAAGCGACGGTCGCATTGAAAGAGCTTTGGACCGAAGCCGACGCCGCGGGCAACCGGCTCGATCAGTGGCTCGCGGCCGCGCTGGGGGACGAGTTTTCGCGCAATCGCGTGCAGGCGCTGATCCGCGAGGGCGCCGTATCGGTTGACGGCGCGCCCGTCGGCGAGGCGAAACACAAGCTCGCGGCCGGCAGCCGCGTGACGGTGGCGCTGCCCGAACCGGCGCCGCCCGTGCCGCAGGGCGAGGAGATTGCGCTCGATGTCCTCTACGAGGACGAGCATCTGCTCGTCCTCGACAAGCCGGCCGGCCTCGTCGTCCATCCCGGCGCCGGAAACTGGACCGGCACGCTGGTCAATGCGCTGATCCACCATTGCGGCGATTCCCTGTCGGGTATCGGCGGCGTCCGGCGGCCCGGCATCGTCCACAGGCTGGACAAGGATACGACCGGCGTGATGGTGGTCGCCAAGAACGATCAGGCGCACCGCGCGCTGTCGGAGGACTTTGCCGACCACGGCCGCTCGGGCAGTCTCGAGCGGGCCTACCTGGCGCTGGTGTGGGGCTCGCCGTCTCGCGTGACAGGGACCGTCGATGCGCCGCTTGGGCGCGCGGCTGATCGTACGCGCCGCGCCGTTGTGCGCGAGGGAACCCCAGATGCACGCCACGCGGTCACGCATTTCACGGTGCGCGAGCGTTTCGGGGACGACGGCAAGGAAGGTCCGCTCGCCGCGCTGGTCGAATGCCGTCTGGAAACCGGCCGCACGCATCAGATCCGGGTCCATATGGCCTATATCGGCCACCCGCTGGTCGGCGACCAGGACTACGGACGCGCCTTCCGCACCAAGGCGAACCGGCTGCCCGACCATCTGCGCGACCGAGTGCTGGCTTTCCCTCGACAGGCGCTGCATGCCTATCTTCTGGCGTTCGAGCACCCCGTCACCGGGGCCGCGATGCGTTTCGAAGCGCCGCTTCCGCCGGATTTGGCGGAACTTCTCGACGGATTCCGCAGTTTGTGATATAGAATGATTGGAACGCATTGCTGGCCATGTGGCCCAGCGTTCACATGCGCGTGACATACCGTTTCACGCTGCAAGGTATCGTGTATTCGCCACAAACGTTCCTATATTACATCACGGGCGCGAAGCGCCTTAGGCGGTCGCGTCCCACTGACCCGCCTCCAGCAGGGGGTTATCGGACATAAAGGAGGGTGCTTTATGGCCCAGACACTACCGAGTATCGTTTCCGGAGAAGGCGGTCTCTCCCGCTATCTTGAGGAGATCCGCAGATTTCCGATGCTGCAGCCGCAGGAAGAGTACATGCTCGCCAAGCGGTTCGCGGAGCATCAGGATCCCCAGGCAGCGCACAAGCTGGTAACGAGCCACCTGCGGCTCGTGGCCAAGATTGCCATGGGCTATCGCGGTTATGGCCTGCCGATCGGCGAGGTTATTTCCGAGGGTAACGTCGGCCTGATGCAGGCAGTCAAGAAATTCGAGCCGGAGCGCGGCTTCCGCCTGGCCACTTACGCCATGTGGTGGATCAAGGCCGCCATCCAGGAGTATATCCTGCGCTCGTGGAGCCTCGTTAAGATGGGTACCACGGCTAATCAGAAGCGGCTCTTCTTCAACCTGCGCAAAGTGAAGGGGAAGATTCAGGCGCTCGAAGAGGGCGACTTGAAGCCCGAGCAGATAGCCGAGATCGCGACGCGCCTGAACGTGAGCGAGGAAGAGGTCATCTCGATGAACCGCCGGCTTTCCGGCGACGCGTCGCTGAATGCCCCCATCCGAGCGAGCGAAGGCGAATCCGGCGAATGGCAGGACTGGCTCGTCGACGACCATGACAGCCAGGAAGCCATGCTCATCGAGCAGGATGAACTCGACAATCGTCGCAAGATGCTCTCGGGCGCCCTGTCGGTGCTCAACGAACGCGAGCGGCGCATCTTCGAGGCGCGCCGGCTCTCCGACGAGCCGATGACCCTCGAGGAATTGTCGGGCGAGTTCGACATCAGTCGCGAGCGTGTGCGCCAGATCGAGGTGCGCGCCTTCGAGAAGGTGCAGGATGCGGTGATGGCCGCTGCAAAGAAGCAGGCGCAGGCGTTGCGCACCATCGAGGCCGAACCCGCGTAAACCTACGGACCCGCTCCGAGAAACGAAACGGCCGCCCCGTCCCCGGAGCGGCCGTTTTCTTGTCCAGTAGGACGGGGGCTCAGCCGCTGGACGCGTTGCGCCAAGCCTGTATCGCCTCTTGGAAGACGCGGTCGCCGGGCACGCCCTTCTCCATCGTCACCAGCGCCCGCCGACCCGACCGGTACACGATCGGGATGTCGATCCAGCTCTGCCGCAACAGCAACTGCGTGTTCGTCTCCAGTTCCGCCGGCCCGTCGCTCAACGCAACGAGGAAATAGCCGTCGGCGATCTTGGCGGGAATGCCGATGAGCGGGTTGCCAGCCGCCGCCTCCGAGTTCTTCAGCGCAATCCTCAGTACATTGTCGATCCCGCCGCCCTCGAAGGTGCCCGAAGTCAGGAAGATCATCTCGACGATATGGCTTGCCGGCAGCGACTTGTCGCCGTTGCGCCGGATCGTCATCCTCAGTTGGAGGTCCTTGCTGGGAACCGTGACCTCGGCGCGGATCGCGGGTTCTGGCGGGAGGTCGCCGCCCGGCGATTCCTGCACCACCGACCAGACGGTAGACCCCGTGTCGGCCGACCCCTGGGCAACGTTCGTGCGCTCCTCGTAGAAGATCGCCCGCTGCCCGACCGGCACCGGCTGCGCCGCCTCGGTGGCGGGTTGCGGGGCCGCGGCCTGTTCGCCACTGGTTGCCGCTGCCGCAGGTGTTTCCTCTTCGCCGCTCTGGGTAGCGGCGGCCATGGAAGTCCCTTCACCCACCGAAGCAACGCCCTCCGCCGGGCCGTCGTCGACCTCCTGCCCGTCCGGAGTAAGCCGCTGGGTAAATTTCGTCACGTCCTCCTGAACCGGGCGGGCGGCGGCTTCCGGTGCGGCCACCTCCTCCGCCTCCTCGGGCTCGGCCGGTACGGCTGCGATTTCGGTTTCCGCCTCGGCCGGCGCGGGGTCTTCGGCCACCGTCGTACCACCAAGGCCCAGCATCGCGCTGAACTCGGCGCGGTTAACCCAGATCCCGTACCCCGCGGCGGCCACGATGACGATCGCAATCATGGCGGCGATCAGGCCCCCACTGATGCGCCGCCGGTTGTCGCCGAGCGCGCCGTCTCCGGTGTCGTCACCTACTGGCCGGTCGCCGGCAAGCCGATCAACGAGCGCCGCCTCGCGTCGCGGCACCGGTGCGATCGGGGTCAAGGCCTCGTCCGCGGCCAGGCCGTTTCCATTCGCTGCGGGCCGCTCGTCCTCGCCGGGGCCGTAGCCGCGGCCTGGCTCGCTGGAAGCCCGGATCAGGTCGTCGGGCGAACCCGGCGCGGCAGGCTCTATCCTGGCAAAGACCGGCGCTTCATCGGAGATTCCGGGAATTGCCGGTTCCGGTTCCACCTGCCCGAGCCCCGCCAGGACCATCTCGAAATCGTCCGATGCGGTCGCCTCAACCGCGTAGCTCGCCTCCACTGCGGCGATCGCGTCCTCGAGCGCCTTGTGCTGGCGATCCACCACGATGCGCGAGGGTGGCGGCTGGATCGCGCTGAGCTTGGCGGCAACCGTTTCGCGCGCCTTGCGATAGACCTTTTCGCGCATGGCCGGCGAGTTGTCGCTCAGTCCTTCGATGGTCTTTTTCAGTACGGCGACGAAATCTGCCATTCTCTATTCACCTGTGCTCCAGCGCGCCCGCCGATTCTCCTGAAGCTCCGCAAGCGGGCGCGAGCCTAGTCTTGAAAGGGGTCGGTCACAAGTATCGTGTCGTCCCGCTCGGGGCTGGTGGAAAGCAGCGCCACCGGCGCGCCGATAAGCTCTTCGACATAGCGAACGTACTTCACCGCCTGGGCCGGCAACTCGCCCCAGCTGCGGGCGCCTGCGGTGCTGTCCTTCCACCCTTCCAGCGTCTCGTAGATCGGCTCGACCCGCGCCTGCGCCGCCTGGCTGGCCGGCAGGTAGTCGACCGTCTGCCCGTCCAGCCGATAGCCGGTGCAGACCTTGATCTCGTCCAGCCCGTCGAGGACGTCGAGCTTGGTGAGCGCGATCCCGTCGATGCCGTTCACCGCCACCGCTTGACGGACCAGGACAGCGTCGAACCATCCGCAGCGGCGCTTCCTGCCGGTGACCGTACCGAATTCGTGGCCACGGCTACCGAGAAACTCGCCTACCTCGTTGTCCTGCTCGGTCGGGAAGGGCCCTTCGCCGACGCGCGTCGTGTACGCCTTGGTGATACCCAGCACGTAGCCGATGGAGCCGGGCCCGACGCCGGAGCCGGGGGCCGCCTGCCCGGCCACGGTGTTCGACGAGGTCACGAACGGATAGGTCCCGTGGTCGATGTCGAGCAGCGTCCCCTGTGCGCCTTCGAAAAGGATTCGGCTGCCGCCGCGCCTGGCGTCATCAAGGATCTTCCAGACCCGGTCCATGTAAGGCAGCACATCGTCGGCCACCGACGTCAGTTCTTCCATGATGGTCCCATGCGCGACCTCGCCATGTCCAAGCCCGCGCCGCAGGGCATTGTGGTGCGTCAGCAGCCGGTCGACCTTCGCGGCCAGCGTATCCGGGTCGGCGAGGTCCATCACCCGGATGGCCCGCCGCCCCACCTTGTCCTCATAGGCCGGACCGATGCCTCTGCGGGTGGTGCCGATCTTGGTGCCCGAATTTGAGGCGGCATCCTCGCGGAAAGCGTCGAGCTCGCGGTGCAGCGACAGGATAAGGGCTGTGTTTTCGGCGATTTTCAGGCGATCGGGCCCGATTTCGACCCCCAGTTCCCTGATCCGCGAAAGCTCCGCCACGAATGCGTGCGGATCGAATACCACGCCGTTGCCTATGATCGAGAGCTTGCCTGGCCGCACCACGCCGGAGGGGAGCAGCGAGAGCTTGTAGACCTTCCCGTCGACGACGAGCGTGTGGCCGGCATTGTGCCCGCCCTGAAAGCGCACGACCACGTCGGCGCGTTCCGACAGCCAGTCGACGATCTTGCCCTTGCCTTCGTCGCCCCATTGCGAGCCGACGACCACCACATTCGCCATGAAGATGTTCTCCCGCGCGGCGGCCAGTGGGCCGCTCGAAACCCTGATATGACGGCCTCTATAACGGTAGCCGGCAGGCTTCGCGACCCTTCTTTCCGGGCGTTTGGCCGCAAAGGCACAATAAATCGGCCGTTCGGAGCATTTACTTGCGCGCCCGCCTCCTCTACGCCGTGGACCCTCTCCGCCGGATACACGCCGGCAAAAGGACCAAATCCCGCCGATGCACCGCCAGGCCTATGTGCTTCTGCTGCTGACGACGCTCTTCTGGGGCGCCAACGCCATCGCGGGAAAGCTGGCGATTGGGCACATCTCGCCGATGCTTCTCACCACGATCCGCTGGGCAATGGCCCTGGCCATCATGGCGGTGATCGGCTGGCGCCAGCTGCGCCAAGACTGGCCGGTGGTGCGGAGTCACCTCCTGCTGCTGGCGGCGCTGGGCGCAGTGGGATTCTCGCTGTTCAACGCGGCTATGTACAGCGCCCTGACCTTCACCTCGGCGATCAACGTGTCGATCGAGCAGGCCGGCCTGCCGATGGTGATCTTCCTCGCGAACTTCCTGCTCTTTTCCATGCGGGTGAGCTGGGCGCAGATGCTGGGCTTCGCGCTCTCCCTTGTCGGCATCGCGCTGACCGCCAGCCACGGCGACCTCTTCCGCCTCGCCCAGCTCGACGTGAACATGGGCGACGCGCTGATGATGCTCGCGCTGCTCTTCTACGGCGGCTACACGGTGGCGCTGCGCTACCGTCCGCCGATCTCGTGGCAAAGCATGATGCTGGTTCTGTCGGCCTCGGCACTGCTGACCTCGCTGCCCTTCGCCGCTTGGGAGGCCGCGACCGAGCGTGCGGTGTGGCCGGATATGACCGGATGGGCGGTCGCCGCCTTCACCGCCATCTTCCCGTCGATCCTCAGCCAGAGCTTCTACATAAGGGGCGTGCAGCTCATCGGCCCCAACCGCGCCGGGCTGTTCATCAACCTCGTGCCGATCTTCGGGACCCTGCTCGCGATCCTGTTCCTCGGCGAGGCGTTCCACTCCTACCACGCGATCGCGATCGTTCTGGTGCTCGGAGGAATCTGGCTGGCTGAGCACAGCGGACGCAGGATGGCCGCCTCGCCGTGATCCCTATTCCATCTCGGCGCGCACGATAGCCGCGCCGTCGACCATCGCCTTCATCTTGCCGAACGCGACGTCGCGCGGAAGGTATTTCAGCCCGCAGTCGGGGGCCACGACGAGACGGTCCGCCGAGACGTAGGGAAGCGCGCGGCGGATGCGGCCGGCGACGATCTCCGGGCTTTCCACCCAATGGTCGGAAAGGTCGAGCACGCCGAGGATGATCTTCTTTTCAGGCAGTTTGGCGAGAACCGAGCAGTCGAGGTTGGACTGCGCCGTCTCGATGGACACGGACTGTACCGGCGAGTTGGCAAGCTCCGGCAGGAACGAATATCCTTCAGGCCGCTCGTGAATGATCGCGGCATAGCCAAAGCAGATGTGCACGGCGGTCTCCCCCCGGATGCCCTCCAGCGCGCGGTTGAGCGCCTTCAGGCCGTAGTCGCGCGCCTTCTGGGGCCGCGCCTGCATGTAGGGCTCGTCGATCTGCACGATGTCGGCGCCTGCGGCGAAAAGGTCCCTGATCTCCTCGTTGACGGCGGCGGCGTAGTCGAGCGCCATCTCCTCTTCGCTGTCGTAGAAATCGTTCTGCGCCTGCTGTGACATCGTGAACGGACCCGGCACCGTCATCTTGATGCGCCGGTCGGTGTTGGCGCGCAGGAATTGCACGTCGCGCACCTCCACGGCGTGTTTGCGCCTGATCTTGCCGACCACCCTCGGGACCGGGTTTGGATGCCCCGACCGGTCGAGCGCGGTGCCCGGATTGTCGATGTCTACCCCCTCGAGGGCCGTGGCGAAGCGGTTGGAATAGCTCTCCCGGCGCATCTCGCCGTCGGTGATGATGTCGAGGCCGGCGCGCTCCTGGTCGCGGATGGCGAGCAGCGTGGCGTCGTCCTGCGCTTGCTCCAGCCATTCCGGCGCTACCCGCCACAATTCGAGTGCGCGCACGCGCGGCGGGAACCGCCCCGCCAGCTTCGTCCGGTCGATCAGCCAGTCCGGTTGCGCGTAGGAACCGACCAGCGAGGTCGGAAGCAGTTCGTGATATGGCATCGGCGTCCTCCCATGTCCGGCACGGCCGGGACATGCAGTAGACGCGCATTTTCGGCGGACAGTCCAGAGGCGCGCGCAAAGTTGCGGGCTACTTGCCCGCTCTGATGCCCCAGGGAAGGAGGAGCGCGGCCAAGCCGCGCCCCTTGGACATGGCTTTCGCCGCTACGCCGTCACGTCGAAACGCAGCGGCTTGGCCGACTGGATCAGCGGGTTGGCGCGAAGCTCGGTCAGCACGTTCTCCGGGAACGGCTCGTCGAGATAGAGCAGCGCGATCGCGTCTCCGCCCGGCCTGTTCCGGCCCAGCTGGAAGTTTGCGATGTTGACGCCGGCCTTGCCGCAGATCGTGCCGAGCAGGCCGATGATGCCCGGCGCGTCCGGATTGGTCGTGTAGAGCATGTGCTCGCCCACCTCGGCGTCGAGATTGATGCCCTTGATCTGGATGAATCGCGGCTTGCCGTCGGAAAAGCAGGTGCCGGCAATCGTGCGGGTGCGCTGGGTCGTCTTGACGGTGAGCTTGATGTAGCCGTCGAACACCCCCGACTTGTCCCGCTTGACTTCCGAAACGATGATCCCGCGCTCCTTCACCATGATCGGCGCCGACACCATGTTCACGTCCGCAACCTGCGGACGGATGAGGCCTGCCAGCGCGGCGCTGATGAGGGCGCGCGTGTTCATCGTGGCGGTTGCGCCGTCGAACAGGATTTCCACCTCCTGGATCGGCTCTTCGGTCACCTGCCCGACGAAGGCGCCAAGCACTTCGGCCAGCTTGACGAAGGGCTTCAGCCGCGGCGCTTCCTCTGCGGTGATCGACGGCATGTTGATCGCGTTCGAAACCGCCCCCCTGATCAGGTAGTCCGACATCTGCTCGGCCACCTGCAGGGCGACGTTCTCCTGTGCTTCCGACGTGGCTGCTCCGAGATGCGGCGTGCAGACCACGTTCTCCATGCCGAAGAACGGGCTCTCCGTCGCCGGCTCGACCTCGAACACGTCGATGCCAGCGCCCGCCACCTTGCCGTTCTTCAGCGCCGCGATCAGGTCTGCTTCGGCGATCAGCCCGCCGCGGGCGCAATTGATGATGCGCACGCCGTCCTTCATCTTGGCGATGGCATCGGCGTTGATGATGTTCCTCGTCTTTTCGGTGAGCGGCGTGTGCAGGGTGATGAAGTCCGCTCGCGAGAACAGCTCGTCGAGTTCCACCTTCTCCACGCCGAGTTCGCTCGCGCGCCCTTCCGACAGGAAGGGGTCGTAGGCGATCACGTGCATCTTCAGCCCGACGCCGCGCATGGCCACGATCGATCCGATATTGCCGCAGCCGATGATGCCGAGCGTCTTGCCGGTGATCTCCACGCCCATGAAGCGGTTCTTTTCCCACTTGCCGGCGTGCGTCGATGCGTTCGCTGCCGGCAATTCGCGCGCCACGGCGAACATCATCGCGACGGCGTGCTCGGCCGTGGTGATCGAGTTGCCGAAGGGCGTGTTCATCACGATGATGCCCTGGCGAGACGCGGCCGGGATATCCACATTGTCGACGCCGATGCCGGCGCGGCCGATGACCTTCAGGTTGGTGGCCGCCGCGATCAGCTTTTCGGTGACCTTGGTCGCCGAACGGATCGCAAGGCCGTCGTAGTTGCCGATGATCGAAAGCAGCTTCTCCTTGTCCTTGCCGAGGTCGGGCATGTAGTCGACGTCGATGCCGTGGACCTGGAAAATCTTGACGGCGGTTTCGGAAAGCTTGTCGGAAACGAGAACGCGGGGCGCCATGACGGCCTCCTTCGGAACGTATCTGAAATGGGAATGGGGGCCGCCGGCATGCGGCGGCCTGCAGTCGGTCAGGCGGCTGCCTTGAGCGACGCCTTCTGCGTCGCGAAGGCCCAGTCGAGCCAGGGCATCAGCTTCTCGAGGTCGGCAGCTTCCACAGTGGCGCCGGCCCAGATCCGCAGGCCCGGGGGGGCATCGCGATAGTGGCCGATGTCATAAGCGACGCCCTGCTTGTCGAGCAACGACACGATGCCCTTGGCGAAATCGGCCTGGGCGTCGGCGGAAAGCGCCGTCACCGCCGGATCGACGATGGACAGGCAGACCGAGGTGTTGGAGCGCGTGGCCGGATCGGTAGCCAGGTGATCCAGCCAGGCGCTCTTCTGCACGAAGCGGTCGATCGCCGCGAAATTGGCGTCGGCGCGCCCGATGAGGCCGTCGAGCCCGCCGATCGACTTCGCCCACTGCAGCGCGTCGATGTAGTCCTCGACGCAGAGCATCGACGGGGTGTTGATCGTCTCGCCCTTGAAGACGCCCTCGATCAGCTTGCCGCCCGAGGTGAGGCGGAAGATCTTCGGCAGCGGCCAGGCCGGCTTGTAGCTTTCAAGCCGCTCCACCGCGCGCGGGCTGAGGATCAGCACGCCGTGCGCGGCCTCGCCGCCCAGCACCTTCTGCCAGGAGAAGGTGACCACGTCGAGCTTCGGCCAGTCGAGCCGCTGCGCGAAAGCGGCGCTCGTCGCGTCGCAGATGGTCAGGCCCTTGCGGTCGGCCGCGATGAAGTCGCCGTTCGCCACGCGCACGCCCGACGTCGTGCCGTTCCAGGTGAACACGACGTCGCGGTCGAAGTCGATGCCGGCCAGCTCCGGCAATTGGCCATAGGGAGCTTCGATCCTGCGGACGTCGGTCAGCTTCAGCTGCTTGACCACGTCGGTTACCCAGCCGGAGCCGAAAGATTCCCATGCGACCATGTCTACGCCGCGCTCGCCGAGCAGCGACCACAGCGCCATCTCGACCGCGCCGGTGTCCGACGCCGGCACGATGCCGATGCGGTAGTCCGCCGGAACCTGCAGCACTTCGCGGGTGAGGTCGATCGCCTGCTGGAGTTTCGCCTTGCCGATCTTGGCGCGATGCGAGCGCCCGAGCGCGGCATCCTTCAGCGCGTCCAGGCTCCAGCCGGGACGTTTCGCACAGGGACCTGAGGAGAAATTGGGATTGGCCGGACGCACGTCCGGCATGGGGAGAGTCGTCATGTGGTTCTATCCTTTCAGATAGCACGCCCCTCGTTGGGGAGGGGTGGCCCACGGACGGCGATACAAAAACTCGGGTATCTTGGCAAGCGCTTTGACGCGGTTGCGGCGCTGCGTCGCTTGGCAAAAGAAGAGCGGCGGACACTGTCCGCCGCCCTGAAAGCTGGAAGTGCGCTCGAACCGGGCCTTACCAGAGCTCGTAGCGCAGTCCGAGCCTCACCTCGTGCTGGTGGAAGCCGGAATCGCGCGCTTCCGCGCCGGTCGCGCCGGCCAAGGTCGAGGCCGCGTCGTAGCCGAACATGTTCCCGCCGGCCACGTTGCGGTACTTGTAGCCGAGGTCGATCTTTAGGTTCTTGTTCACGTCGTATGCCACGCCGGCCATCGCCGCCCAGCTGAAGCGCCAGTTGGGCATGCCGGGATGGGCGACCGTGATGCCCGGGAAGGTGGGGGTGGTCGTGGCCGCGGTTCCCCAGTTGGCGTAGGTGACGCCGGCGCCGGCGCCGACATAGGGCGTGAACTTGGCGAACGTCCCGAGATCGACATATCCGTTGACCATCACCGACCAGGCGTTCATCTCGGCCGTGTCCGTGCAGTCGATGGCGGCCACCACGCAGGTAGGGCGGGTCCCGTTGAAGCGCACGTTGAAGTTCTCGGCCGTGAGGTCGGCGCGCACCAGGTCGTTGAAGCGATAGCCGAATCCGGCCCCGAAGCTGATCTCGTTGGCGAGCGAGCCGGTGGTGTAGTTGGTCTCCACTCCGCCCACTGTGCGGTAGGTGAAGGCGCCGCGCGGGGACGTGGAGAACGAGTAGCCGATGTCGCCCCGCAGGTACCAGCCGGAGCCGACCTCGACCGGCACGTATTCCGCGATCTCCTCGACGATCGGCGGCTCGTAGAACACGGGCGCGTCGTAGTCGGCCGCAAGCGCGGATGACGCTGGGGCCGCCAGCATCGCCGAAAGCAGGATCCGGGATTTGATACTCATGGCACGGGCTCTCCGAGATGCGGGGTCCTGATGGCCGACCGCGATTCGAGAGCATTGTTAACCATGCAGGTTAAGCGCCGGTTAAGGATGACAAATTCTTAAACTCGGGGCCTTCAGTGGCGACCTTGTCGCCAAAAAGGGGAAACGCCCGGCGATGTCGCCGGGCGTCCCACTGCTGGAGAGAAGCTTCGCGGACTACTTGAACGTGTAGTTCACCGGCGCAGGCTGGTAGTCTACGACCGGCTCGTCGTAGTCGTGGCGCGGCTTGGAGCCGCCGAACTTGTAACGCAAGCCGAGCTTCAGGTCGTGCGACACGAGCTTGTTGAACACCACCGGGTCGCAGGCAGCACCAGCGCAGCCGAGGGCCGGGTCGTCATTGACCAGCGAACCGGTGCGGGCATTGCCAAGGTTGACGAAGCTGTAGCCGAGATCGAGCGTCGTGTTCTCGGTCACGTCGAAGCCGAGGCCGGCATGCAGCGCCCAGGCGAAGTTCCACTGGCTGGCCGTGGCCGCGTAGCCGCCGCCGCCTGCCTGGACGTTGAGGTCGCGGAAGTCGTGGATCGTGTTGCGCGAAACGCCGATGCCCGCGCCCACATAGGGCGTAATCTTCCAGAACTGACCGACGTCAACATAGGCGTTCGCGAGAAGCAGCCATTCCGTCTTCCGGGCGCGGTAATCGTTGGTGGTGATTGCACCCAGGCCGGGATTGAAGAGCCGGTCGAGAGCGGTGAAATTGGCTCCGCCCCGGTATTCGACGGTGAGGTCGCCGCGCAGGTACTTGTTGAGTTTGTAGCCTGCGCCGATTCCGAAGATCGGCGCCGAGTTGAACGAGCCGCGCTGGAGCCACTCATGCGCGATCGCCGCGTCTATTGCCGGATGGCTGATACCATCGACACGCTGGTTGCTCATGCCGATATGGCCGCGGATGTACCACGCCCCGATCGCGGGTTTCGGCGGAGGCTCGTAATAGACCGGCGGCGGCGGTTCGTAGAAGTCGGCCGCCATCGCCGGCGCGCCCGCGCCGGCCAACAATGCTGCCCCTATCAGTATTGGCTTAGCCAATCTCGACATCGCATGCGGTCCTTGCTGTTCCCCGAGCGAAGCGCCGGGATGAATTGCACTCGGCATGCATATTGTAGGGAATAGGTTAAGGGCCGCTTAACCCTGTTCCTTAACCACGACGTGCCCACAGGCCCTGCAGCGACAACAAAAAGCCCGCCTGGAGAGGCGGGCTCGAATATTGCGGTGGGAGGACCTGTCAGGCGGCGGTTCTGGTCTCGGCAATCACGCCGACGATGTCATCGACTACCTTCTCGACCAGGACGCGGTCGTCCGCCTCCGCCATCACGCGGATCAGCGGCTCGGTGCCGGAGGGTCGGATCACGAGACGCCCGCTGGCGCCGAGTTGGCTGCGCGCCTCCTCTATCGCCGCCTTCACCGAGGCGCTCTCCAGCGGCTTGCCGCCCGAGAAGCGCACGTTCTTGAGGAGTTGGGGCACCGGCTCGAACTTGCGGCAAACCTCGCTGGCCGGTTTGTCCTGGCGCTTGATGCAGGCGAGCACCTGCAGCGCCGAGAGCAGCCCGTCACCGGTAGTGGAGAAGTCCGACAACACGATGTGGCCGGACTGCTCGCCGCCCACGTTGAAGCCGTGCGCGCGCATGTGTTCCACCACATAGCGGTCGCCCACCTTGGTTCGGTGGAGCGACAGCTTCATATCGCCGAGGAAGCGCTCCAGTCCCAGGTTGGACATGACGGTCGCAACCACGCCGCCGCCTGCCAGGCGGTTCGACTCGTGCCAGGTCTGCGCGATCAGCGCCATGATCTGGTCGCCGTCCACGACGGTGCCGGTCTCGTCGACGATGACCACGCGGTCGGCGTCGCCGTCGAGCGCGATGCCGATGTCGGCGCGCACCTCGTGAACCTTCTTGCACAGCCCGGCCGGATGGGTGGAGCCGCAGTCCTCGTTGATATTGAAACCGTTCGGCTCGTCATTGATCGCCACCACCTCCGCACCCAGCTCCCACAGGGCGGCTGGCGCGACCTTGTAGCCGGCGCCGTTGGCGCAATCGACAACCACGCGCAGCCCGGCCAGCGACATGGAGCGCGGCAGCGTGCGCTTGGCGAACTCGATGTAGCGGTCATGGACGCCGTCGATGCGCTTGGCGCGGCCGAGCGCAGACGGGTCGGCCAGCGTCAGGCTAGCGTCCCGCTCGATCAGGGCCTCGATACGATCCTCGATCTCGTCCGACAGCTTGTAGCCGTCGGGCCCGAACAGCTTGATGCCGTTGTCCTGGTAACCGTTGTGCGAGGCCGAGATCATCACCCCGATGTCGGCGCGCAGCGAGCGCGCCAGCATGGCGACGGCGGGTGTGGGCACCGGGCCAAGCAGGAACACGTCCATGCCCGCCGCGCAGAAACCCGCGACCATGGCGTTCTCGATCATGTAGCCGGAAAGCCGCGTATCCTTGCCCAACACCACGCGGTGGCGGTGGTTGCCGCGCTGGAACGACATGCCGGCGGCCATGCCTACCTTCATGGCGATCTCGGCGGTCATGGGAAAGGAATTCGCACGGCCGCGAATTCCGTCGGTCCCGAAATAGCGTTTCGACATGCTTTTCTTAGGCGTTTCCAAGATTGTCCCTCGTCGCCGTTTTGCCACAATGGGGATAGGCCAGCGCATCACATTATGTGAGGGACTGTTACGAATTCCTGCGGAGCTGAGGGCAACTGGCAGGGAAATGTGGCGAATGGTTAGCCGCGGTTTAAGCTATGTCAGCATCGAGCGCCTGCGGTGCCCCCTCCGCGCGCCTCAGGCCGGACGCACATTGCATCGCGTCCAGGAAACCCGCCGCCCTACTCCACGATTGAAAACGGCAGCGAAATCATGCCCGACTTTGCTCCGAAGGCGTCGCGCGTGCGGTACTCTACAACGTAATCGCCTGCGGGCGCGCCGGTGAGCGTCAACGTCAGGGTCAACATGAACTCGCGGTTCCTGGCCTTGCTCGTCATCACCAGGTGCTGGAAATTCTCCTGCCCGCCGACGATCTCGCCAGTCGACGTCTTCAGCAGCAGATCAACATCGAAGCCGAACGAGAAAGTGCCGTCGCCATTCTCCTTCCAGGCGTAGCCCACCGGCTCCGAGTAAACGAGCAGCGGCTCGGCGGGCTTGAATTGCGCGTTCGCACGTTCCTTGTAGACCCCATAGCCGCTCGCTTCGGTGACGAAGATGGCGCGCCTGAAGGAAAGTGGCGTCTGCTCCCAGGCCGTGATCACCGCGGCTTCCGCGCGCTCGATGTCTGCCAGACTCTGCGCATTGGCGCCGCCTACCAGAAGCAGCGCCAGCATTCCGATTGCGAATCTTTGCATTGGCCAGCCCCTTTCTGCCGGAAACGTAAGAATAGGCGGCTGTAACCGGCAGCGAAATGACCTCGGTCAAGCGCTGATTCGGCGCCCTACCTCCGATGGGCGGCGCGATAGGCGCTGGGCGGCGAGCCGTACGCGGCGCTGAAGGCGCGCGTGGCATGCGCGCCGTCGTTGAACCCCCGCCGCAGCACGATCTCCGTGATCGAGCGGCTGGCAAGACGGGTATCGGACAGATCGCGGCGGATCGCCTCTAGCCGAAGCGTCCGGATATGCGCCGACAGGGTGGTGCCGGTCGCGGCAAACAGCATGTGCAGGTAGCGCGGCGTGATGCCGAACGTGGCAGCGATGCGCGACGGCGTGAGCTGCGGATCCTCGAAATGCGTGTGCACGTACCCGAGGATGCGGGCCAGCAGTCCGTCCGGCGCTTCCGCTGCTTCGGCGGGGTCGAGCAGCCGCGCCACCAGGTCGATGACGACGTCGGCGGCAAGCGCGGCATGGCCGGCCGGCATGTTGCCGCCGATCCTGGCCAGCGCCTGCAGATGACCGGCCGCCAAAGCCCCCAGCCCGGCCCGCGCGTCGAGCAGCACGGCGCCGCGCGGTTCCGGGCCGGTGACCGCCCGCTCCAGGCGCTCGCGCGGGACCAGCAGCGTCACCTTGTGCAGCGGATCGACAATCTCGAAGCGGATCGGCCGCGCGCCGTCCCACAGCAGCAGGTCGCCGGGGCGCAGGTCGAGCGCGACGTCGTCCTGCCGCACGCGCTCGCGTCCGGCGAGCACTAGGAGCAGTCCGAGGTGTTCTCCTTCGGTCTGCCGCAATTCGCGGCTGTCGCGCCAGCCCGAAAGCCGGTCGCTGCGGCATTCGATCACCGAGCAGCCGGCCAGCGGATGCCAGTCGAGGCTGCAGTCATGGGCCGCGCGGTCGTCGAGGCTCAGCGCCCAGGGCAGGTGAACGTCGCTGAGGACGGCACGGGTGGCCTGCGCGCGCAGGCGGGGTGGCAGGTCGGCAGACCTCCAGGTGCCCGCATTCATGGCTTCCTCCCCTGGCTCGGCCCATAGGGCGCGGCGCTCCATGCAAATTATCGCAACTTCCCTTCCCTGTCGAACAAGCCGCCTTCCCTGCCGTGCAAGCCCCGCCCACGGGTCGGTTCTAGGCTCCGCTCATCGATCACGTCGAACGGAGGAGTGACAATGCGACGGGATATCGAGTTCAGGACCGAGGACGGCGTGACATTGCGGGGCTGGCACTATCCCGCGCAAGGGGTGCAGGGGCCTGCCCCCACCGTCATCATGGCGCACGGATTCTCCGCCACGCGGGAGATCTTCCTAGACTCTTTCGCCGAGGTTTTCTCGGCCGCGGGGCTGGGGGTCATCGTCTACGACCACCGCAACCTCGGCGCCAGCGACGGCACCCCGCGCAACCACATCGACCCGTGGGCGCAGATCAACGGCTATCGCGATGCGATCACCTGGGCGCAGACGCTGCCGGACGTCGATGCCGGCCGCATCGGCGTGTGGGGGTCCAGCTATTCGGGTGGGCATGTGCTGGTGGTTGCCGCGCTCGACCGGCGCGTCAAATGCGTCGTCTCGCAGGTGCCGCTGACCTGGGGCTATGAGTCCGCTCGTCGCCTGATCCGCGGTGACATGTGGGCGGGCCTGCGCGCCGCCTTCGATGGCGACCGCGCGGCCCGAGCCCGCGGCGAGGCCGGGGCCACGATGCCGGTGACGGCCCCGGAGGGCCAGCCCTGCGCCCTGCCGACGGCCGACACCTACGAGTTCTTCACCCGCTTTCAGCAGGAGCACGCGACCAGCTGGCAGAACGAGGTGACCCTGCATTCCATCGAGCTGTTCACGGAATATGAGCCGGCCGACTACATCGCCCGCATTGCGCCCACGCCCTTGATGGTCGTGGTGGCCTCGGGCGACCACCTCACGCCCTTCGACATGACCGCCCGCGCCTATGAGAAGGCGCTTGAGCCGAAGAAACTCGTGATACTGCCGGGCGGCCACTTCGAGGCGTATACGGGGGAGCCCTTCAAGATCTCCTCCGCCGCGCAGACAGATTGGTTCAAGCGCCACCTGTGACAGTTGCCGCCCGCAAGACGAAAACGCCGCGGAGTCTCCTCCGCGGCGTTTTCACTCGATGCGTCTGCTTTCTCAGCCCTGCGGCTGGGGCTCCATGCCGCCTTCCGGCTCGGGGCCCTTCTTCTTGCCGCGCGTGCTGCCGGCCTTGGGCACCGCCGTGCCGCGCGAGGGCGGCGTGTCGTCGCCCATGTCGCGCGCGGGCTTCTCGCCCTTGATCAGCTGCTTGATCTCATCGCCTGACAGCGTCTCGTATTCGAGCAGGCCCTGAGCGATCGCGATCCATTCCTTCTTTTTCTTGGTCAGGATGGAGCGGGCTGTCGCATAGGCCTCCTCGATCAGCCGGCGCACCTCGGCGTCGATGAGTTGCGCCGTCTCCTCGGAAACATTCTGCTGGCGCGCCACCGAATGGCCAAGGAAGACCTCTTCCTGGTTGTCGCCGTAGGCGACGTGTCCGAGCTTGTCGGAGAAGCCCCAGCGCGTCACCATGGCGCGCGCCAGCTTGGTCGCCTGGTCGATGTCGCTCGCCGCGCCCGAGGTGATGTTCTCCTTGCCGAACTTCATCTCCTCGGCCACGCGTCCGCCCATCATGATGGCCAGCCGCGACACCATGTACTTGTAGCTCATCGAGTAGCGGTCGCCCTCGGGCAACTGCATGACCATGCCCAGCGCACGGCCGCGAGGGATGATGGTGGCCTTGTGCAGCGGATCCGCCGAGGGGACGTTGAGCGCCAGGATGGCGTGTCCCGCCTCGTGGTAGGCGGTCAGCTCCTTCTCCGCCGGCGTCATCGCCGACGAGCGGCGCTCCGCGCCCATCATGATCTTGTCCTTGGCATCCTCGAACTCCGCCATGGTGACGAGGCGCTTGTTGCGCCGCGCCGCCATCAGCGCCGCCTCGTTGACGAGGTTGGCGAGGTCCGCGCCCGAGAATCCGGGCGTGCCGCGCGCCAGCACCTTGAGGTCGACGTTGGGGGCCAGCGGCACGTTGCGCGAATGCACCTTGAGGATTTTCTCGCGGCCGATGATGTCCGGGTTCGGCACGACCACCTGGCGGTCGAAGCGGCCCGGCCGCAGCAGCGCCGGATCCAGCACGTCGGGACGGTTGGTCGCCGCGATCAGGATGATGCCTTCGTTCGCCTCGAAGCCGTCCATCTCGACCAGCAGTTGGTTCAGCGTCTGCTCGCGCTCGTCATTGCCGCCGCCGAGGCCAGCGCCGCGATGGCGGCCGACCGCGTCAATCTCGTCGATGAAGATGATGCAGGGAGCGTTCTTCTTGGCCTGCTCGAACATGTCGCCCACGCGGCTCGCGCCCACGCCGACGAACATCTCGACGAAGTCCGAGCCGGAGATGGTGAAGAACGGTACGTTCGCCTCGCCCGCCACCGAGCGCGCCAGCAGCGTCTTGCCGGTTCCGGGAGGGCCTACAAGCAGCACGCCGCGCGGGATCTTGCCGCCGAGCCGCTGGAACTTCTGCGGGTCGCGCAGGAACTCGACGATCTCCTCGAGGTCCTGCTTTGCTTCGTCAACGCCGGCGACGTCCTGGAAGGTGACGCGCCCATGCGCTTCGGTCAGCAGCTTCGCCTTCGACTTGCCGAAGCCCATCGCCCGGCCGGAGCCCGACTGCATCTGGCGCATGAAGAATATCCAAACGCCGAGGATGAGGAGCATCGGCAGCCAGGAAATCAGGTAGCCGAAGATCGAGTTCGAGCCGTCGCTCTCGGGCCGCGCGTTGATGGTAACGTTGCGGTCCTCAAGGCGCTGCACCAGGTTGGTGTCGCCGGGCGAATAGGTCTGGAAGCCCTGGTTGTTGTCGCTGAACGTCCCGGTGATGCGCTCGCCGGCGATGGTGACGGTACGCACGCGCCCGCTGTCGACCTCGCGCAGGAAATCCGAGTATGCGATCTCGCGTGACGTGCCGCGCTGCTGCGGCGTCTGGAACAGGTTGAACAGCGCAATCAGGAGCACCGCAATGATGGCCCAGAGCGCGAGGTTGCGATAATTCGGATTCATGCCGTGTCCTGATGGTGGTGGCGGTCCGTTCGGCGGCCGCCGTACCGTTGCCTGCTAACATAGGGAGCGCCCGTGCCATTGCCAAGCGCGACGCTCCGTCTCGGTTAAGCTTCCGGCCGATTGTGGTCTGCCCAAGGCGAAGGCGGTATCTCCGCCGCTCCGAACAGCTCGGCTGCGGCACGGGCAGGTTCCAGGTCGAAGCTCGGCAGGTAGCGCGCCCAGGGGCCGAGTGTCGGGGCGGGGGGCGCTCCGGCCTCCTTGCCGCGCCGTTCGCGGCGGATGAGCACCTCGCCGCGCCGGCGGTCCACTAGGCAGCGCGACAACGTCGCGCGGCCCCGGCCCGCAGCCAGCCGGTCGAGCAGCGCCGTCGTCCTTTCCGCATCCGGCAGATGCTCCCTGCCCCCAACAGCGGCGAGCAGTATCCGCAGTGCGTAGCGCGCCGCGTCGCGGTCGCTTTCCTCGGTAAAGCCTGTGTCCAGTCTGACCAGTCCGGGCGCGGCGATTTCGGCGTGCGCCCTTATCAAGGCCGCAGCGCGGCGACCCAGCGCCTCGCGCGCCGCCCCGGCAACGGCTGCCTCGGCGGCCAGTCTCTCGACATCGGCGTCCGATAGCTCGGCGCGCACCCGCGACCGCTCGAAGCGCCGGTCGAGATTGCTCGGATCGTCAATCCAGTCCTGTCCGGTGCCGGCCAGGAACCGTCGCAATGCTGCGCGCCTCGCGGTTAGAAGGGGCCGCACGAACCAGCAACTCCCCTCAAACAGGGTGGCCGGCGCGATGCCCGCCGCACCGCGGCCTTCGCCGCGCAGCCGCCGCATCGCCGCTGTCTCGGCCTGGTCGTCCATTGTGTGTCCGGTAAATACGATGTCCGTGCCCGCTTGGCGGGCCGCTTCCGACAGCAGGAGGTGCCGCGCCTCGCGCGCCGCGGCGGAAATGCCCGCGACCGGCTTTGCGCCCTCCCACGCCAGGATACGATGCGCGATCCCGGCCCGTCCGGCGATCGTGCCAACCCGCCGCGCCTCGTCCGCCGACTGCGGCCGCAGCCGGTGATCAACCGTCACCGCCAGCGGCACTGCATTTTGTCCGCCCGTGTCGAGATATCTCTTGAGGAGAAGCAGAAGAGCGAGAGAATCGCTGCCGCCCGAAACCGCGACGATGAGACTTTTGCGCGAGGATAGGTCGATCCCGCCGAACAAGCCGTCGGGGTCGGGGGCCGACATCGCGGCTGTGGGGACCAGCGCCTGGCTTGCCTTGCTTGCGGCCGGGGCGTCCAATTCGATCAGCAGGATGCCTTGGCCTGCTCCTGCTTCGCCCGCTCGAGCACCGCCGGAGAGGCCTGCGGGTAGCGCTTGCCCACCTCCGCCAGCGTCGCGCAGGCGACGTCGCGCTGGTCCATGGCGGCGAGGGAGATTCCGAGCTTCAGCAGCGAATCCGGCGCCTTGCGCGCGTCCGGGAAGTCGCGGTTGGCGGCGAGGAATGTTTGCGCCGCCTCACGGTATTTCTGCTGCCCCAGTTGCGCTTCGCCCAGCCAGAAATGCGCGTCGGCCGCGCGCTGATCAGAAGGAAAGCGTGCGATATGATCGCTGAAGCCCTCTTCGGCCAGCGCATAGTCGCCCGAAAGCACGAACTCGTAGGAATTGCGGTAGAGCTCCTCGGGATCGTCCGTCGATGGCAGCGCGGCCACTCGCGTATTGTCAGTCTGGGCCGGGCCGGTCTCGACCCCCGGCAGCCCGCTCTCTCCCTGAACCTGGATGGGATTGCCCTGAGCGTCGAAGGTAATGCGCCCAAGCGTGCGCGGCGGCTCGCCGAGCCTCGGGGACGTGCTCTGGTCGGGGGCGCGTGCCAGCGAGCCCTCCGGATTGTCGATGATGGTCTCTATGCCTTCCGCCTCGCCCCGCTGATTGCGTGCGCCGGAAGGTTCCATCACGCCGTCGCCGCTGCCCTCAAGCTGCTGGAAACGGAACTCGTTGTCCTCCTGCATCTTGCGCAGCTGGTCCTGCATCTGCAGCACCTGGAAGTTTAGTTCCTCCACCAGCCCGTTGAGCTGGCGCACCTGCTCTTCGAGTTCGACCACGCGCGGGTCCCCTGCCTGGGCGAATTGCACGAGCGGCTGGGCGACATCGCGCCGCCCCGGCACGCCGATCGCCGGCGCCGGCATCGCATGAGCCCGATATGCAGGGGCCGGAACCCTGAAAGGCTTCTCCTCGTATGACGCGCGCCCGGCGGCAGCGGCGCTTCCCGCAAGAATGAGCTGCGCCGCAACGGCGCTGCCTAGAATAGCCCAGATCTTCATTTCCACCTGCCTTGGAAGGCCCCACGACCCGCCGGAACGACCGGCCTCTCTCCAACCGGCCGGACGCCGGCACCCGGTTTCCCTTCTACCAAGCGCCGCGACTTCGGCCAAATTTTGTTTTGAGAAACGCCAAACGGCCCCGAAGGGCCGCTGCGTCGTGAGAAATGCGGTGTCTCGGTCAGCTCGAGGGGCCGCCGAGCGCCGTGACCGCGCGCCTGTTCTGCGACCAGCAGGAGATGTCGTCGCAGACTGCGACTGGACGCTCTTTGCCGTAGGAGATCGTGCGGATGCGCTGCGCGGGAACCCCGCGCGCGACGAGGAAGTCACGCGTCGCCGCCGCGCGGCGGGCGCCAAGCGCGAGGTTGTACTCGCGCGTTCCGCGCTCGTCGGCATGGCCTTCGATCGTGATCGCGTAGTTCGAGTACTGCATCAGCCACTGCGCCTGGCGCGTCAGCGTCTGCTGGGCGTCGGCGCGGATCGCCGAGGAATCCGTGTCGAAGAAGATGCGGTCGCCCACATTGACCGTGAAGTCCTGGCTGGACCCGGGAGTTCCGGCGCCGCCTTGGCCGAGGCCCAGTTCGGCCGCATTGTTCGGCACCTGGTTTCTCGACGCGCAGCCGGACACGGCGAGCACGGCGGCGAGCGCCAGGATGGCCGGAGTTCTGGTCAGTGTCCCGATACGGCTCATGGCCGCCTCTCCTTAAAGTTCGAGCTATTGTCTTGAGCAGTCAGTAACCATCTCGCGGTTAACCGGCGCTCAAGGAACAGGGTTAAAAATCTGTGAACGTCCCCGGCGCTCCATCATACGAGGCGTGATTCGATCACGCCCCTGCGCCGCCCACGATAGGTCCAAATTGGGCGGAAACGCGGCGCGGCAAGGGCTACGAAGCGTCGCAGCCTACTCCAGCAGCGGCGACCATGCCGGATCGGATGCGAAGTTCGGCGTGGGGATAGGCTGCTCGTTGCGTCCCGTCAGGTCGATCGAATAGAGCCGCGGCCCGCCGGAGCCCGCGGCCTCGCGGAAGAACATGATCACCCGGCCGTTAGGCGCCCAGGTCGGCCCCTCCTGCAGGTAACCGCTGCTGAGGATACGCTCGCCCGACCCGTCCGTGCGCATCACACCGATCTGGAATTCCCCTCCGGTCTGCTTTGTGAAGGCGATCAGGTCCCCGCGCGGCGACCACACCGGCGTCGAATAGGTGCCGTCGCCGAACGAGATGCGCTTCGGGTTCGATCCTTCCGCGCCCATCGTGTAGATCTGCGCCCGGCCGCCGCGATCGGAAGTGAATACGATCTGGCTGCCGTCTGGCGAATAGGACGGCGACGTGTCGATCGCGTTGGAGTTGGTCAGCCGGGTCGTGTTTTTGCTGCGCAGGTCCATCGCGAAAAGGTTGGAGTTTCCGTCCTCCCTCAGGAGGCTCATGATCACCTTCTGCCCGTCGGGGGAGAAACGCGGCGCAAACGTCATATTGGGGAAATTGGCGACGAGTTCCCGCTGCCCGGTCTCGATCTGCAGCAGATAGACCTGCGGCTGGCCGCGCTCGTACGACATGTATGTGATTTCCTGCCGCGTGGGCGAGAAACGCGGCGTCAGCACGATCGAACGGCCGTCGGTCAGGAATCGTTGGTTGGCGCCGTCCTGATCCATGATGGCCAGCCGCTTGACGCGCGAGTCCTTTGGGCCGGACTCGTCCACATAGACGACGCGGGTGTCGAAGTAGCCCTTCTCGCCGGTCAGCCGCTCATAGATCGAATCGGCGATGATGTGAGCGATGCGCCGCCAGTTCGCCTTGTTGGCGAAGAACTGCTCGCCGAGCAGCTGCTGCCCCGCGAAAGTGTCCCACAGGCGGAACTCGGCGCGCACCCTCCCGTCGGCTTCGGTGGTAACGCGGCCGGTGACCAGCGCCTGCGCATTGATGACCGTCCAGTCCGCGAAGCGGGGGGCGACGTCCGGGTTCGAGATCTTCTCAATGAAGGCGCCCTTGTCGATCGGCGCGAACAGCCCCGAGCGCTTGAGATCGGCGGCGATGACGCCGGCTATTTCCGCCCCCAGCGCATCGCCTGCGAGGAAATCGGTGACCGCCACCGGCAGCGGCTCGACGACGCCCCTGTTGACGTCGATCTCGAGCACGGCATGGGCCGGCATCACCGCGACGGCCATGCCGCAGGCCAGAGCGCCGGCAAGGAAAACGGTCCTGGTGAATTTCTTCATCGAAAAGAGCCTCTTGATGTTGGGCCGGCGCCCTTCAGAACATTTCGCTGGGGTCGAAATGGACGATGACCTCCGCCCACGCATCGTATTTGTCGGTGGGCAGGTTGTAGGGGGCGCACTGCAGGATGGCACGGCGGGCGGATTCGGCCGCTGCGCGCTCGACGCCGCCCGACCCTCCGCCCGATACGATTTCCGGGCGGCCATCGAGCGAGCCGGCACGATCGAGCCGGAACTGCACCGAAACCTTGAGGTTGTCGGCCTCGAGGGCGCCCGCGGGGATGTTCCAGCAGCGCTGGATCTGGCCGCGCAGGGCGTCCATCTCGCTCTGCGTCAGCTTGGAGCCTTGCGTAGTCCTCTGGCCGCCGAGCGCTGCCTGCTCGGTCGAGCGCTTCGCCCCTCCACCCGACGCCTCCTCCTTGTTGAGCAGAGCGGCTACCTCGTCCGCGTTGAACTTGGAGTCCTCCGACTTCGGACGTTCGGCCTGCTTCTGGGCCGGCTTTGGCGCGTCCTTGCGCTCCGGAGCCTTTGCAGTCTGCGCCTTGGGCGGCTGCGGACGCGCCTGTGGAATCGGCGCGGTATCGGGCAGCTTCACCGTCTCGGCCTCGGCGTTCTCGGCCACCGCCGTGTCCGTTGCGGGGTCGGGCGCGACCTCCTGCCGGGGCTGCGGCTGCGGGGTGCGCTCGGTCGCCGGAACCGGCTGCGCTTCCGCATTGGTTTCGGCCTTTGCGGGCTCCTCTGCCGGTTTCTTGGTGGGCTCGGGTGCCGGCGGCGGCGCATCCGCTGCCTTCACCTCGCGCGGCCGGGCTTCCGGGGTTGGCGCGCTGTTATTGTCGACCGTGTTGTTCCCGACATTGCGCGCATCGGCCACCTGCTCTGGACGTTTGGTCGGCACCGGCGCGGCGCGCTCGGCAACCGGTGCCTTGCGATCGCCCTGCTGGATCTGCGTGATCGTCTCGATCGGCACGATATCTACGGGGAAGGCCTCCACGTCGGCCACCTCCAGCGCGCGCGGCGCCGACAGCGCCAACAGGCCGTAGCCCAGCAGTGCTGCATGGAGTGTAGTCGAGAGGACGAGTCCTGCCCGCATCGTGGTCTAGTTTTCCTGTTCCTGGAGCGTGACGAGGCCGAGATTGCGGTAGCCCGCCGACGATATGCGCGCCATCACGCGCATCACGGTGCCATAGTCCGCCGTCCGGTCGCCACGCACGTAGATGCGCTCGTCATACCCGGTCTGCGCGATCGCCTGCAGCTTCGGCACCACCTCGTCGACCGGGATCTCGGTCTCCTGCAGGAACACCTGCCCCTTGTCGTTGACGGAAACCGTGATCGGCTGCGTCTCCGAATTCAGCGCTTTGGCCTGCGTCTCGGGCAGGTCGATCGGCACGCCCACCGTGAGCAGCGGCGCCGCCACCATGAAGATGATGAGCAGCACCAGCATCACGTCGACGAAGGGCGTCACGTTGATCTCGGACATCAGGGCGCTGTGGCGTCCCCGCCGCCTGTGGCCGCGCCCGCCCCTGCCGCCGTCCTGTCCGACCGACATTCCCATCCCGCGTCTCCTTACGCCGCCGCTCGCGGCGCGACCTTCTCATCGATTTGCCGCGACAGTATGGCGGAGAACTCATCGGAGAACCCTTCCATCCGCAGGCCCAGCCGGGCCGCATCCGACGACAGCTTGTTGTAGGCGATGACGGCCGGAATGGCCGCCAGCAGTCCCATCGCGGTGGCCAGCAGCGCCTCGGCGATGCCGGGCGCCACCACCGCCAGGTTGGTCGACTTCGACCCGGCGATTGCCTGGAAGGAGGTCATGATGCCGACCACGGTGCCGAACAGGCCGATGAAGGGGGCCGACGATCCGATGGAGGCGAGGAAGCCGAGCCGGCCCTCCAGCTTCTCCATCTCGCGCGTCAGCGCCAGGTCCATCGCTTTGTCGATGCGGGTCTGCAGGCCGTGCGGAGACTTCGCGCCTTTCTCGAAGCTCTTCTTCCATTCGCGCATGGCGGAGACGAAGATCGAGCCCATGCCCACCGTCTTGCGCTCAGCCAGGGTCCTGTAAAGCTCCTCCAGCGACTGCCCGGACCAGAAGACCTGCTCGAAGCGGTCCAGGGCCGAGCGCATGCGCCGGAACGCGATCGCCTTGTCGATGATGATCGCCCAGGTCCAGACCGAGGCGGCCAGCAGCCCTATCATGACCAGCTTGACGACCCAGCCGGCTTGCCAGAACAGGGCCCAGATTGAGAGTTCGCCCCCGGGGGCGGCCAATGTCATCGTATCCATGTCGTGTCGGTCCCTGTGAAACCGGGCCAGGCTTGCGGCCGGTCCATGCGCATCATCCTGTCCTGCCCCGCGAAACCGCGAGTTGTGCCCTCAATGCGCCGTTCTCGGCCTTGTCCGGGCAAATTTTGGTGAAAGGAAGGCGCGCCGAAACGCGCGATTTTCACCATGATCTTCATGGACTGTTATGGTTAAGGATGGGTTAGGAATCGCGTGCGCTAAGCGTTCTGACCTTCACCAGAAGGCTTTTCGGCGCCGTACTTAGCCTTCTAGGCGTCGCCGCCGTCCTGCGGCATGAAGGCTGCGATCCACTCCTTCGGGAAGCGTCGCGGCCTGCCGCCCTCGCCGATGATCGCCGCCTCCACCTTCGCCTCGACCAGGATCTCGTCGCCGCGCCTGATCCGCTGCGCCATGAAGATGCGCGCACCGGATACCGACTGCGTGCGCGTGTCGATCGTGAGGATATCGTCAATGCGGGCCGGCGCGCGGAAGTCGACCTCCATGCGCTTTACGACCCAGGCGAGTTGCTCTCCATGCTTGCCCGCCTGCAGTTCGGTGTGATGCACACCGGCAAGGCGCAGGAAGTCCGAGCGCCCCCGCTCGAAGAATTCGAGATAGCGCGCGTGGTAGACGACGCCGGTGAAGTCGGTGTCCGCGAAATAGACCCGCGCCAGCAGGCGGTGGCCGGTCGGCGTCAGCTCTCCGGAAAGGCCGGCGCGCGGATTGGCGGCATCCTCCATCATTCTTCCTGGAACAGGTTGATCTGCTGCTGGGCAAGGTCCGCCGGAGCGTCAAGGCCCATATGGCGCCAGGCGTTCGCCGTAAGCACGCGCCCGCGCGGCGTCCGCTGGATGAAGCCCTGCTGGATGAGGAACGGCTCGATGATGTCCTCGATCGCGTCGCGCGGTTCGGAAAGCCCGGCCGCGATCGTCTCGATGCCCACGGGGCCGCCGCCGAAATTCTGCGCGATCATGGACAGGTAGCGCCGGTCGAGCTGATCGAGCCCCAGCGCATCCACCTCCAGCCGCGACAGCGCCTCGTCGGCTACCGTGCGGTTCACTTCCTGCGCGCCCGCCACCGCCGCGAAGTCGCGCACCCGCCGCAGCAGCCGCCCGGCGATGCGCGGCGTTCCGCGCGCACGCCGCGCGATCTCGACCGCGCCGTCGTCGGAAAGCGGCATCGACAGGATGCGCGCCCCGCGCCGCACGATCAGTTCCAGCTCCTCCACCGTGTAGAAATTGAGCCGTATCGGTATGCCGAAGCGGTCACGCAGCGGGTTCGTGATCAACCCAAGCCGCGTCGTCGCAGCCACGAGGGTGAAGCGGGCGAGGTCGATCTTGACCGAGCGCGCCGCCGGTCCTTCGCCGATGATCAGGTCGAGCTGGAAATCCTCCATCGCCGGATAGAGGATTTCCTCCACGGCCGGGTTGAGCCGGTGGATCTCGTCGATGAAGAGCACGTCGCGATCTTCGAGGTTGGTGAGCAGCGCGGCAAGGTCGCCGGCCTTGGCGATCACCGGACCGGAGGTGGAGCGAAAATTGACGCCGAGTTCGCGCGCCATGATCTGAGCAAGCGTGGTCTTGCCCAGACCGGGCGGTCCGACGAAGAGCACGTGATCGAGCGCCTCGCCGCGCCCCTTGGCTGCCTCCACGAAAACCTTGAGGTTCGCGCGCACCGCCCCCTGGCCGACGAACTCGTCCAGCGACTGGGGCCGCAGGGTTACGTCGACATCCTCGCCGGACTTTTCCGACGAGATGAGGCGGGGTGCAGTGCTCATGAAAGCAGTTCCATCCGCGGAATGGTCCGGGCAGAGCGTTTGTCGAAAGTCACGACTTTCTCACATTTCGCACCTTCGCAAGCCCAAGCGATAAGCGCGTCGGCCACATCGGAAGCCTTGCAGTCTTCCTTCTCAACCAGCGAGCGCAGCGGGCCATCATGCTCGAAGCGGAATTCATCGGTTGATGTCATGGCTCGCAGAGCTCGCAGGACCTGTGCGTCGGAGTAGCCGAAACGGCGTCGCAGCAACCAGACGAGTTCGGCAAGTACGACAGAGCCAACAAAGGCGGGGTCACGTGCGGTTCGCTCTTTGAAGAAGCGCTGCGCGGCTGCCGACTGAACATCGCTGTCGTTGACGAGGAGCCGCAAGAGCACGTTGGTGTCGACTCCGATCACGCTTTGCTGCCCCGGTTCCGCTTCTCAAAATCGTCCCACTCTTCCGCGACCGCATCCATGATCGCCTCGTCAAAATCTTCTATTTTGAGCCCCACACCGGAGGGTGGGGGACCGAGAAGGCCGGCCAGATCGATCGCACGCACTTTTCGCGCCTGCACATAGGTCCGGCCGTTCTCTTCCACAAACTCCACGCTGTCCCCCGGTTTGAGACCATGCCGCGTCCGTATCTCCTTTGGCAGCGTAATCTGCCCTTTCGACGTGATGGTCGCTCTAATACCCATGTTCTTACCCATAAGAACTCCTTACTACCGAAAATAGTAAGGCGACCCTGGTTGGTCAATCACCGCGCCAGTTCCTTCAGCCCCAGCCGGATCAGCTTGGCCGAATCCGCGTCCTCGCCCGCCGCCTTCATAGCCGCGGCCACGGCATTGGCGGCGATGTCGCGCGAATAGCCGAGATTGGTCAGCGCCGAGACGGCGTCGGCCACCGGCGCGGGCGCGACCCCCTCACCCAGTTCCTGCTTCAGCCCGATATTGAGCGCCCCGTCGCCGGCGAAGGCCGGCGCCTTGTTCTTCAGTTCCGTGACGATGCGCTCAGCCACCTTGCGGCCGACGCCCGGCGCCCGCGCAACCATGGCGATGTCACGCAACGCGATCGCGTTGGCGAGTTCCGCCGGCGACAATGTGGACAGGACCGCCAGCGCCACCTTCGCGCCGACGCCCTGCACATTGTTCTGCAGCAGCCGGAACCATTCCCGCTCGAGCGAGGTCGAGAACCCGTAGAGCCGGATGACGTCTTCTCTGACATAGGTCTCGATGAACAGCATGGCTGCTTCGCCCGGTCCGGGCAGCGCCGACAGTGTCCTGGCCGAGCAGAAGGCGACGTAACCGACGCCGTGAACGTCGATGACGCAGTGATCCTCGCCGATCTCGTCCACCGTACCCTTCAGCTTGCCGATCATGGGTGTGTTTCCGGGGAGATGATTTCGAGAATCGGAAAGTACGTCTGGTAGCGGCTGGCGTCACGCCTTGAACACTAGTTACGAGGCCTCCGGAACAAGTCAAGAACAAACCAGCCGCGAGAGAACTCTTCAGCCGGCCGCCGCGGTCACCAGCCTGCTGGTGACGCTCTGGCGGTGATGTGCGTGACAGATGGCGATCGCCAGGGCATCCGCCGCGTCATGCGTATCGAAGGCCGCCCGCGGCAACAGCACCTTCACCATCATGTGGATCTGCGCCTTTTCGCCATGGCCGACGCCGATCACCGCCTTCTTTACAGCGTTGGGCGCATACTCGGCGACCCGCAGGCCGGCGCGCGCTGGCACCAGCATGGCGATCCCGCGTGCCTGCCCGAGCTTCAGGGTCGCCGCCGCATCCTTGTTGACGAACGTCTGCTCGACGGCGGCTTCCTCGGGCACGTACCCCGCCAGAATCTCCGACAGCCCGTCGTGCAACTGGCAGAGTCGCGTCGCAAGGTCGGCCTTCTGTTCTGAGGTCACCGTTCCCGCCGCGATGAAACGCAGCGAATTGCCGGCAGCCTCGACGATCCCCCAACCGGTACGTCTCAGCCCCGGATCGATGCCGATGATGCGAATCGCTGCCGCCATGTCGCGAGCCTAACCGTTCGCGGCGACGTTGCCAGCAGAATGTGAACGAACCGGAAACAAATACCGGCGGCCCGCACGTCCGGTTTTGGCACAGGAGTATATCGAGGACGGGTGCGCGGCGTCACCGCTCTGGCGGACGTGGTCCCTAGCCGCGGGCGAAAGCTGTGTTCAGAAGTGAAATCTGGTCGAACACCGGGTTGTCCTGCACGGCTTGCACCTGCCGGGAGGGGCGCGGCGCGCCATAGATCTCCTCATCCATGCGCCGTACCAGCGACTGCAGGCTGAGCGATCGCGCGACTATGCCGCGGAAGGTCTCGGGCAGTTCGTTCCAGCCGGGCGCGTTGTCCTGTGCCGACGCGGTGTCGAGTCTGACCTTTGTCTTTTCAGACGCCACCTGGTCTCGCGTCATCTCACCGGAATTGGCTGCTCGTTGCAGCAGCAGCCAGGAGGCGACCTGCATCAGGCGCGTCGTCAGCCGCATGGATTCAGCTGCATAGAGGGTCGCGGCGACACGCGAGAGCTTGCGCGCCTCGGCGCGCCCGTCGCCATCGAGATATTCGGCGGCCTGTTCGACGAGCGTCATGCCTTCATTATAGAGCGGCTTGAAGGAGTTTGAGAAAACGCGCCGTTCAGCCAGGCTCACCAGCTGTCCCGTCTCCATTCCGGCCTCACCCGCTGCACGCATGCTCGTAATCCCTCGTCGGTCGCATCTCGCAAACGGCACGACTGGCCGTCAATGCCGCTACACCGGCAAGAAGGATGCCAACCTTGGACGGAAGATGCGCGGATGGGACTTCAGACGCAAGCCCATGTTTAATGGAAGGTTAACGGTGCCAGGCGGGTCCGCGGCGAAGGGACAAAAAAAGAGCCGCACGAAGCGGCTCTCAGGAGTTTAACAGGGAGGCGTCAAACAGAGTGGCTCCACCACTCGGTCACAATCCAGATCACTGGACGCCCACAGTAAACGCCCGTAAAGCTTAATGGCGGGTTAACGGTCCGAAGAATCTTTGTCTCGAATGCCTGCCAAGTGTCCCATCCGGACACAGGCTGTTCCATCCGCCCCCTGCATCATGATTCGCCCCTTGGTCGGATTTCCGCAACTGCATGTCGCAATATCTAACGCTGCGGCATTCAGGGCAGATACAAGGCGCGCTTTCCGCATTTCCGAAACTATTTCGAAACTGATCGAAAGCGATCCGAACCCTTTAGGAGGGGGTGACGACAATGGACTGGTACACGATCCTGAAATTCATGCATGTGGCGACATCGACCGTGTGGGTCGGCGGCGGCTTCCTGCTCGCCCTCGTCGCGATCCGCGCCGAGCGTGCGGACGACCGCGAGGCCATGCTGGTCAACATGCGCAACACCGGTGCGCTCGGCAATCTGGTGTTCGTGCCGGCGGCGCTGCTCACGCTCGTCTTCGGCCTGCTGATGTGCTGGTTCTGGCTGGGATTCTCCGACCTCTGGATCCTTATCGGGCTCGCCGGCTATGCGACGACCTTCGCCATCGGCGCCGGCATCATGAAGCCTACCTCGGACCGTCTCACGGCGATTGTGGAGAAGGAGGGCATGAACGCGCCCGCCCTGGCCATCGGCCGCCGCATGCTGCAGATCGCCAAGTTCGACTATACGGTGATGCTCGTCATCGTCGCGGCGATGGTGCTGAAGCCGACGCTGAACGACATCGTCATCGTCGGCGCCATGGCCGCGGTGCTGGTCGCAGGCGCCGTGCTCTTCCTCATCCCGCGCAGCGAACCCGCGCTTCCCGAGACCGCCTGACCTCCCTCGGCGCCACGGGCTGTCCGCCATGTTTCTCGTGGCGGGCAGCCCTGCGCCGGCGCTCTACTGCGCCTTCGCCATGTCCCGGAGCCGGAACTTCTGGATCTTGCCCGTGCTCGTCTTGGGGATCTCGGCGAACACCACCGCCTTGGGAACCTTGAAGCGCGCCAGCAGCGCGCGGCAGTGCTCGACGATCTCGGCTTCGCTCGCGCTCTTGCCCGGCTTCAGCTCCACATAGGCGACCGGCACCTCGCCCCACTTCTCGTCCTGCCGCGCCACCACCCCGCAGGAGGCCACCGCCGGGTGTTTGTAGAGCGCGTCCTCCACCTCGATGGACGAGATGTTCTCCCCGCCCGAGATGATGATGTCCTTGGAGCGGTCCTTCAGCTGGATGTAGCCGTCCGGATGCATGACCCCGAGATCGCCAGAATGGAACCAGCCGCCGGCGAAGGCCTCGTCGGTCGCCTTCACATTCTTCAAATACCCCTTCATCACGATGTTGCCGCGGAACATCACCTCGCCGATCGTCTCGCCGTCGGCCGGCACGGCTTCCATCGTCGCCGGGTCGAGCACGGTCAGGCCCTCCAGTGCCGCGTAGCGCACGCCCTGGCGCGCCTTCCTTGCCGTGCGCGTACCTTTCTCCAGCGCGTCCCATTCCTCGTGCCACTCATTGACCACCGCCGGGCCGTAGGTCTCCGTCAGCCCGTAGAGATGGGTCACGGCGAAGCCGGCGTCGGCCATCGCCGACAGCACGGCCTCCGGCGGCGGCGCGGCCGCCGTGTTGAACGTCACCGTCTGCGGGAACTCGCGCTTCTCCGCCTCCGGCGCGTTGACCAGCGCGGACATCACGATGGGCGCGCCGCACAGATGCGTCACGCCGTGGTCGGCGATCGCATCGTACATGGCCTTCGCCCGCACCCAGCGCAGGCACACATGCGTGCCGGCCTGCACTGCGAGCGTCCACGGGAAGCACCAGCCGTTGCAGTGGAACATCGGCAGCGTCCACAGATAGACCGGGTGCCTGCCCATGCCGGCGTGGATGGTGTTGGTGTAGGCCATCAGCGCCGCGCCGCGATGGTGATAGACCACGCCCTTGGGGTTGCCGGTCGTGCCCGACGTGTAGTTGAGCGAGATCGCGTCCCACTCGTCGTCCGGCATCGACCAGGCGAAGTCGGCCTCGCCCTCCGCGACCAGCGCCTCGTAGTCGAGCGCGCCGATCCGCTCGCCCTTCGGATAGGGGGCGTCGGACGGATATTCCGGATCGTCGTAGTCGACCACCAGCGGCTTCACCTTCGCCAGCGCCAGTGCATCCTTCATCACGCCGGAGAATTCGCGGTCCACGATCACCAGCCTGGACTCGGCATGGTCGAGCTGGAAGGCGATGATCGCCGCGTCGAGCCTGGTGTTGAGAGAGTGCAGGACCGCCTTGACCATCGGCACGCCGAAATGCGCCTCCAGCATCGGCGGCGTGTTGGACAGCATCACCGTCACGGTGTCGCCCTTGCCGATGCCGCGCTTCGAAAGCGCCGAGGCGAGCTTCACCGAACGCGTCCAGAAATCGCGGTAGGTCGTTCGCTGCGCCCCGTGCACGATCGCCAGGTGGCCGGGAAAGACCTTCGCCGCACGCTCGAGATAATTGATCGGCGTGAGCGGCTGGTAGTTGGCCTCGCGCCGGTCGAGGCCCTGCTCGTACGGATTGCCCATATGTCCTCCCTGCTTCGCTGCCGGTCCGGTTCTCATCCGAGCAATCCGGCCATCCCATCATAGATCAGCTTGAGCGAAACGATCAGCAGCATCGCGTACATGAACGGATAGAAAAACTCCGCGCTCATGCGGCGCACGGCCCAGGCGCCGAACAGCGTCGCCGCCGGCGCCAGCGGCAGTAGAACGGCCGATGCCGCCAGATTTGTCGCATCGAACTGCCCCAGCGCGAAATATGGAACCAGCTTCACCGCGTTGACGATGGCGAAGAAGATGACGCTGGTCCCGACATAGATTCCCGGCGGCTGGCCCAGCGCCAGAGCATAGACCTGGTAGGGCGGCCCGCCGGCGTGGGCGACGAAGCTGGTGAAGCCGGAGAGTGCGCCCCAGAACGTGCCGGCATACCGGTTGTGCTGCCGCAGGCGGTTGTGGCGGCCGATCCGCTGCACTGCCCATCTCGCGACAAACAGCAGCGCCACCACCCCGACGATGAGCCTGACCGCCGCGACCGTCACGAACGCAGCGAGCGCCCAGCCGATCGCTATCCCGGCCATGGCTCCCGGCAGCATGTAGCGCAAGGTGGTCGGGTCGCGCTGGCCGCGCCATGACCACAGCGACACGACATCCATGAGGATCAGGATCGGCAGCATGATCGCCGCCGCCTGCACCGGCGGGATGGTCAACGCCATGAGCGGCACCCCGATCACGGCCAGGGCGCCGCCGAGGCCGCCCTTCGACATACCCACCAGCACGACGGCCGGGATGGCCGTCGCGTAGAACCAGGGATCGGAAAGCAGTTCGGGCATCGATGGGACCGGAGACGGTACGGGCGAGCTTTAACCGGATCGTGTCATCAAGGCGAGAGCGTAGAAACACCTGCGGCGATACCTGTTCAGCCGCTGGCACTTGGTCTATGCCCAAATCCAACCATCATCGCACGGCAGGAAGCCGGACACGTTTGACGTATGACCATGCCCGAAGCACCTGACCGCTGCCGACTCGTTCTCATCACCCCACCCGACGCGACGGCGGGCCTCGAGCGGAAGCTCGTATCCGCGCTCGGGGGCGGCGACGTCGCCTCCGTCCTCATCCCCCGCTACGACCTCGACGACGACGCCTTCCAGAAGCTGGCGGAACGCCTCGTGCCACTGGCGCAGGAGCGGGATGTCGCCGCGATCGTCGCCGGCGATCCGCGCGTGGCCAATCGCGTGAAGGCCGACGGCATGCATCTCGAGGAAGGCAGGGCCGCGCTTGCTGACGCAATCTCGCGCAATGGCGACAGGATGACGATCGGTGCGGGTGGCGCGAAGACCCGCGATGACGCGCTCGCTCTCGGCGAGGAGCAGCCCGATTACATCTTCTTCGGCCGCTTCGGTTATGACAACAGGCCCGAGCCGCACCCGCGCAATCTCGCGCTCGGGGGCTGGTGGGCCGAGATGATCTCCATCCCCTGCATCGTGCTCGGCGGCAACGACACCGCTTCCGTGCGCGACGTGGCGGACAGCGGCGCGGAATTCGTGGCGCTCTGCTTCGCCGTCTTCGGTGAGGATCGCGACCCCGCCGCCGAGGTGGCCAGGGCCAACGCGCTCCTCGACGAGCACGCGCCGCGCTTCGGAGACGCACTGTGACGGCGCGCTTCGCCGCTCTCTTTGCGTTGGCATCGCTTGCGCTCGCCGCCCCGGCGGCTCGGGCCGCTTCCGAGGTAGCCGCAGCCACGTCCGTTGATGGGGCGCGGGTGACCGGTGAGGCCGAGGCGGCAGCACCTGAACAGGGCGTCGACCCGACGCGTTTCGGCAAGCTGCCGGACGCCGCTTTCGGCGCGTTCCAGCGCGGCCTCTACGTCACCTCCCTCAACCTCGCGCTGCCGCGCGCCAATGAAGGCGACGCCGCCGCCCAGACGCTGGTGGCCGAGATCTACTCGCGCGGCCTCGGCGTCAAGCGCGACGAGGCGGAAGCGGCGCGCTGGTATCAGGCTGCCGCCGAGCAGAACGTGCCTGAAGCCCAGTTCCAGTATGCCCTGTTGCTGCTCGATGGACGCTTCGTGGAAAAGGACGTCGACCAGGCCTTCGCGCTGATGGAGGAAGCGGCCAATGCCGGCAACGCCATGGCGCAGTTCAACTACGCGCAGATGCTCGTCGATCGCGTGCCCGGCCCGCGCGGCGTCGAACGGGCCGTGCCCTTCTACGAGAAGGCCGCGCGCGCCGGCATCGCCGACGCGCAATACGCGATGGCGCAGATCCACGCAGCCGGCGTCGGCGGCAAGCCGGAGAATGCGGCCGAGGCGCGCCGCTGGCTGGAACTCGCGGCCCGCCGAAACTTCGACACCGCCCAACTCGAGCTGGGTACGTGGATGGTGCAGGGTATCGGCGGCGCGCGCGATGAGGAGGGCGGCTTCGCCTGGCTCAGGGCCGCCGCCGAGAGCGGCAACATCGCGGCCCAGAACCGCGTTGCCAAGTTGTATCGCGCGGGCGTCGGAACGGAGGCTGACCCGATCGCCGCGGCGGCATGGTACATCGTCGCCCGCCGCGCCGGCCTGATCGACAGGGAAATGGACGACTTCCTCGAGGGACTCACCGAGGAGGAGCGGCTCAGGTCGATCGCCCAAGCCAACCGGCTCAGATGAAGCCATCGGCCGTTGCGGACCGCCCCCATGAGGCCGGCCTCGCGCGAATGAACCCGCCGCGCCTCTCTTGCTTCCAGGCCTGTTTTATGGTCTTGGAGGCCGCGAAAACGCCCCTTCGGCGAATAATCCCATTCCGGAACGAAACAGCATGGCCAAGATCAACGGCAACGAAATCCGTCCGGGCAACGTCATCGAACACGATGGCGGGCTCTGGGTGGCAGTGAAGACCAACGCGGTGAAGCCGGGCAAGGGCGGCGCCTACAACCAGGTCGAACTGAAGAACCTGATCGATGGCACCAAGCTCAACGAGCGCTTCCGCTCGGCCGAGACGGTGGAGAAGGTCAGGCTCGAGCAGAAGGATTTCACCTTCCTCTACGAGCAGGGCGACGCTCTGGTCTTCATGGACACTGAATCCTACGAACAGCTCGAACTGCAGAAGGACTTCGTCGGCGACCGCGCCGCCTTCCTGCAGGACGGCATGACCGTCACCGTGGAGCTCTACGAGGAACGCCCCATCGGCATCTCGCTGCCGCAGCAGGTGACGCTGCAGATCGCGGAGGCCGACCCGGTGGTGAAGGGCCAGACGGCCGCTTCGTCCTACAAGCCGGCGGTGCTGGAGAACGGCGTGCGCATCCTGGTTCCGCCCTTCGTCTCGGCAGGAGAGCGCATCGTCGTGGATACCGACGAGATCACCTACCTGCGCCGCGCCGACTAGGCAGCGACCGGAACCGGATAACCAGATGGCGCGCTCAGCGATCCTCAATGTCATGGTGCAGGCGGCGATGAAAGCCGGCCGCTCGCTGGCGCGCGACTTCGGCGAGGTGCAGAACCTGCAGGTCTCGCTGAAGGGGCCGAGCGACTATGTCAGCCAGGCCGACCGCAAGGCCGAGGAGATCGTCTATAGCGAACTGTCCCGAGTCCGACCCGGCTACGCCTTCCTCATGGAGGAGCGTGGGGTGGTCGAGGGCACGGACGACCAGCACCGCTGGATCGTCGATCCGCTCGACGGTACGACGAATTTCCTCCATGGCCTGCCATTCTTCGCCGTCTCGATCGGGCTGGAGCGGCAGGGCCAGCTCGTCGCCGGCGTCATCTACAATCCGGCGATGGACGAGCTCTTCACCGCCGAACGCGGCGGCGGCGCCTTCTTCAATGATCGCCGCATGCGCGTCTCCGCACGCACCAAGCTCACAGACAGCGTTGTCGGCACCGGCATCCCGCATCTCGGCCGCGGTCATCACGGCCAGGCGCTCATCGACATGAAGAACATCATGGGCGAGGTTGCCGGCATCCGGCGGTTCGGCGCCGCCTCGCTCGACCTTGCTTATCTGGCGGCCGGCCGTATCGACGGATTCTGGGAGGACTACCTGTCCCCCTGGGACATGGCCGCCGGCATCCTGATGATCCGCGAGGCGGGCGGCTTCGCGACCGATCGTGACGGCGGGCAGGACATCTTCGCCAGCGGCTCGATTGTTGCCGGCAACGAGGCGATCCACAAGGCGCTGCTGAAGCAGCTCGGCCCCGGCATAGCCAGACGCAAGCAGCCCCCGGCCGACGAGAGCGGCAGCGCTTCTTGAGCGACGGCGTTTCCGCGGCCTTCGAATGGCGGACGCTCGACGCGCTGTCCTGGGATGAGGCAGCCAACGCTTTCAACCTCTGCTACGAGGGATATGTGATCCCGGTCCGGGCCGGCGCGGCCGATCTGGCTTCCCGCTGCCTCGCCGAGGATGTCGATCCGTCCGCAAGTCATGTTGTCAGCGACGCAAGCGGGCCGGTCGCGATCGGGCTGATCGCACGTCGCGGTGGCGCAAGCCGCCTCGCGGCGTTCGCCGTCGTCCCCCGCGCCCGCGGACAGGGTGTAGCGCGCCCGTTCCTCGCCCGCCTGCTCGACGAGAGCCGCCGACGCGGCGACACGACGTTGGAGCTGGAGGTCTTCGAACACAACCTGCCGGCGGTGCGGCTGTATGCCGGGTCGGGTTTCGCCCGTATCGACCGCCTGATCGGCTTCGAGCTATCGGCCACAGATGGCGGCAGCGGCGGCGCCCTGACTGCATATTCCGCGGACGAACTCGCCGGCCACCTTGCAGCGGAGAATGACGAGAGCCTGCCCTGGCAGCTGCGCGCCCGAACCATTGCGCGCATCGGCGCGCCCTGGCAGGTCGTTGGCGCCGGTGGCGCCTTTGCGATGGTCGACCTCTCTCGGCAGGATGCGGTCAGCCTGCGTCTGATGTTCACGCTGCCTTCGCTGCGCAGCACGGGCCGCGCGCGCAGACTGCTTGCCGCCATCCGCGGCCGCGCCGCCGGCCGGCCGATCCGCGTGCCGCAGCTCATCCCGGAGCGCCACGCGCCGTTTGCCCATGCCCTGGGTTTCGTGCCGGCCGAGCACGGCCAGCTTCGCATGATGCACTCCAGCGCGTCCGCGCCGGCCTCCGCGATGGAATGACCCAGGGGCTTGAAGCCTCGTCGCCGCCACGACACATTGCTTCGATGAAAGAGACCGGTCCCGCCTCCCCCCTGCCGCGCCACTACCACGAAGCCATGCGGCTCGACCTCACCCGGGCCGAGCTGGTCGCCGACGGTGTCGTACACGCGGTCGGCATACTGTTCACGCTCTGCGCCGGCTCGGTGCTGCTGGCGCTCGCATTCTTCCACACCGGGCCGTGGGAGTACGTGGCGGCGATCTTCTACGTCGCCTCCATGCTCACCGTGTTCTCCATCTCCTGCGCCTACAACCTGTGGCCTGCCTCGCGCGCCAAGTGGATCCTCCGGCGTTTCGATCACGCCGCCATCTACCTGCTGATCGCCGGCACCTACACGCCCTTCCTGGCGCAGATCGACGATCCGGCGGTCTCGTCCACGATGGTCGCCGTCGTGTGGGGAGCCGCCCTGTTCGGCATGACGATAAAGCTCGCCCTGCCGGGCCGCCTCGACCGCCTTGCGGTCGCCTTCTATCTCGCCATCGGCTGGAGTGGGATTATCGTCGCGGAAACCATCGTTTCCGTGCTGCCGCCCGCCACCATCGCGCTCATCGTTGCCGGCGGCATTGTCTATTCCTCCGGCGTAGTCTTCTTCGCCTGGCGCGGCCTGCGCTTCAACACCGCCGTCTGGCACGGCTTCGTGGTTGGCGGCGCGGCGTTGCATCTCGCCGCCGTCATGAATGCACTGGTGATCGACCGCCTCTAGCGGTCGCAGACCCGTTCAGCCGAGCGCGTCTATGTCGGGGCGGCACGTCCTCGGCGTTTTCGCTGCCTAGTGCGCCTTTCAATTTTGTCACAATTCCGTTTAGAGTCGCGGCCACTCTTAGGGACTTGGAACGAACCGAGGCGCGCCGATGGCATTTCTGAGATCGCTGGGCATCAACAGGACGGCGGACGATGCGGAACACGACCTGCGCGACCTGTCGAGCCCGCAGATCTTCCTCTTCACGATGCTCATCTTCCTGGCGCTGTCCGGGTTCGTGGCCGCCGCGCTCTACCGCCAGATTTCCTCCGCCTTCCAGACCAATCCCGGCCTCAACGGACTCATTCTCGGCGTGCTGGCGGTAGGCATCCTGCTCGCCTTTGTCCAGGTCGTGCGCCTGTTCCGGGAAGTGAAGTGGGTCAACTCGTTCCGCGCCGGCTCGGAGGCGACGCAGCCGGTGCTGCTGGCGCCCATGAAGGGCCTGCTCAGCCGCTCGTCCTCGGTGGCCATCTCCACCACGTCGATGCGCTCCATCCTCGATTCCATCGCCACGCGCCTCGACGAGAGCCGCGACATCTCGCGCTACCTCATCGGCCTGCTGGTCTTCCTCGGCCTGCTCGGCACTTTCTGGGGACTGCTGCAGACCATCGCCTCGATCGGCGACACGATCCGCTCGCTCGACCCCGGCTCGGGCGACACCAACGACGTGCTGGCCGCCCTCAAGTCGGGCCTCTCGGCGCCGCTTTCGGGCATGGGCACCGCATTCTCCTCGTCGCTCTTCGGCCTTTCCGGATCGCTCATCCTGGGCTTCCTCGACCTGCAGGCAGGCCGCGCCCAGAACCGCTTCTACATCGAGCTGGAGAACTGGCTGTCCACCGTCACCGACCCCAACTCCGACTTCCAGGTGGTGGAGGCCAAGGACGGCGCTTCCGACGAATTGAAGATGCTGACCGAGCGCCTGCGCAGCATGCAGGAATCGGGCGGCGCCGCCAATCCGCGCATCGCCGCCTCCATGGCCAATCTCGCCGACGGCATCACCGGCCTGGTCAAGAACATGCGCAGCGAGCAGCAGATGATGCGCGACTGGGTCGAGGCCCAGTCGAAGGAGCAGAAGGCCCTGCACGCGACGCTCGAGCGGATAGCCGACGCGCTCGACCGCGAAGAGGCGCGCTGACATGGCGCTGGCCCGCGCCCGCCGCTCGCGCAGTGGCGTCGACTACTGGCCCGGCTTCGTCGACGCGCTGTCGACGCTGCTTCTGGCGATCATGTTCCTGCTGTCGGTGTTCGTGCTGGCCCAGTTCCTGCTCAGCCAGGAGGTCACCGAGCGCGACGAAGTGCTGAGCCGCCTCAATACGCAGATCAACGAGCTGACGCAGTTGCTGGCGCTGGAGCGCGCCAGCACCCAGGACGCGGAGGACCAGCTCGCCAACCTGCAGGCCTCGCTTTCCTCGGTGGAGGCGGAGCGCTCGCGCCTGGAAAGCCTGCTTGCCCGCGGCGCAGGTGCAGGCGCGGAAGCCGAGGCGCGCATAGGGGCGCTGTCCGGCGCGCTGGACGACGAGCGGCAGATCAGCCAGCGCGCGCTGTCGCAGGTGGAACTGCTCAACCAGCAGATCGCCGCCCTGCGCAAGCAGATCGGAGCCCTGGAAGCCGCCCTCGAAGTTTCCGAGGCCCGCGACCGCGAATCCAACACCAAGATCGCCGATCTCGGCCGCCGCCTCAACGTGGCGCTCGCCCAGCGCGTGCAGGAGCTGAACCGCTACCGCTCCGACTTCTTCGGTCGCCTGCGCGAGATCCTCTCCGACCGCGAGAACATCCGCATCGTCGGCGACCGCTTCGTCTTCCAGTCGGAAGTGCTGTTCCCCTCCGGCTCCGACATCATCAACGAGGCCGGCCGCGACGAGATGCGCAAGCTCGCCGGCGCCATTCTCGAGTTGCAGCGCGAGATCCCGCCCGAGATCAGCTGGGTGCTGCGCGTCGACGGCCACACCGACAACATTCCGCTGTCCGGCGCCGGGCGCTACCGCGACAACTGGGAGCTGTCGTCGGCCCGCGCCACTTCCGTCGTGAAGTTCCTCATCGAGAACGGCGTGCCGGCCAATCGTCTCGTCGCCGCCGGCTTCGGCGAATTCCAGCCGCT
>JAEYRU010000121.1 GCA_023435335.1 Pseudomonadota bacterium
TCCGCGCCGAGGAGATCGAGCCGCAATTCGTGGAGCGCGTGCTCGGGCCGACGCGCGATTTCCTGTCGGTGGAGTTCTTCGACCTGGCCGCGCTGGCGATAAGGTCCGTGGCGCGCATCGTGACCCGATTCGACGGCCAGCTGGCGTATGGAACCGGCTTCATGGTCAGCGAGGACCTGCTGATAACCAATCACCACGTGCTGGAGACCGCGCAATGGGCAGCCGCCAGCGTCGCCGAGTTCGACTACCAGCGTGACCATAGCGGCGGGCACAAGAGGGTCCAGCGCTTCCGGCTTGATCCGGGCCGGTTCTTTCTCTCCGACCGCGCGCTCGATTATGCGCTCGTGGCTGTCGCAGCGGAGCCGGATGTCGGCGGCAGCAGGCTGAACAACTACGGCTTCTGCCCGCTGGTGGGGCTGGAAGGCAAGATACTGGTGACGCACCCGGTCAACATCGTGCAGCATCCGCAGGGCCGGCTCAAGGAGGTGGTGATCCGCGAGAACCAGCTCACCGGCCTGCCAGAGGCGCCGCACGACAGCTTCGCCCACTATGTGGCCGATACCGAACCCGGGTCGTCCGGCTCGCCCGTATTCAACGACCGCTGGGAGGTGATCGCCCTGCACCACTCCGCCGTGCCCGACCGCGACGCCCAGGGCCGCATCCTCACGCTGGACGGGCGCCTCTGGAACAACTCGATACCGCCCACGGAGATCAGGTGGATCGGCAACGAGGGCATCCGCATCTCGCGCATCATCCACAACCTGTGCCAGAAGCTGGAAGGGCTCGCCGACACGAAGCGCGACCTCCTGACGGCGCTCCTCAGCCGGGCGGAGACCGACCAGCCCGGCCCGGTTCCCGCAGGCGAGAGCGGGGCCATGCCCGACGTCGCGAAAGCCGCATTCATGCCCGTCGGGACTTCGACCGTGACGGTGCCGCTGACCATAACCGTTGCCGTCGGCACCGATACGCGCCACGCCGGCCTGCTTGCCGCCGAGGCCTCCGACGGCGTGCGGCCCGACAGCGACTATGCCAGCCGCAAGGGCTTCGATCGCGGCTTCCTTGGCGCCGAGGTGCCGATGCCGAGGCTGGTCGACGACAGGCACGGCGCGTTGGCGGAGCTGGAGGACGGCGCGGGAGAGCTGAGGTACCATCATTTCAGCGTGCTGATGAACGCGGACCGGCGCCTCGCCTACGTCTCGGCGGTCAACTACGATGCCGCGGCGCCCTTCGTGCATGAACGCGGCAGGGACAGCTGGTTCCTCGACCCCCGCCTTGCGGCAGAGCGGCAGGCGGACAACCGGTTCTACAAGAACAACCCGCTCGACCGGGGCCACCTGACGCGCCGGCTCGACGCCGGCTGGGGCGCTACCCCGGAAGAGGCGAAGCTCGCCAACGACGACACGTTTCACTGGACCAACTGCTCGCCCCAGCACGAGGTTTTCAATCAGAGCTCCAAATCGCAGCCGAAGGACCTCAGGCTGTGGGGCGAACTGGAGAACCATGTCACGGCGCAGGCGCAGAACGGGCTCAAGCGCCTTTCGATCTTCAACGGCCCCGTGTTCGAGGAAGAGGACCGGCAGCATCGCGGCCTGTTCATCCCGAGCGCCTTCTGGAAGGTCGTCGCCTATCGGTCGCGCTCCGGGGATCTGCGGGCGCTGGGCTTCATCCTGCACCAGGCGGACCTCATCTCGAACCTCGCGGTGGAGCGCTTCGACGTAGGAAAATTCGACCTGCGCCAGGTGCGCATATCCAGGATCGAGGAATTGACGGGGCTGGATTTCGCTGGGCTGCGCAATTGCGATCCCATGGCGCTGGCGGGGGTGAGAGAGCTGTTCGAGGGCGCGGCACCTGGCGAGAGGCAGCTGCACGACGCCAAGGACATCATGTTTTGACGCGGCTTGCGGTGGGCCGGGGATGACGGCCGCAATCGGGTTCGATGAACCCCTTTGGGGCTCCAGTGGAGGCAAGAAATGAAGTTCGCATGGCCTGCTGCCGCGGTCGTCGTGGCCATCACCGCGATGATCGCTTTTCACACCCAACTGTCGGATCTGATCGGCCGCATAAGGGCGGTCGGACCGACCGGGATCGATCTCGTGACACATGTCGAGAACCTGACCATCAACGTGGAGAGTCCGAGCGTCGAGGCCCTCCAGGCCAGCCGCGAGAGCGTGTCGAAGCATGCCAAGCAGCTTCTCGGAATGCATCCGATCGCATTGGCCTACCTGATCCGGAGCGCAACCTGCTCGCTCTGGAACAAGGCGGAGATCGAGAAGGCGCGCCAGCTGGATTATCTCAAGGAGATCAAGGCAGTGGGGCTGGCGGATGTCTACACGATCGACGCGGCGGATGTCCGCCGCGAATTCGGAGGCGAGGGCCTGCAGGTCGTGTTCAGCAGCAAGGGCAAGTTCATGATGATGGCGTTCGACGTCGAGCCGAACCCCTGCACCCCGCACCCCGCCGCAATCGCGCTCCAGTAGCTTACGCCTGTTCCGCCATCATCTCCCGCCCGATCAGCCACCGCCTGATCTCGCTGGTGCCGGCGCCGATCTCGTAGAGCTTGGCGTCGCGCAGCAGGCGGCCGGTCGGATAGTCGTTGATGTAGCCGTTGCCGCCGAGCATCTGGATGGCGTCGAGCGCGGTCTGGGTGGCGCGCTCGGCCGCGTAGAGGATGCAGCCGGCGGCGTCCTTGCGCGTGGTCTCGCCGCGGTCGCAGGCGGACGCCACCGCATAGACGTAGGCGCGGCAGGCGTTGAGCTGCGTGTACATGTCGGCCAGCTTGCCCTGCACCAGCTGGAAGTCGCCGATCGCCTGGCCGAACTGCCGCCGCTGCTGGACGTAAGGGACGACAGTGTCGAGGCAGGCGGCCATGATGCCGAGCGGTCCGCCGGCGAGCACCACGCGCTCGTAGTCGAGGCCCGACATCAGCACCTCGACGCCCTTGCCTTCCTCGTGCAGCACGTTGTCGAACGGCACCTCGCAATCCTCGAAGACGAGCTCGCCCGTGTTGGAGCCGCGCATGCCGAGCTTGTCGAGCTTCTGCGCCACCGAGAAGCCGGCCATCTGGCGCTCGATCAGGAAGGCGGTTATGCCGCGCGAGCCCATGGTCGGCGCGGTCTTGGCGTAGACCACGAGCGTATCAGCGTCCGGCCCGTTGGTGATCCACATCTTGGAGCCGTTGAGCACGTAGCGGTCGTTCTTCTTGTCGGCGCGCAGCTTCATGGAGACGACGTCGGAGCCGGCGCCTGTCTCCGACATGGCGAGCGCGCCGACGCTGGTGCCGGCGCACAGGCCGGGCAGGAACTTCTCTTTCTGCTCGGCCGTGCCCCAGCGGTTGATCTGGTTGACGCAGAGGTTGGAATGCGCGCCGTAGGAGAGGCCGACCGCGGCCGACGCGCGCGAGATCTCCTCCATGGCGATGACATGGGCGAGATAGCCCATGCCGGAGCCGCCATACTCGGGAGCGGCGGTCACACCCAAGAGGCCAAGGCCGCCGAACTTCTGCCACAGGTCGGCGGGGAAATCATTGTCGCGGTCGATCGCGCCGGCGCGCGGCGCGATCTCGTCGGCCGCGAAACGGCGCACCAGGTCACGCAGCGCCTCGATCTCCTCGCCGAGCCCGAAGCTCATGCTGTACTCATACATGGTGTTCCTCCGTCTCAGCGCCGACGAGGCGCATCGTCATTGTATGATAGGTTTCCGCCACCTGCTCGACCGACAGCCGCTCGTCCGGCCGGAACCAGACGATCACGCCCGTGATCATCTGGATGACGGCCATCGCCGTCAGCGTGACATCTCCGATCCGGAAGACGCCCGTCTCGGCACCGTCACGCAGGATCTGCCGCAGTTCCTTCTCGTACTGCCCACGCAGCTTGAGGATGGCCGTCAGCCGCTGCGGCGACAGGCTGCGCAATTCCATGTTGCTGACATGCGTGGAGTGGCGGCGCGCGACATGGAAGCGGATGTGGTTCTCCACGAAGGCGGCGAGCCGTGCGACCGGATCGGGCGCGTCAGGACGCGCCTCATCCCAGCTGGCGATCAGCCCGTCCATGTGCTCGCGCATCAGGGAGAAGAGCAGTTCTTCCTTGGTCGGGAAATACCGGTAGAGCGCTGCGGCCTGCACGCCCACCTCCGCCGCCAGCCGACGCATGGTGACCGCTTC
>JAEYRU010000219.1 GCA_023435335.1 Pseudomonadota bacterium
ACATAGGTGACGAGCCCGGCCTCGCGCACGACGTCTTCCACCGTCCCGGTGGCCAGCATCCTGCCGTATGCGATGTAACCTATGCGATGGCAGCGCTCGGCCTCGTCCATGTAGTGGGTGGAGACGAGCACGGTGAGGCCGCCGGCCGCAAGCTTGTGGATCTCGTCCCAGAATTCGCGCCGCGCCTTCGGGTCGACGCCCGCGGTCGGCTCGTCGAGCAGGAGCAGCTTCGGTTCGTGCATGATGCAGGCCGCCAGCGCCAGCCGCTGCTTCCAGCCGCCTGACAGCGTGCCGGCGAGCTGGTTGCGGCGCGAGGTCAGCCCCAGGTCCTCGAGCGTACGGTCGACATAGGCCCGGCGCGGCTTCAGTTCGTAGAGGCGCGCCACGAAATCGAGGTTCTCGGCGATCGTCAGGTCCTCGTAGAACGAGAAGCGCTGGGTCATGTAGCCGACTTCCCGCTTGATCTTGCGGCTCTCGGTGCGCACGTCGTGGCCGAGCACCTCGCCCTCACCCTCGTCGGCGGTCAGCAGGCCGCACATCATGCGGATCGTCGTCGTCTTGCCGGAACCGTTGGGTCCGAGGAAGCCGACGATCTCGCCCTTGCGCACGGTCATCGACACGTGATCGACAACGGTTCGCCCGTCGAAACGCTTGACCAGTCCCCGTACGTCGATCGCATTGGCCGGATTGCCGCTCATGGCCTACCTCCGGTACCGGAGCGCGTGATGAATAGTGAGTAGTGGATGGTGGCACTGCAGGGGGTGCATGGGTATTTCCGCCACTAAACACTACTCGCTATTCACCACCGATTCGCATCACGTCCACGATCTGGCCCGGCTTCAGGGCCGCCGTATCGCCCTCCGGTCGCGCCTCGACCAGGTGTGAAAGCTTCTGCCGCGATTCCAGCGAATAGATCACCGGCGGCGTGAACTCCGGCTCCGGCGAGGCGTAGCTCACGCGCGCCGTCAGCCCTTCCGGGCAGCCGTCGCAGCGCAGGGCGAGCCGGTCGCCGACCCTCACCCGCGAAAATGACATCTCCGGGACGTAGAGCTTGATCTTGACCGCGCCTTCCGGAAGCAGCGAGATCACCGGAGCGGACGGGCCGGAAATGTCGCCCACGGTTCGGATGAGATCGTTGATGCGGCCCGCCGCAGGCGCAGTGATGATGCGCTTCGACAGCCGCCAGCGCGCCTGCTCTAGCGCGGCGCGCGCCTGCTCCGCCTGGTGCTCGGCGGCGGTGATCGTCTCGGCGCGCGCCGGCAGCCGCGCCACGTCGAGATCGGCACTGGCCTTGCCCACGGCCGCCTCCGCCGTTTCCAGCGCGGTCGCCGCCCGGTCGAGATCGGCGTTGGTGGCAATGCCTCTCTGCTGCAGCCCCTGCGTGCGCTCCAGGACGCGCCGCGCTTCCGAAGCCTGCGCCTCGCCCGAGCGCAGCGCCGCCTCCAGCACCGCGATCTCCTGCGGCCGCTTGCCGAGCTTCAGGTCGGCAAGCTGCGCCTCGGCCTGGGCGAGCGCGGCCTGCGCCTGCGCCACGGCAATACGCGCGTCGGTATCCTCCAGCGCCGCCAGTTCCTGTTCCGCTTCCACATGGTCGCCGCGGCGCACCGACACTGCGCGCACCTGCGCGTTCTCGATCGGCGCCAGCAGGACGTATTCGCCCTCGACGTAGCCGACCGCCAGCGGCGGTGGGGCATCGCACGCGGAAAACAGCGATGCTGCCAGCGGGATTGCGCACAGCCAGCTCATTGTCCTGCCTCCCTGTGGATCCGAAGCGCGGCCTTGAGGTTCTCGGTGAAGACGGCGGCGAGCCTGGCAGCCTCGGCGGGGCCAATATCGTTCCAGCCCATGCGGCGGAGGACCGGCTCACGTCCGATGCGGAAATAGACGACCTGCCCGATCATCGCGAAGACCGCGATGCGAGTGCGCTCGCTCTCCGCCGGCTGACCGGTGGCCTGCCCCCAGAGCTGGCAAAGGCGCTTGTGCATGGGTTCGAAAACGCCGTCGTAGAGGATATCGACACCCGGCCCGGCGGTCGCGAGCTCGCGCAGCACAAACTGCACGAATACAGCCGGTTCAGGATGCGCCACCATGAATGCGACCATGCGCTCTACGCCCTGAACCAGCCGCTGCTCCGCCGCATCGGCATCCAATACCTCCGCCTCGCCAAGGCCCACCGCCGGGCCGGCGACGGCCCTGATGGTATCCACGATGTACCGGGCGCAGGCCGCGCGGAGCCCGTCCTTTCCGCCGAAATGATAGGCGATGGACCCTATGTTGGCCTTGGCCGCCGACGCGATCTCGCGCGTTGAGGTTCCCTCGAAGCCGCGGCGCCCGAACAGCGTGAGACCTGCCATGATAAGAGCCTGTCGCGTGGCCTCCGCGCCGGCGGGTGCCGTTGTCACATCCTGCTCATTATTCGTCATGGGCAATCTTTAATCAATCGATTGATTAATTGCAAGCAGAGAAATGCGGAGCGCACGCCGCTGTGTCGCGCCGCTTTGACATGATGCCAAAAGCGATTATCTGGAGCGGACGGCTCAAGATCGCGCCCCCTGATCGGCCAACGGAAACGGATCGCCATGGCGCTTACAAAGGAAACTGTCCTCGACACGCTGCGGGCCATCAAGGGCCCGGATTTCGAGGGCGACATCGTCTCGCTCGGCCTCGTCTCGGAAGTATTCATCGCGGACGGCAAGGTCTTCTTCTCGATCACGGTTCCCGCCGAGCGCGCACAGCAGCTGGAGCCGCTGCGGGCGGCGGCGGAGCGCGCGGTCAAGGCGATGCCCGGCGTGGCCGGCGCGGTGGTGGCGCTGACAGCGGAGAGGAAGGGCGGTGGCGTGGACGCCGCGCCCGCAGCAAGGCCGGCAGCGCC